>JAAUSC010000095.1 GCA_012031965.1 Scytonema sp. RU_4_4
TTTGACCAATGCGAAAGACTCTATCTGTTGCCTGATTTTCCACTGCTGGATTCCACCATCTGTCAAAGTGAAAACATGATTTGCTCGTGTTAAATTCAATCCCACACCACCTGCTTTCAGCGACAAAATCATAATTGGTGGTCCTTGAGGATCATGTTGAAAACGGTCTACCATTTCCTCACGTTGTTTTTCTGAGTACTACCGTATAAAAACAATATTTCTCGACCTATCTGTTTTTCCAGATATGGCTTTAGCAACTTACCCCATTGTGCAAACTGAGTGAAAATTAAAGCGCGATCGCCACTGACTACAACCATCTCCAACATTTCTTGCAAACGCTGGAGTTTTCCAGAATGATGTTGTTCCAATGTAGCTTGCTTCAAATAGTGCGATGGGTGATTGCAGATTTGCTTGAGCTTAATCAGTAAAGCTAAAATCATTCCTCTGCGTTGCAATCCCTCAGCTTCTTCAATCTCAGCCAAAGAGTCTTCCACAACCTTTTGATACAGTTGTGCCTGCTCAGCACTTAGACCACAAAATACGGTCATTTCCTGCTTCTCTGGTAAATCTTGAATAATGCTGCGGTCAGTTTTCAGACGACGTAGAATAAAAGGTTGAGCTAATGAGCGCAATTGATTCAACGAAGCAGCATCACCATATTTCTCAATTGGTATAGCAAAACGCCGCTGGAAAAATTGCCGATTTCCCAAATAACTAGGATTGAGAAAATCCAAAATCGACCAGAGTTCTTGGAGTCTATTTTCTACTGGTGTTCCTGTCAGGGCAATCCGAAATGTAGATTCTATTTGCCTTACCGCCTGTGATTGTTTTGCCTCTGAATTTTTTACATTCTGCGCTTCATCTAAAACAAGAATCTGCCAAGAAACACTCTGTAATGATTTGATATCACGGTGAACGAGTGGGTAGCTTGTGATGATTATATCATGCTTGTTTGCTGCTTCTACAAACGCTTTCCCTTTGGGACGCTTATCACCGTGATATTGCAGAACTTTCAGCGTTGGGGCAAATTTCTTAACTTCTCTTTCCCAGTTTCCTAACACTGAAGTTGGGCAAACAAGCAGTGTTGGTTTCTCTAGTGTTTCCTGTTCTTTTAGGTGTAAGAGGAAGGCGATGAACTCCACAGTCTTGCCAAGTCCCATATCGTCCGCCAGACAAGCACCCAATCCCCAACGTTCTAGAAACGCAAGCCACGCCATCCCGCGTTCTTGATAAGGTCGTAATTTTCCTTGGAAGCTGGTGGGTATGGGCAGGGGTTCGACAGCTTTGTTATTTGTCAGGGCGGATATTAATTCCTGTAATGCTCCAGACGCCTCAAAGCTAACCACTGGTAATTTTTCAATCGTCTGAGTGTCCCCTGTACTGATACGCAAAGCATCTTCCAAAGACAGCGCCATTTGTTCTTTACGAGAAGCAAAAAAGGCTTGTGCTGTCTTGATATCTTGCGATCGCAATTCCACCCACTCGCCATTAATTTCTACTAATGGGCTATTTAGCGCCACCAATCTGTCAAATTCTGCTTTGGAAATCGTCTGTCCACCAATTGCCAATTCCCACTTGAAATTCAACAGACTCTGCAAACCCAAGCGTTCCTGCTTTTTCTTGGACGTTTGGGCAGTAATTTTCAAACCCAAACGATTTGCCCATCCTTCACGGTTCTCTAAACTAGACGGCAAAATGACGCCCAAACCACTATCTTCAAACCGCCATGCTACAGATTTGATAAACTCATAAGCCTGAATTGGGTTGAGGTGGCAAAATTGAGGAGATGGAGTTTCTAAGCTGGCTGCAATGGGTGGATACAATCGCGAAGCCAATCCTAAACCCCGCAAAAATGTCTCTTGCGGTTCCTCAATTGTTCGATTTTGATAAACAAATTTCTCGAAAGGGTGGTTCCAAATCGTTGTCGCGTCTATGAGAAAATTGGAATCATCAGCGGCTTGCAGGAAATAAGCTAAAGTCCAAGCAGTCTCCACCCCTGACTCTGGAGAACGCAGTTCAAAACAAGTACGAAACTGGTTTTTCCCCGCTATTTGGTATTGCAAGGGCATAGTCCAAACTGTCAGCGCCGCCTCAAGTCTTTCCACGCCAAATGGATCAGCACTCACTGTGTTAGACACAGCCGTCAAAGAATGCAACCACTGTCGCACTGCAGACGGTAAAGACGCCATCACTCTGCTTTCTGCGAGAGTTTGGGAACCTATCATTGCTCGTACTTGAGCATCTATCGTACTGTTAAGAAATCCCAGCAGCAAGTCTTGAGGTTCAAGCGGTAAGTTTATATGAGCAGATGAGGAGGAGAAGAAAGACTTTGCCCCCTCATCTTTCCCATCTCCCCCACTTCCTTGATAAGTCCGACAAGCCAATGGCATCAATTGAGAAAATTTTTCTAAGCGAGTGCTATCTTGGGCGCTATCAAGAAGTGCTTGCCATTTGGCGACTACGGAATGATCTGATTGGCGTTGAATTGTGGGCAAAAACTTATAACGCGAAATTAAATCTAAACTCCAGCGGGCAACCTGCACCCAAAAACGTAAATCTCCCCCCAAAAAACTATCTTCCCCGTTAGTAACATTTAGAGGTAGGGAGGTCAGAAATTTTATTGCTTCTTCGGAGTTGAGGCAAAAACCTTCGACAAGCCACGGTTGCAAGTACTGCGGAGTTTGATTTGGTGAATTTAATGTGGCAGAATGCGCTGGGAAAATTTCAACTGTTCCCTCTTCAGTCTTTTCTAAAACATGAGTTGGTAGGGCAACAATTTGGGAGTGCGTTGACAAACTTACATTGGCAGCACTCACAGCTTTGCGCGTTTTCCCATTTTGTAGAGACTTCGCATGCAACATTTCTACATGTTTTGTTTGTGGCATTCTCGCAATTGAAATGTTACGCGAATGAAGCCACTCGACTAATTCTAGTGGTGTCATTGCCAGAGGATGTATTGATACATCATTCAATGGACTCTGACTAGAATTTGTCCTAAGAGTTCGCCAAGTCTCTCCCCAAACAAATAAACAGCCCTGACTTTGTGTTAACCAACTACCGTGTAAAATTGCCATTTAATAACTACTCAAATGTTCGTGAAACTTAAGTTTTTAAGGTTTTTTCTCATTTCATAAGTCGCTTCATTATTTGATTTTTCATATTATTCAAATATTTTTGACTCATTAATAAACATAGTGGAAAATCGAAAAAACTTGTCATAAAAATTAGCAAATATGCAATAAAATATTTATATTTATTGTACAACTTACAATTGCAGAAGCAAAAAACTGAGCAGTTTCTGGAAAAGGTAGTGCTTTTCTGGGGTCTATAGGTATAGAAACGTCTTGACTCATTCACCACTCGTACAGAATTTAGAATACATGACTCAATTTTGATGGCTGACTTGGTGAGTTCTTTTCGGTCACTGACGCCAGCCAGAGAGCATAAATGTTAGGATTGCCACTAAGAGAGAATAGCGTGCATAGAAGGAAAAAAAACTGAATGGGAGAATTTGAGAAGTCAATATCCTTTGACGGACGGGATATTCGACTGAAGGTTGGTCATTTAGCTCCCCAGGCTGGTGGCTCAGTGTTGATAGAATCTGGGGACACAACAGTTTTGGTGACGGCTACGCGTTCACAAGCCAGAGAGGGCATCGATTTTCTTCCCCTGACAGTAGATTACGAAGAAAGACTATATGCAGCAGGTAGAATTCCCGGAGGAATGTTGCGGCGAGAAGGTCGTCCTCCAGAAAAAGCAACTCTCACGAGTCGTTTAATTGACCGTCCACTACGTCCTTTGTTCCCGTCTTGGTTGCGAGACGACCTGCAAATTATTGCCTTGACACTCTCAATGGATGAGTTGGTGCCACCTGATGTGCTAGCAGTGACTGGTGCTTCGATCGCCACTTTAATGGCTAAGATACCATTTAACGGACCGATGGCGGCAGTGCGTGTTGGTCTCGTGGGAGATGATTTTATCATTAACCCCACCTATGCAGAAATTGAAGCTGGAGACCTGGATTTGATAGTTGCTGGTTCACCAGAAGGTGTCATCATGGTGGAAGCAGGAGCAAATCAACTCTCAGAGAGAGACATTATCGAAGCGATTGAATTTGGCTACGAAGCTGTACAGGATTTAATTAGAGCGCAGCAAGATTTGATTGCTGAAATTGGTATAGAAATTCCAGTAGAGGAGCCACCAGAGGTGGACTCAACGCTGGAAGATTATATACGCGATCGCGCTGCTCTTGAAATTAAGAAAATTCTGTCGCAATTTGATTTCGATAAAACACAGCGCGATACGGCTCTAGATGCAGTTAAGGAATCTATTGAAGTTGCGATCGCCGAACTTCCACAAGAAGACTCTATTCGCGTTGCTGCATCAGCAAACAGTAAAGCTGTAGATAATACCTTCAAGGAGCTTACCAAAAAGTTCATGCGCCGTCAAATCATCGAAGATAACGTTCGTGTGGACGGTCGCAAGCTTGATGAAGTACGTCCTGTATCTTGTGGCGTTAACATTTTACCTAAACGAGTCCACGGGAGCGGTTTATTCAACCGGGGATTAACTCAGGTGCTATCCGCTTGTACTCTTGGTACACCAGGAGATGCTCAATCACTCGCTGATGATCTGCAAACCGATCAACAAAAGCGCTACCTGCACCATTACAATTTCCCACCATTCTCTGTTGGGGAAACGAAACCCTTACGTGCCCCAGGACGTCGGGAAGTCGGTCACGGGGCGCTGGCAGAAAGAGCGCTATTACCTGTGCTTCCGCCAAGAGAAATCTTCCCCTACGTCATTCGGGTCGTATCGGAAGTGCTTTCTTCTAACGGTTCCACCTCAATGGGTTCAGTATGTGGTTCGACACTGGCATTGATGGATGCAGGCGTACCCATTTCTAAACCCGTCAGTGGTGCCGCAATGGGTCTCATTAAGGAAGGTAACGAAGTCAGAGTTCTGACTGATATTCAGGGTATAGAAGACTTTTTGGGCGACATGGACTTTAAAGTTGCCGGGACGGAAAAAGGGATTACCGCCCTACAAATGGATATGAAAATTTCCGGTTTACCTCTGGATATTATCTCACTCGCCGTCCACCAAGCCAAAGCAGCACGGTTGCACATCCTGGAGAAAATGCTCCAGACAATTGATCAACCGCGCAGCGAAATGTCACCTTATGCTCCACGTCTGTTGACGATCCGGATCGATCCGGACATGATCGGTCTAGTGATCGGACCTGGTGGTAAGACAATTAAGGGTATTACCGAGGAGACTGGTGCTAAAATCGACATTGAAGATGATGGCACAGTAACAATTTCTGCTGTGGATGAAAACAAAGCGAAAAAAGCGCGGAACATAATCCAAGGCATGACAAGAAAGCTAAATGAAGGCGATGTCTACGTAGGTCGTGTAACAAGAATTATACCCATCGGTGCGTTTGTAGAATTTCTTCCTGGTAAGGAAGGAATGATCCACATTTCGCAACTGGCTGACTACCGTGTTGGCAAAGTTGAGGACGAAGTCGCAGTTGGTGATGAAGTGATTGTTAAAGTGCGGGAAATTGATAGCAAAGGCAGAATTAATCTTACCCGCCTAGGTATTCACCCAGAGCAAGCAGCTGCAGCGCGAGAAGCAGCAGCAGTAAATCGGTAATCTCTAACTGGATTTTAGATTTTGGATTGTGGATGAATCGCAGATCCAAAATCTAGGACAACTCAACGACTACACTCAACAGCTACATCGTAAATCTAAAATCTAAACAGCCGCACAAGTGAAATCGCGGCTGCATCACTGTCACTCTGGTAACACTACGAATATCCAAATACTCCCGTTGGTGTATTTGAGGTATTTTAAATAAATGTAAAGCTATAACAAATTGGCTTTAATTTTTAACTTGACACATAGCATTGTGAGTGCTAAGCGTTTACCAGAAACTACAGCCCATGTCAGGATTACCCGTCAATCCTGGCAAAATGGTTTTCTTGAAGGTGAAGTGAGAGCAGGCGACTTTGAATGGCAGTTCCAATGGCATTTCCGTCGAGGAGAACTTTCTGTTAAGCCTTCTCAAGGGCGTGCTTTGATCAAGGAACCCCTCGGTCGCTTTTTAGAGCAACGAGATTATCAGCTCGAACCAGGAGGAGACTATGCCTTCACTATTCGAGCTGAACTGTGACATACTCCCACACTGAATGAGTACATTACAGTGTGGGCTGATTTATACTATTGAAACTTGCTATGTTCTTCCTTCTTCAGTCTTTATTGTTTACGACTGATTCAGTTAAACGATTAAGATATCTTTCAATGAGCAGGATGGCTACAATGTCGTCTACTGGTCGTGGTGGTTGTCGCAAGCCTTGTGGTATGAACTTAGCGAGTCCTTTGGGAGGATACATTAGCCAGTAGCGATCGCGTGCCTCTAAGCTAGTGTAACGCTCATCCACTAAAATGATGTTCAATGAATCGGCTAATTTATCCTGCAGTTGCTGTTTCCAGCGTTTTGCCGTAGTTTGGTCACCCATGACCAGTAAAGAAATGGGGAAGTGTTGACGTAGCGACATAATAGCGGCGATCGCCTCAGTTGCCGATACGACTTGGTGATGGTACACTTGCCTATCAAGTCCCATCACAGCTAAACCACACTTATCGCGACCTGGGTCGAAACCCAAGATAGCTGGTTGAGTTGGCAAGAATTCCCGGAGAGTCATAATAAAAATTTAAAAGTTAAAAGTTAATAGCTAAAAGTTAATAGCTCTTGGACTATGGACTTTTGACTACAAATTATTAAAAATTAACAATTAGTCATATAGCTGGATAGCTTTGGTACTTAAATATTTTTCATTTTATCCTTAGTTTTTCAAGTGCTAAAAATAACTTGTCCGTTTTGGATTGCCACGAGTTTTACTTTCAGCGGTCCAGCTGTGTATGTATCCTCTGCAGCAATAGCTTTGATATCTATTGGCTGGTTGTACTTTCTCAACTGGGCAATAAAGCGAATGAAAGTCCCATCTATTTGAATACTTTCTAAAATACCAGCATTACGAGCGCGAAACTGCGAAGCAGAAATGAGCTGTTCCAGCCGCTGCCGCAGTTGATAAGATGTCATTGTTTTGGGATCTGCAGGCGTTGTTGCTATAACCTGACCTTGGGTAAAAACAACTTGGTTACGCGCTGCATCAGCAAAAAATGCAATCTGCTTCTCTCCCCTAACGTAATTGCCAGCAGAAAAAATTCGCACTACGTATTCTCGACCATCATTAATCTGCTTGCTTAATTGCTCAACCTGCTCATTTGTCACTTGCAGAACCTGTAAATTCGTAGAATTCGTGCCTGGCTCAGTTAATTCGATGCTAGCGTTTCGGTCAGCTTCCTGTAAAAGTTGAATGATCAACTGACGCGCTGCAACAGGCTGTTGGACACGAACTACGGCTGCAGCAAGAACTTGACCGCGAACCAATGCCAGTTTACCTACACGGAGATCACGATAGGACTTTTCCAGTCTTGCCACTTCCTGTTCCAGATAATCTTGTTGTGTTTCCAATTCTTTGAGGCGAGATTCTCGTTGAGCAATCACTTGCTCTCGCGCTGTAATTTCTATGTTTCGCTTTTGAATGAGTTGATCCAGTTCGGCAATTTTTTGATCCCGCTGTTTAATAGCTTGCTGTCGATTGGCTAATTCGCGATCGCGTTTTTCAATAGCTGTTTTGGCTTGCAAAATCGCTTTTTTTGCTTCTTGATACAGTCGTTGGCGTTCTGCCTTTCTTTGTTCAATTTCCACCAACAGCTTTTTTTTCTCATCGTCAACGCTTTGAAGTTCCGCTATGGCTTGTTTATATCGAGTGACTGCTTGAGCGAGTTGACTTTGGGTGTTTTGAAGTTGAGCTTGAGTCTGAGCTTGTTGGCTGATAGTACGGTTCAGTTGAGCTTGAGTTGCCTGTTGTTTGGCATTTGCCTCCTGTAAGGATTGATTCGTCTGCTGTAAGCGTTCTTCTTGAGCCTTTTGTTCTTTTCGGGCTTGCTCTAGCTCTGTTTTGGTTTCTCCGAGTTGCTTTGCTGTTGTGTCCAGTTGTTCGCGCCTGCGCCTGAGGTCTTTTTGAATATCTTCCAGCTCAAAAACTCCCTTACGCAATCCATCGTCGGCAGCAAATAAAATTCCTAGGGTTGATGCCGAGACCAAAGTACCTGTCAAAATAGTTATCAGTACCGCCGTGTTTTTGGGACGCAGGTTGAAAAGTGAGAGACGCGCTTTGCCAACTCGTGTGCCAATGCGATCGCCCACAGTGGCAATAACGCCTCCCAGAATTAAAATTGCCGCTATTAGGATGTACCCGGTGGTCATCTTCAGCTACCGACGAAATCCTTCCAGATACAGCCTACTACTTCCAATCATAATCTGTGGGAAATTAGTGATGAGCAAGCATTGATATGACCCAATCTTCACCAGTCTTTATTCCTTATTCCAAGAGAGTTTTGTGCCAAGAGTTATCTTTAGACGCACAGCGGTCAGACAGCGCACTGCAAAGGAAAACCGCTGTGCGTCTACGCTCTGGGTGGGCTGCTGAACTATGCCCTACACTTGTGCTACGCGTATGCCTGGCACAGGCTTTGTGCGTACGGAGAGTCCCTCTTCGTGCATGCAAACTCCTGTAGGCTTTGCCCACAGTCTCGTAAGTGGCGTTTTAACGCGCCCTCTTAACTAGCGTGCGCTTTGCAAGGGAGGCATCTCTGTGCTTGCTACGGAGGAGCAATGATTGCGGCGCAGATGTACCGCAGGTCATGAGATACCCATGCCTCAATCGGGAGGTCGCATGATACAGACACAGCCGTGCCGTAGGCATAGGCTGCAGGTTCCTCCGTAGGAACTCTGAAGTCTGTGAGTGTGCAAAGTGCCGTTCTGTTGAGCGGACTGGCATTTCTGAGTCATTTTTTCGGGCTTTTTTTATCTTACTCAGAACTCGGTACTCATTGCTTAGAACTTTGTTTAGGTAAATTGCCGACTTAAGGTCACAGGCTTATGAACCGTAATCTTTTTCTTGTGTATTGAAATCATTCTTTTTTCGCGCAAGTCACCCAGTAACCTGGTGACAGTTACGCGAGTCGAACCAATTGCTTCAGCAATCGCTTGATGAGATAGCTTCAGATCAATTGTGATTCCATCCGCACAAGGAACGCCAAAATCACGACAGAGAATTAACAAGAAACTCACCAATCTAGAACCCATATCTCTGTGAGCGAGTGTTTCTATCATCATCTCTGTCTGTAAAATCCGCGAAGACAGTCCTCGCAGCATTAACATTGACAGTTCTGGGTTTTCCTTAAGCGCTTGTTCCACCTGTTCAATGGGTGCTGATAGCAATTCTACAGATGTGAAAGCAACCGCATGGTAAAACCTATCTGACTTATTTCCTGTCAGCAAGGATAAGACGCCGAAAACGCTATTTTCCCGCAGCAGCGCTACGGTTATTTCTTCTCCTGCCTCATACACCCTGGAGAGCTTAACGGCACCTTTTAATAGAAAATACACTCGTTCGGCAGGATCGCCGGGGAAAAAGATTGTTTTACTACGTTCAAACGTTTCCACAACCGGCGGAAACGCTCCGGTCGCCATCTGACGAAAAACATTTGCTAGGGCTTTATCTTGTGTCACGAGCATTTACCTTCCCCTACCCAATGCCGGAAAAACTAAAATTGATTTCCTAAGAATACACCTGAAAAATCAAGAACACATTGTCAACCTTTTTGTACTTCCCTATACTTAACCTCTTTTGCTCATCTTTATTTGTTCATCATGATACATAATTTTTACTGTTTAGATCTAGTCCTTTTTAACAGTTAATTACAAAAGTTTTTTCCGAACTTTTATGAAGTAAAAAAAATAGACACACTCATCCTGTTGAAGGTGTCAAATTGTCGTGACTAGGAGGTATATGGTAGATCAAGAAGAAATCCCATTGACTACCTAATACCTACTATCTACCACCTACTGTCGACTCAGAAATCGTTTCCATCTACTCTGTTTTGAGCATAGATTAAAAAATGAACGATGATTTTGTGGTATCAAAAGCTGACTGAAAAATTGTGTTTGCAAATAGTATCCAAAACAAAGACAAATCGGTGTCAGATTCTAGTATGCTCTGTTCAGGAGTGTTCACATTAAGAATTTATATGCTAGATCTGACCGGAAAAAATGTCTTGGTAACGGGAATTGCAAACAATCGCTCAATCGCTTGGGGGATTGCCCAACAAATGAACGCAGCAGGAGCTAATCTGGGTATTACCTATTTGCCAGATGATAAAGGCAAAATGGAGAAAAAAGTCGCAGAACTGGTAGAACCGCTAAACCCCAGTCTGTTTCTTCCTTGTAATGTCCAAAACGACGAAGAGGTTAAGTCTACCTTTAATACGATTAGCGATAAGTGGGGCAGATTAGATATTCTCATCCATTGCCTTGCCTATGCCAGTAAAGAAGACCTGAGTGGAGATTTTAGCCAAACCTCCCGTTCTGGATTCAATCTGGCTTTAGAGGTCAGTACCTACTCCCTGGTGCAACTCGCTGGATATGCTAAACCTTTGATGACACAAGGAGGAAGTATCGTTACTCTCACCTACTTAGGAGGTGTGCGAGCAATTCCCAACTATAATGTGATGGGAGTTGCTAAAGCAGGGCTAGAAGCGAGTGTGCGATACCTAGCTGCTGAAATGGGTCCACAAAATATCAGAGTCAATGCCATCTCTGCTGGTCCCATTCGGACTTTAGCCTCTAGTGCCGTAGGAGGTATTTTGGATATGATTCATCATGTGGAGCAAGTCGCTCCTCTACGACGCACTGTCACTCAGCTAGAAGTGGGCAATGCGGCAGCTTTTTTGTGTAGTGACCTGGCAAGTGGAATAACAGGACAAGTCCTGTATGTGGATGCAGGATATGAAATCATGGGTATGTAACGTCTACATTGCTATTTGCTAATAAATAAGTGCTATTTGTGTATTTACCATTAGCGATTGACTATTAGCAAATGGCTCTGACCCATTATTCCATGATTAAGCATAAGCCAGGTTTTGTATGCAAATAAGCGATGCCTCCGCCAAAGACTCCATCCTACACCAAATTCTCCCCTCACAAAACGATCAGCCTCCCTGTGACGCTCGTATTGCTGCAATTAGCCGCACGACGAGCGAAACAGATGTGTTTGTCAAAATCAACTTGGATGGTACAGGAGTTTGCAATGCAGCAACTGGCATTCCCTTTTTGGATCATATGCTGCATCAAATTGCCTCGCACGGGCTCATCGACCTGGAGGTTAGGGCGACGGGAGATTTACACATTGACGACCACCACACCAACGAAGATGTTGGTATTACCTTGGGTCAAGCTATTAGCAAGGCACTTGGCGATAAAAAAGGTATTGTTCGCTTTGGTCATTTCCTCGCACCTCTTGATGAAGCACTTATTCAGGTGGCGTTGGATTTTTCCGGACGTCCCCACATAAGCTATGGCTTGCAAATTCCTACCCAGCGAGTGGGAACTTATGACACCCAGTTAGTGCGCGAATTCTTCGTGGCTTTGGTAAACCATAGCCAAATGACGCTCCATATCCGCCAATTGGATGGTATGAATTCCCATCACATTATTGAAGCAACATTCAAGGCGTTTGCCAGAGCAATTCGGATGGCAGTGGAAATTGATAAGCGTCGTGCTGGTACAATTCCTAGTTCTAAGGGGATGTTATGATTCAAACCATTCAAGCCAAAGATACAGCAGAATAGAGGCGTCAGTCGTCAGGAGCGGAGCCACCAGACGCTCCGGCTCCGGTCAGAAGTAAAAAGGGCTTAGAGTCTGCCTTTTAGACCTCAGTACTGTACTTCATTTACTTGCAATGTGCTATATCAGTCTAGAAGAACTCCAAGAACATTTCGGACTTCGACTGACAACAAATCCCGAATTTTTCCCCGAATGGCAAGAAAACTTACCTATTCTTACAGATGAGGAAAAACGGGCTTTAGACCGAGTGAAAAGTAACTATTTCAACTTGTTTAACGGTCGTTATCTCCTAGAAGAGGTCGTAAAAATGGTTGTGCTGTCTCCTCTATTAGATTTAGCGGGATTTTATCAACCACCTTTTGCTATCAAAACTGAAAGTTCTATCGAAATAACTGCTGAAGATAAAGGAGTTATTGTTAGAGGAAATATCGATGTCTTAGTTATCCAGCAACAACTTTGGGTATTCGTCATTGAATCCAAAAGTACTAAATTCGATGTTATGGAGGCGCTACCCCAAGCTTTAACCTATATGCTGGATAATCCTAGGAGCGACAAAGCTACGTTTGGTTTTCTGGTGAATGGTCGAGAATTTGTGTTTGTTAAGCTTACACAAGAGGATAGACCTTTGTATAGCCGTTCCTATGCTTTATCAATGGAAAGAGAAAATGAATTAGAGTAAGTTTTGGGTGTTCTTAAGCGCATTGGTCAGTTCATGACTCATCCCTCAAAGGATGTTTGATTGAGAACACATTGGTCAATTAGGTGTTATTATTATCAGTCAACTGGGTCATTCGTTCTCACATCTTATCTTCTCTGTTGCATTAAGCACAACATGATGTCTGTCGCAGACGCCCCTGACTCTCAACTGGATACCACAGGCATTCCGCCAGTTGTCTTAACTTCTGAGTTGCGAAAAGTCTATCGCACAGGCTTTTTTTTGAATCAAAAAGTCGTCTCTCTCAAAAGCTGTTCTTTAAAGGTTTATAAGGGAGAAACTTTTGGATTACTCGGACCAAATGGTGCTGGAAAACAACGTTGTTGAAATTGTTGCTCGGAATTATTCGTCCAACCTCAGGACGGGGATTGATTTTGGGTAGACCATTAGGCGATCGCAGTGTGAAGGAACGCATTGGCTACCTTAACGAAAATCCCTATTTTTATGACTACCTCACTGGCTGGGAATTTTTGCAACTGTGTGCTGGGTTATTTCAAATTCCTCAAAAGGTGCAACGTCAACGCATTCCTCAACTCCTGGAGTTGGTGGGGTTATCCCAAGCAGATGCCCGCAAAAAGCTGCTTCGTTGCTATTCTAAAGGGATGCTACAGCGTGTTGGTATGGCACAGGCACTCATGAATGACCCGGAATTGGTGTTTCTTGATGAACCAATGTCGGGCCTTGATCCTGTGGAACGTCGCCAAATGCGAGAAATGATCTTAGCGCTGAAAGCTGCAGGTAAGACGATTTTTTTCAACAGCCATATTCTCAGCGAGGTTGAGCAAATTTGCGATCGCGTTGCTATCCTTACTCAAGGAGAATTAATTTCCTCTGGTCCGCTGGATGAGCTATTAGTAGGAACAAGTCACGCATATTCTGTCAAAGGTTATGGGGGACAGTGGGAAGTTCTTAAAAAATGGGTTCCCAATCTAGAGTATGAATCTGATGGTTCTTGGCAAGGTGAAGTCCAAGGCGATGCTTATGATTTTCTTGCCAGTTTGCGTCTCATGGGAGGGCAGATCATTACTATGAATTTATCTCGTCCCTCTTTGGAAGATTTTTTTGTGGAACAGATCCAAAGACACAACCAGTCTCTTGGATAGTTTCATGCGTGTCTAGTTAAGTTTAGTCTCCTCATCGTCCTCTGTCATAATTCTGTCATATATTTTTTTTTCACTGCTACAAACAATAGATGGTGTAGGTAAAAAGATGCTCCCCTCGAAGCTTTCTTTTTTTACTAAAGTTTTTTACGTCTCTTCCTGTTGATACGACACGATATATGATTTATCAATCCTACTTTTCTTACACGTATTATTTGATTGTGAAGAATATTTTTGTTTCTACGACTGTACGAACACAAAGCTCATCAGATAAAATGTCATAATAACCACAATATATTGAAAATAAAATATGATAAAATCTTGGGCTTTAAATGAACTTCACTAAAAATTCAAATTCAATAAATAATTGTGTTCCTGAAAAACAAAATTTTTTAAGAAAATAAAAGTGTTAGGGAACTTGAAGAAAAGACAATAGTCAAGCTTAAAATGTTTAGACAGTACTCTATTAATAGTAGTCTAAGGTAAATATGCATAATACAAAGTTAAAGTTTATCTGCCAACCATTTGGAGGCGTGGTACTGTTAACTGCTATTAATATAGCTTTTCCGCTTGCTAGCTTAGCTCAGAATCCAGCCAAACAATCAACAACACAGATAAAGAACTATACACAAAGGCAGTCCGTACCAGCAGCGACACAAATAAATACAAATACTCCTAGACAAGTTTTACCAGCAGGAACACAGGTAAATGCAAACTATACACAAAAACAAGCAGTACCAGCAAGAACACAAATAGATACAAAATATACGCAAAGACAAGCCATACCAGCAGGAACACAGGTAAGTACAAACTATACCTTGGGAGGTGGCGATCGCATTAGAGTCAGCGTATTTGAAGTACCCGAATATTCAGGCGAGTATCAAGTTCCTCCGGGTGGAGCTATAAACCTACCTTTAGTTGGTAGTGTCTCCGTTTTGGGACTCACAACAGAACAAGCAGCAGATTTAATTGCTCAGAGGTATAAGCGCTATCTCAAACAACCCATCATATCAGTCAATCTTTTATCACCCCGTCCCATTAATATTTTCGTTGCTGGAGAGGTAACACGTCCAGGATCTTACACTCTCAGCTTACAAGGAAGTGGAGGCAATGATCCCGGTGTGCAATTCCCAACTGTATTATCAGCACTGACGACAGCTCAGGGAATAACGCAGTCAGCGGATGAGACACAAGTGCTGTTAAGGCGTAAGGTGGGACGAGGTCCAGAGCAAGTCATTACTGTCAATTTGAAGGACATTAGACAAACAGGTAGGATAACGCAGGATTTGACCTTACGGGACGGGGATACCATCTATGTCCCAACAGCAACCACTTTAAACTTAGCAGATGCACGAAACTTATCTGCATCAAGCTTTGCCGCAGACCCCACCAGACCTCGTACAGTAGCAGTGATTGGTGAAGTTCTCCGCCCAGGTTCGTATCTTGTCACTCAAGGTACCTCAGAAGGAGGAAATGCAAACAATACAACTGGTGCGCCAAGTATAACAGGGCAGCCAACTTTGATGCGAGCACTGCAGCTAGCTGGGGGAATTACGCCAGAGGCTGATGTTCGTAATATCACCATACGCCGACCCACGAGAACAGGCGGCGAACAATCAATCAAAGTTGACCTGTGGAAACTACTCAATAGTGGTGACATCAATCAGGATGTACTTTTGCAAGACGGAGATACGATTGCGTTTCCACGAACAACAGAAGTTAGCCGAGCAGAAGCGACTCAATTAGCAACTACAACTTTGTCTCCTTCACGAATTCAAGTCAATGTGGTAGGTGAAGTGAAAGTTCCAGGGATAAAAGAAGTTCAGCCGAACAGTACTTTAAACCAAGCACTGCTTTCAGCAGGTGGGTTTAATGATGGGAGAGCCAGCAGGGGTAGAGTTGATTTAGTTCGCTTGAATCCCGATGGTTCTGTGACTAAACGTAATGTAAAAATCGATTTCGCAGCAGGAATTAATGAGCAAACGAATCCCATACTTCGCAATAATGATATTGTGGTAGTCTACCGTTCTGGCCTAGCCAAGACCAGTGATACCATTAGTACAATCATAAATCCTTTCAGTTCTGTCTTAGGTATTTTCAGAGCTATATTCGGGTTTTAAAAAAATCCCAAACTGGGGAGGTTTGTCAATCCTCCCCATTTTCAGACTTGCAGGAAACTGTATTTCAACTCACAAAGTCATAAGTTATGAGCTACTAATCACTCATGATGAATGAAATGACTCATGACTCATATGCAGTTTCAGCTTGGCAAACATCGGCGTAAGGCATATTGGACACAAAAATTACTATTCCCTTTGATGCTTGCTTTGGGATGGGGTCAAGGAATGTCCTCTACAATCGCCGCTCAAACAGTCACGATTCGCCTAGGTCCATTTCAGCAGTCAGTCGCGCTCGCAGACTTAGAGAAGTTTGCCAAAACCGGGAGATTACCAGAAGGGCTAGAAATTCTCTCACCCGTACTAACATCGCAAGTGCGAGAACTGCTAACCAAGCGATTAGAAGTCAATCCTGCTGTAGCAGACAGATTTATCGACAATTTGATGCGATCGCTGGAGGTAGACAGTTCATATCATCCTTGGGCGGAGTCATACCAGGTAGTACAGCCGAAAGTATTAAAGCAACCCTGAATTTTGCACTGCGACAAGCAAACGGTTTTAGCGCATTGAGTTTCTTGCGAGCTTACCCAGGAGAGAATATTACTGTAGATGCGACGAAAGCTGTCGGTTTTGCGGTTGAATTGAATCCAAATAGCTTACAGAGTCAAGCCTTTGGTTTGTTGCTCGAACGAGAGTTGTCTGTTGAAAGTCGCATACCTTTCAAAGCAGCATTTGATCCAGCAGTACTAGGTCGTCAAACAGTACAGCAGCAGACCATTGTCCTGAATGACCGACAGCGCAATCGTATGATTCCTGTCGATATTTATTCGACTCAGGGAAACGCTGAAAACCCACTCGTTGTCCTCTCCCACGGTTTCGGAGCAAATCGACGATTCTTGAGCTATTTAGCGCGTCATTTAGCTTCTCATGGGATAACTGTTGCTGCTGTTGAACATCCTGGGAGCAACGTTGATGCTGTCGGTAGAGCCTCAGATACACAGAACTTGGGACGGCTATTAAGCGCCACTGAATTTATAAACCGACCAAAAGATATTAGCTTTGTGCTGAATGAACTGGCAAAATTGAATACTCAACTTGGTCAACTTCAGGGTAAGTTAAACACTGAAAAAGTCACTATCATCGGTCACTCCTTGGGAGGTTATACTGCTTTGGCTTTAGTAGGGGGAGAAGTTGACTTAGAAGAGTTGCGGAAATTCTGTAAAGATTCTTTAAATATCGGCGAAGCTCCTGGTGATTGGTTGCAGTGTTCGGCTGCTTCCTTAGAAGAGAGTAAATTAAAATTACAAGATGAGCGAGTCAAAAGCGCGATCGCTCTTAACCCTCTGGTTGGAAAACTTTTTGGCAAAAAAGGTCTCACACAAGTCACCAAACCAGTTTTAGTCTTAAGCGGAACTGAAGACGCCCTCACCCCAGCACTCAAACATCAAATAGAACCTTTTACCCAACTTCGAGGTGAGAAGTATTTGCTCACTGCTATTGGTGGAACTCACTTGAGTATTAGCGATCCAAGACATCCAGAAAGTGCAGCGACGACTATTGTCAAAGAACGGCGAGGTGAAGAAACTAAATATCTCCGTCAATTAACGAAAGGTGTCAGCTTGGCATTTATCAAGCAATTAACACCAGAAGCAAAAATTTACAAACCTTTTCTCACACCAGCTTACGCACAATCTCTCTCTACACCTGAGCTACCGTTGCGTCTTGCTTCTGAGTTACCAGCAAGTATCAAACGGTGGCTGGAGCCTGTGGAGAAATAGTGCAAGGATGAAAACATAGGGGTTTTTTGGCAAAATCAGAAACATTGTTGATGTCTACGTGGCTTATCTGCGCAAGAAGCTAGGCAACAACTTTATTGAAACAGTTAGATGCATGGGATATAGGCTGGTATCATGAGAATTTTCTCATCTTTTTTTTAAGATCCATTAATCTTGATTGGCAAGAATTAATGGTGACAACCAGATTTATATCTGTTTGCATTGGTAAATTTGATTGAGGTTTACTATATTTTGGAACACAGCAAAAAATTGCTCACTCTGAGCATCCATTTTATGACTACCTGTTTGGGAAAGATGGTTGAAAGTTGTGCAAATGTGTCAAACACCATATTCTAAGCATTAAGGCAAATAATTTCTGTGTAATTCATTTGACAACTTCCTTCCTTTTATGGACAAATTAAAAAGTAAACCATCGCAATTAACTTCAAGATCAGATCGGCGATCGCGAAAGGTGGTTTACACGCCAAAAAGTCAGCTGGAGCATCCTGTTCAATTATTCAAAGCAATGGGGCGAGACTTGCTTGCTTCTCGGGAACTGGCTCGACAGCTAATGGTACGGGATATTAGCGCGCAATATCGGCAGTCTTTTCTGGGGATTTTTTGGGCTTTTGTTCCACCGATTATCACAGCCTTGGGTTTTACTTTTGCTAGTAACGCCAAAATCGTGAATGTGGGAGCGACAGATCTGCCTTACCCAGCTTATGTCATGTTTAGCATGGCTCTATGGCAGACTTTTACAGAAGCACTGAACGCTCCAATTCAAGCAGTGAACGCCGCCAAGCAGATGCTTGCTAGAATCAATTTTCCACGTGAAGCACTCATCCTTGCCAAGCTGGGCGAAATATTTTTCAACTTTGCTATCAAACTCATTCTCATCGTGGGGTTGTTTCTCTGGTTTCGGATGCCAGTGAGTTGGACTGTCATCTTAGCACCAGTAGCCTTGATTCATTTGGTAATTTTAGGGACATTTATCGGCTTGTTACTGGCTCCCCTTGGTGTTCTATATAACGACATCACTAAGGGTCTGACCTTAATCATCGGACTCTGGCTGTTTTTGACACCAGTGGTTTATCCTGTTCCCCGTGGGGGTGGATTAGCAGCAATTGTGCAACTAAATCCAGTGACTCCATTGCTTGTGACAACACGAGAATTGGCAACCACAGGTATAGTGTCAAACCCGTACGGATTTTGGCTGGCGAGTCTCATTGCCATAGTGGGATTACTGCTAGCATGGCTCGTATATCGTCTAGCGATGCCTTTTGTAGTTGAGCGGATGAGTTCCTAATGACGATTAACTTTACCGATCAAGAAATTTTAGAAAAGCCGCAAGAGAATGAGGTGGTTCTCTCGGTTCAGGGAGTCTCGAAAAAGTTTTGCCGTGACTTGAAGCGATCGCTACTTTACGGGGTTCAGGATATTGTTACTGAGGTAACAAGAACGCGAGCATCCAACCAGAAGCTAAGACCAAAGGAATTTTGGGCGTTAAAGGATGTCAGTTTTGAGTTGCGGCGAGGAGAATCACTAGGTTTAATAGGACCAAATGGTAGTGGAAAAACGACACTACTAAAAATTATTAGTGGGTTAATCAAGCCGGATACTGGTTTTGTGGAAGTGACTGGTCGGTTAGCGCCACTCATTGCCTTGGGAGCGGGATTTAATCCAATTTTAACAGGGCGTGAAAATGTCTATACAAATATGTCAATTTTGGGTTTGTCTAGACAAGAAATTGATGAGCGATTTCAAGATGTTGTAGATTTTGCAGAAATCGGAGATGCGATTGATGCTCCAGTGCAATCCTACAGTTCAGGAATGGCAGCACGGCTAGGATTTGCTTGTGCAATTCATACAGAGCCGGAAATTCTTCTCATTGATGAAGTGCTGGCTGTAGGAGATATAAAATTTAAAGCCAAGTGCTATCGTAAGCTGTACGAACTGCGTCAAAAAGGTATATCTTTTATCTTGGTTAACCACAATACTCAAGCAATATTACATGCATGTGAATCCGCAATTTATTTATTAAAAGGCGAATTCATTGTATCTGGTGACATAGAAAAAGTTGTCAAAAAATATGAAGAAGATTTGTTTTTAGGAAGTCCAACAAATCAAGAAAATGCAGTCATGTTTCTACCAGAAAAATTAGAAGCTGAAAGTTTAGGAATAGATATAGCTTCGCTTTTCTTTAGAAACCAACAGGGAAACATTGTTGAATCAATAGCCAGCGGTCAAAACGTTAATTTTTGTGTTGGTATTAAAGCCTATAAGAAAGTTGATAAAGTTAATCTCCACTTAAAAATGACAGAATTGGGTAGTGAAGGAGGTTCAACTTTATTTATAAGTGGAGGAAATGATGAAACGTTTTTTGAAGTCCTCCCAGGAGAACATGAAATACAAGTTCATCTGCCTTATCTTGGCTTTAGACCTGGTACATATACTATGAGCGTAAAAGTCAAAACCGGCTCTTTTTATACTTTTGATGTGATTGAATCTTTCAAATTTACAGTCGAATCAGATGGCAAGATGAGTGGATGTAAGTTTTATCAGCCGAGGTCGTGGAAGCTTGTGAGCAAGTAATTTGATCAGACTGTCACGCTGAACACTAGGGTGCTATCACCAGATAATAAATGTAACATGGCAACATTAAAATCACTGCTCTACTTATCTTATGGAAACCTGCCTTCAAAAATGGCTCATACGATACAAGTCGCTAAAATGGCGCAAGCCTTATCTCAAAAGCTTGAAGACTTTGAGTTAGTGACAGGTGGAGACATTAAGTCAGCATTGAAAGGGATGGATACAGAATTTAAAGATTGGTATGGCTTACATTGCAATTTTAAGGTAGTACGCATCCCAACACATATTAAGGTAAATTACCCTTTTCCTCCAGATTATTACAATCCAAGATTTTTTAAATTAGCTGTTTTGTATGCCTGTCTAAAATCTCCCTCTTTGGTATATACCCGTACACCTAACATTGTTGAGCTTTCGCTGAAGATGGGTATACCAGTGATATGGGAAAAGCATGAACCGATTAATGATGATTCTCCCAGTCGGAAATTTTTTGATGATAAAAACTTTATCGGTTTTGTTACCATATCGCCCCAATTGTTAGACCAATATATCAAACACGGTCTCAGTCCTGAGAAGTCTTTATTTGTCCATAGCGGTGTAGATTTAAGTAATTTTTTGCCCTATCAGTCAAAAGATTTCGCTCGCCAAAAGCTGTCCTTTGCTCAAGATGAAAAAATCATTCTATACTCTGGGCATCTATATGAGCATAAAGGAATTCCAACACTTTTAGAGACTGCCCGCCTGATGCCAGAATACAAATTTGTTTTGGTAGGAGGATGGACAAATGATATTAATAAAGTAAAAGAAGACTGTAAGAACCTTAACTTAAACAATGTAAAGATTGTTGGTCATGTCGTGCAATCGGAGTTAGCCTCATACTTATACGCAGCAGATGTTCTGATTCTTCCTACTAGTAAGTCTTGGCATTTAAGTGAGACGACCAGCCCCTTAAAACTGTTTGAGTATATGGCTACTAGAAGACCAATTGTTGCTTCGGCGTTGCCAACTATCAACACAGTATTGCGCGATCGCGAAAATGCTCTTTTGGCACAACCTGACGAGCCTCTTTCCTTCAAACAAGCCATAGTTCAATTATTTGAAAATCCAACACTTGCAAGTGTTATTGCTGAACGTGCTTTTGAAGAGGTACATAACTTTACTTGGGATAGTCGAGTAGAGCGGATTTTGCAGTTTGCTGCGCCTAGACTACAAAAACTTGATGAAGGTCTAACTATTCCTAGAAAAAACTTGATGAGATATATCAAATGCTACCTAAAGTCAGCGTTGTAATGTCGGTTTACAATGGCGACCAGTACTTACAGGAGTCTATAGAAAGTATTCTCAATCAGACCTTTACTGATTTTGAATTCATCATGATTGATGATGGCTCTATCGATAATAGCTGGGAAATACTTACTGAATATGCAAAACAAGACCAGCGTGTTAAGTTGTTCAAGAATACAGAAAATATTGGTTTAACTAAGTCTCTTAATAAGGGATTGAAACTCGCACAAGGAGAGTACGTTGCTCGACAGGATGCAGACGATGTGTCCTTACCAGAAAGGTTTGAGAAACAGGTAGAATTTTTGGAGCAGGCTCCAGAAGTCGTTCTAGTATCTTGTAATATAGA
Organism: Scytonema sp. RU_4_4; assembly: GCA_012031965.1. GTDB lineage: Bacteria > Cyanobacteriota > Cyanobacteriia > Cyanobacteriales > Nostocaceae > Brasilonema. The sequence goes on from JAAUSC010000095.1 coordinate 21,688, forward strand.
TTTGATCGACCAAGAGGGACGTTTGCTTGGAAAACAACAAAGGGCTTGCGATCGTGACTTAGTATCTTGGTACTTGTTGTTCTACAATCATCTGGCAGGTCACAGCCAAGTCATGTTTAGACAAAAACTAGTCAGCGATTTAGGCGGTTACTCCGAGGATTATCGCTATAGCCAAGACTACGAACTTTGGAGCCGTCTCATTAAGGTTGGTGATATTGTTATTTTGTCTGACGCTCTACTAAAACAGCGCCGTCACGAAAAGAGTATTTCTTCTGCCAAAAAATTAGATCAGGATACTTACTCTCTGAGCAACTCAAAGCGTAATATTAAACAATTGCTGGGCAAAGAACTTAGCCTGGAGGAATTAGATACTCTTAGGGGTTTTTGGCTAGGTCATTGGTGTTCAACCTTTTTTCCATCAAGTCAAAAAGTGAGTTCTATAGACTCCAGACTCAAGGAAATTTACCAAGTGTTTGTGCTGCAAGCTGCACAACAGAGCTGTTGTCATTCTGATCTGTCCTTGCGATTGCGCGTCCGTATCGCACAGCAGTTTGCATTCTGGATTAGAAGTCTCAGCATACGACAAGAATTACTATCAAAATTCAAGATTTCGCTTTATGTCTTGGTCTGGTATCCATCAGCTTTACTGGATTGCTGGTTACAAGAGATTAAGCAAGTCATATCACGTATACTTCGATTTTTGGTGTCGGCGCATCAGATAAAATCCGACTGATGAGTTATCTAGAGCATCGGTACAGTAATCCCAAAAACCCGGTTTCTTTAAGGTGACTCAACGAAAAATCAGTCTTTTCGACGACAGAAACCGGGTTTTTAATCGCTCCTGCTTGACTAGCGCAAAACTAGACTTGTCTAAAAACTCATAAGCCAGTCTGTTCAAAAGTTATTTTTCTTCCTGCTCAAGGAGCTTGGAAAGTCTACTTTTAATCTCTTGTACTTGCTTATCGCTCTTAGGTAGTGTTAACAAACGAACTTCAATCTCTGCAATATTGTCAATCCGAGTAGTCTTCTCCCAAATCCTCTTTTCTACCTCGGATTCATGTTCATAACGAAAGGTTACGGTGTCATCATTAACATCTAAAATCTCTACATTCTTTAACCAGCCGTTACTACTTTTGACAAAAAGCCAAACATTCGGCAAACCGATGAGTTCTCTGAGTTTACTCTCCATACAGATTTAATTTAATTCGGATTGGTATAATACGCCTGACAGAATTTGTAAACCTAACTTAAGACACATTTTTGCATGATTATCTCATTTTGAAAAGCTTTTTGTCAAAATATTTTGGCAGCAAATGATACAAATCACGTTATGATTGGAAATTTGTACCTAATGACTGGGTAAGTGACTTGCCAATAGATACATCTTTTCTGTCATGATGAAAAAGATAATAAAAGTAACAAGCCAAGGTATTTCGCTTGATCAGTTTATTATCTGGGCTGTAGCAGAGAAAATTGGTATTTTGAATCAACCAGTTGATGATCCAGCATTCCTCGGTATTACATACCGAAGTGGAGCCAGTGGTATGAGAGTACCAGTATTGCAAGGAACTGGCTTGCGGGTTCAGACAGTTGTTATCGCCAATCAGCAATGGGGTCTATCAGTTCCACAAATTGCAGATGAGTACAACTTGAGTGAAAATCAAGTACACGAGGCTTTAGCGTTCTATGTTGCACACAGCCAAGAAATAGATAGAGCTATTGCAGCTGAACAAGCTTTTGAATCGCATCATGTCTAAAACTCTGTTACATCTTAAGGTGCGTTTACCCTGCTTAACCTTGAGGTCTAAATATGGTTGCTTCGCCTGAAATCTATCTCGCCCCTGACGAATACCTCCAAATGGAGGAACACAGCGACATCAAACATGAATATATCGACGGCTACATCTACGCAATGGCTGGAGCGCTTGACCCCCACGTTACTATTGCTCTCAACCTTGCTACACTCCTCCGTAATCATGTACGTGGCTTAGGCTGTCGTGTTTACATCGCCGATATGAAAGCACGTATCGAATCTCTAAATCGATATTACTATCCCGATGTGATGGTGACTTGCGACCAACGAGATCAGGAAACTCCTGCGTATAAAAGATTTCCCTGTTTAATTGTTGAAGTTTTATCTAACTCTACTGAAGCCTTTGACCGGGGAGACAAATTCGCCGATTACCAAACTTTAGAAAGTCTCCAAGAGTATGTTTTAATTAACACCAAACGTCAGCGAGTCGAGTGTTTCCGCCGTAATGATGAAGGGCTGTGGGTTTTGCAATCTTATACTGCAGAAAATAAATCTTTTCGACTACACAGTATTAAGTTTGAAGGAACGATAGCGGAGCTTTACGAAGATGTCGTTTTCTAGCAGCAATTCCTAAAAAATAGATTGTTAAATTGCATGAAGCTGTTTGAATTTACATCTAGATGCTACAGGAGCTCTATTTGATGTATGAAAATTATCAACCGCCTTAGCGCAGCGTGTCCGCAGGACATAGGCGCCTTCGCGTAGCGTGCGCCTGCTGCGCATAGAGCGCCAAGAAAAGAGATAAACCGCGTCTACCTTGAAAACCGTAGTTTTTTTTGTCAGGACAGTAAAGCTCAGAGGGAGATCCAAATAAAAAAATACCCAACCTACAAATATTCTTAACCGAGCAGTATTGGGACTGCTATATATCAATAGACTTCCGGATTGACACAATTAGGTAATCGCTCCCCCTTCAATCCAGCAATTAGGTTAGCGATCGCCATGTTTGCCATTTTTTCTCGTGTTGGACGGCTGGCACTGCCAATGTGAGGTGTCATAATCAGGTTATCTAAGGTCAGTAAGGGACTATCTGTTGGTATCGGTTCTGGATCGGTGACATCGATGGCAGCACCTGCAATTTCACCACTCGCAAGCGCTTGGTATAATGCTTCTGGATCTACAATTGCTCCTCGCGCTGTGTTAATGAGAATGGCAGACTGCTTCATCAATTCAAACTGCGATCGCCAAAAAGATGGTAAGTCTCATCCGATAATGGTGTATGAATTGTCACAAAATCTGCCTCTCGCAGCAGATGTTCAAACTCTGTAAACTCCACACCTAATAGTTTTTCTAACTCCTCGTCACATCTTTGTCTGCTGGTATAAAAAATTTTCATATCAAATCCTTTGGCACGACGAGCGATCGCCTGACCAATACGCCCAAAACCAACAATCCCTAAAGTCGCACCTGTGATGTTTGGTCCCAGGAACAAATTTGGTTCCCACGTCCGCCACTGACCCCCACGAGCAAATCGGTCTGCTTCTACCACTCGCCGTGCAGCCGCCATGAGTAACGCCCAAGTCAAGTCAGCAGTTGCATCTGTTAAAACACCGGGAGTATGACCAACTGGTATCTTGCGTGCAGTCGCAGCAGGAATATCAATATTGTCGTATCCAACTGCCATTTGGCTAATAACTTTAAAAGAGGTTCCGGCTGCTTCTATCAGTTGCTGATCAATTTGGTCTGTCAGCAAGCACAGTAAACCATCAATTGTTTTGACCTTTTTTAGTATAACTTCATAGGGAGGCGGTTGGTGTTCTTCCCAGACTTCAATGGTCGCAATCTGTTGGAGTTGATCTAATTTGGTGGGGAGGCGGCGAGTGATGAAGACTTTGGGTTTGGACATGGTTGAGCAATTTATCTTACCTACTTTTCTTTGAAAAACCTACTTTTCTTACTTTATATTTAACTTGTTTCTGAAAATATTTCATAGAAAATTTAAACAAATTCTTTGTTTGTTTACTTACTCAATCTTAATGGTAATGATATGTTGATTTTGTAGAAACCTTTAAACGCTGACAAGTTCCCTATTACTGTTGCAGTACACTGCGTTTGCTAGTTTTTCTCTCTCTGAATGAGACGGCACTTCATTTAGCAGGTTTAAATGGAGAGTCTTTTACCGTCAGCATTGCAGCTTGTTTTTCCAGTCGTGTTTTAGGTGAATAAGTTTGATAGCAAGAGTGTTGAAAGACGCTTGCTAAGCAGGTGGGGTATCTGTGTGCTTCACCAACTTGCAATCTGCTGTAAATGCGTGTTCGCATAGTTACCGTGGGGATTGGCGTAATTTCAGTTTTCCAAATCCCAATGCTTACAGTAGCACTCCTCAACTGACATCTTG
>JAAUSC010000299.1 GCA_012031965.1 Scytonema sp. RU_4_4
TTCCTGGAAGGGGAACGCAGATGAAACTCACCTCCATTACGCAAATGGAACCTCTTGTTAGTGCGATCGTCCCATTATCCTCCCATATTTAGACAAACCATTCGCTTTTTTTGGTCATAGTATGGGCGCGTTACTCAGTTTTGAACTTGCTCGCCGTCTTCGTAAAGAGTATGGTAAAAAACCATCTCACCTATTTGTTTCTGCAAATCGCGCTCCCCAAATCCCATCACGAAAACCACCGATCCACGCACTTCCAGAAGCTGAGTTTACACAAGAACTTCGCCGTCTCAATGGTACACCTGCTTCAGTGCTGGAAAGTACCGAGTTAATGCAACTACTTACCCCACTCCTCCGGGCAGATTTCGCAGTTTTAGAAACTTATGTTTACGCTCAAGAGCCACCACTTGAATGTCCAATCGCTGCTTTTGGTGGACTAGAAGACCAAGAAGTAAATACCCAAGAACTAGAAGGGTGGCGATCGCAAACACAAAATTCGTTCCAATTGGAAATGTTTTCTGGAGACCACTTTTTTATCCATTCCGCCCAATCTCTTCTACTTGAGAATTTAGCCGAATATTTGAAAGCGTCAACTTATACATTGTTAACTGAGAATTAACCTGTGAAGAAGGTAATTCTTACAAATGAAATTAATTCACTAAGTGAAGCAGTTATATGCATAATAGTAATGTGATTTATATTCTCGGTGCTGGTCCTGCTGGTCTAGCAGCAGCTTATGCATTGACTAAGCAAGGTCAATCAGTAGTGGTCGTAGAGAGAGACTCAAAAGTTGGTGGATTAGCCAAAACCATAGAATATAAAAACTTTCTTCTTGACTTTGGTCCCCATCGTTTTTTTACCAAAATAGAGTCTGTATTAAAATTATGGGATGATGTGTTGGGTGAAGACCAAGTAACGGTAAGTCGCTTGACACGTATTTACTACGGTGGTAAATATTTCAGTTATCCTTTGAAAGCTTCAGAAACTTTGTTAGCTATTGGCGCAATCAAAAGCTTTCAAATAGTCATTTCTTATTTACAAGTACGATTGTTTCCTAACCGCAATCCTCAGAATTTTGCTGAATGGGTTACGGGAAAATTTGGTAAGCAGTTATTCAGAATATTCTTTGAGGTTTATACAGAAAAGCTTTGGGGAATTCCCTGTACTGAAATAAGTGCCGACTGGGCAGCCCAAAGAATTAAAGGGTTGTCTTTGATGAAGGCAATACGTAATGCTATTTTGGGTAATGATGGCAAAGTTAAAACACTGATAGACCAGTTTCAATTTCCTCGCTTAGGTTCAGGACAGTTGTATGACAAAATCAGTGATTATCTTGTTAACAAAAATCAATCTGTTTTGTTAGACACAGAAGTTGTGAAGATACATCATGAAAACTTTCAAGTCAATAAAATTACTTTGAGAAATCGCCAAACAGGAGAAGAGAATATAGCGGAATGTAGAGGAGTAATTTCTTCAATTCCAATTAGTTTATTAGTACAACAATTAGATACACCAGCTCCACAGAGAACGATTGATGCGGCTAAATCTTTAAAATTTCGCAATACAATTCTTGTTTATTTAATTGTTGAAGGTTGGAATTTATTCCCAGATAATTGGCTTTATATCAACGACCCCACAGTTCATGTAGGTCGAGTAACAAATTTTGCTAATTGGTCAAGTGAGATGCTACCAAATAACCATCAAACACCTTTATGCTGCGAATACTGGTGTAATTTTGATGACTCAATGTGGAAGCAAGAAGAATCAGAACTTTTAGAATTAGCAGAATACGAGTTGAGAAAAATTGGCTTGTTACACAATGAGAAAGTTTCTGGAGGATTTATAGTCCGCTTACCCCGCACTTATCCAATTTATGCTGGTAATTATAAAGTAGCTTTAACAGAAATTCAAAGCTATCTCCAGAAATTTCAAAATCTGCAACTGGTAGGTAGGTATGGCGCATTTAAATATAACAACCAAGACCATAGTTTACTCATGGGAATTCTAGCCGCTGAGAATGTTTTAAAACCAGGTAAACATGATTTATGGTCTGTGAACTCTGACAGCGAATATCAAGAAGAAGCTCATGCAAATGCTCAAAGTACTACAGCTAAATCGACCAAAGTCTCTAGACGATATAAAGCTGTTCATCTCTTAAAACAGTTTACTGGCTATATCTTTGCAGGTGGAACAGCAACTATAGTCGATGTTGTAATTTTTTCTCTACTAGTTAGGTCTGGTTTATGGTTTGTTTCCGCATTATGTATTAGTTATTTTCTCGGCTTGAGTGTAAATTTTTTGCTTTCACGTCGCTTTGTTTTTGGTATTTACTGGAAAAATTGGCTAGTCCAATATACTGTGTTTGCTACAGTAGCTCTCAACAGCTTACTGGCAAATTTAGGATTGCTACAACTTCTGATAAATGATATTCATTGGGATGCGACATCATCTCGTTTAGTCAGTGCTGGATGCGTTGCCATACTAAGTTTTACAGGTCACAAATTGTATTCCTTTGGCTCTCATAATCAGAACAAAGCCGAACAGAAAATCTAAGGTTTAACAGTTAATAGTTACAAATCACCAAAAAATGAGTAATACCACTTCAGAAAAGCCAGATAATATCCTTTCTCTGGCTCACAAAAGAGATGATTTTTTCACGATAACTAGCGTTATCGTCTTTTTATCTCTTGGCTTAATAGGCATTTTGAATCATGAAATGCACTTCGATGAACTTCAAGCATGGATGATTGCTAGAGATAGCTCATCGATAAACAATCTATTCCAAAATTTAAAATATGAAGGACACCCAGGACTATGGCATCTAGGGTTGTACTTTCTCAGCAGATTTACAGATAATCCTGTGGTCATGCAATTTTACCATTTATTAATTGCCACAACAGGAGTATACATATTCGTCAAATACTCGCCTTTTAATCGTCAACAAAAGATTTTTCTATCTCTTGGCTATTTTTCTCTGTACGAGTATGGCATTCTTAGTAGAAGTTATGTATTAGGTCTATTACTTATTTATTGCTTCTGTACTTTATATACTCATAGAGATAAGAGTTTTATTCCTTTATCGCTGTGCCTTTTACTTCTGTGCAATACCCATATACATGGATTTATTATTGCTATATCATTGCTAATAACTTTAGTATTCGATACTATTTTTTACAGGGAAATATCGGACATAATAACCCGCAAAAAACTAGATATAACAATTAGCTTAATGATATTTTTGCTGGGTGCTTACACTTCATTAAAACAGGTTATACCACCTTCTGACTCATATTTTGATTTTGTACCTGTCTCCGGCTTGAGGTTCAATTTTGTGTTGTCCGATTTTATTGAAACCCTGGTCACCATAACTCGTGCTTACTTACCCTTACAACAGTTTGGGGTTGAGACTGGGGTTGCTCCCTTTTGGGAAACTAATGCATTGGTATCCTTAAATATATATGTTGCTGCAATTATTGCTATAAGTTTATTTATATTTTCGGCTGTACTGTTTATTCGTCAGCCTGTTGTACTGCTTATGTATCTGATGGGTACATTAGGAATTTTGTCATTTATTTATACCAAGTATATAGGTAACTTGAGACACCATGGGCATTTATATATTATGTTAATTGCTTGTCTGTGGATTTCGCATTATTATTCCGAAACTGATACTTTGCTGAATTTAATACAGCGTTATTTCCTAATATTCAGCAAACAAATCATTAATCTCGAACAATTTACCAAAAAATATCGTAAATTTTTATACAAATTATTTTGTACACTCATCTAATAGCTGCAAGTATTGCATTTACTTATGATTTATCACTCCCCTTTTCTCAAGGTAAAGCAGCCGCCACTTTTATCAAAAACCAGCATTTGGAAAACATGATCATTATCGGTTATTACGATAATGCTGCTGCAATAATGTCAGGGTACTTAAATAAAAGTATATATTATCCACAAAGTAATCGATTAGGTACTTTTCTAATATGGAATAATCAGAGAAAAGCCGAACTATCAGAACCAGAGTTCTTAAGGAAGTTTAGTGAAATTATTAGTAAAAATTCTAAAAAAACAATTATATTATTAAGTTTTTCACCTACAAACGACCAGAAGAAAGCGCTGGAGTCTTCAATATCTCAAAGATTAAAAACTAGCCTGACAATCAAATTATTACAAAAATTTGAGGGAAGTATTGTGGAAGACGAAAATATTTATCTGTTTATCGTCAAATAAACTGCTAAATAAGTTGGGTAAACTCAGGGTAAACGCAAGAAAATTTATGCGTTGGATGAGCTAGTTGACACCATACCTGGTATAGCTCGCCGAACTGCCGAGATTATTGTCTGGTGAAATTGGCACAGATATGAGCCGTTTCCCAAGTGCCGAACATTTGGCTGCTTGGGCTGGACTTGCTCCTGGCAACTATGAAAGCGGTGGTAAGAAACTTTCAACCGGAACCCGTAAAGGCAATCGAATTTTACGAACTATTTTGGTTCAAGCTGCCCATGCTTTGGCTCGTACTAAAACTTACGGGGTCTTACACGTAAGAAAATGGGGCAGCCTTACTACAACGAGTACCCGACTTCGATGACAGATCAACAAAACATAGACGCTTTGCGGCTTCCCGCAAGGGTAGGCTGCCCCATTTTCTAGGGGACAATGCGTCACCTTGCTGCCCAGTATCGTCGTATTGGTGCGCGAAGGGGTAAAAAACGTGCTGCGGTTGCGGTTGCACACTCAATCTTGACGATCGCATATCATTTGATATCTCGCCAAGAAACTTATAAAGATTTAGGAGTTGATTATTTTGACGAAGATTAACAAAACATCCGCAACGCGTTCCCGAACCACCTTGGGGTAATGGAAGGCGATTCAGATTTTCTTTCCGTAGCGTCGGGTTCCCATTCTGTTCCACCAATGCGAAACGGTAGATTTAAAGATTGTGATCGTTTCTCACCAACAAAGTCAACCGACATTTTACCAATGAGCAATTTCACAAAATTCTCTTCTAATTTAGATAATGATTGTATATCTGTAACTGACAACAATAAAAACTATTGTCTGGAAAGACTTACAGTATCTTAACCTCTTTAATCGCACCGCAGAGGTCAGGGGTTCAAATCCCCTATTCTCCATTCACCTCAAATCCATATCCAGTAAACTTTTCAATGATTTTTAACATAGAAGTTTGACCTTTTTGAATTCAAAGGAGGGAATAAACCGCTGCGCTAACAAAAATTAAGAGTCTTTTTTGAATTGGAGTCCCCGTCCTTAAGGACGGGGTCTTAACTGGGTACAAGCCCCCACCCTCTTCGGGAATTCAAAGGAGGGAATAAACCGCTGCGCTAACAAAAATAAGACTCTTTAATTTTGAATTTTGTTAGCGCAGCGGGACGCAGTCCATTTATAATTTTGAATTTGAGCGCGGAGCGCGAGTGGCGAGTGCAAGCCCCCACTAATTAATTTTGAATGAGCGAATGTTAGCGCAGCGTGCCGCAGGCAGCGAATTTGTTAGCGCAGCGTACCGCAGGTAGCGTTTGCGCAGCGCCCCTGGAGGGGCTAGCAAGTGACTGCTTCTATTGTCAATACTTATAGCTTGAAATACGGCAAATCAGGATAATCTTAGATAATTACTACGAGACACTGAGGTGTGGGTGGAAATTTCTCCTGCTAACCAATACTTTCATTTCCTTAATAAAAACGTATACTTCTTGCGATCGCTCTCAACAAGATAATCTCCGGCAGAAAGTGCTGCTACTTGAACAAGGATTGAGAAGCCATTTAGATTGAAGTCAGAGAAAATTAAGCCTCTCACCTGATCATTTTTGCGACAGAACCGCCGAGACTTACCGAGTATCCAAATCCCAACCCAGAGCAGCGGCGATCGCCCGATGTAACGTCAGCGGGTCAAACGGTTTATTATCCTATAAATCACGTCCTCCTAGAATCATACCGTGCGAGCGATGAAAATACCATTACTTAATCTGCCAACCTGCGGAATGTAGGGTTCAAGCTTTGATATTATTTGTCAACAAAGTGGTATTGTTAGATTAAGCTGAATCTGCTTTGTCAGAGTCACTTGCGTGCAACTGTGCGTTGTCATCAATAGCAGTTTCAGTCACCAGGGGTTATATCTGCATATGGTGGTGTGAATGAGGATTGATATTTTACTCAGGGTTTACAAAAGAAAATCCATACGCGTTTTACCCTTCATACTCAGTTTGATACTGGTTTTGTTTGTAGTCAGCCAGACTACAGCTGTACCAA
>JAAUSC010000096.1 GCA_012031965.1 Scytonema sp. RU_4_4
CCCGCCTCCCGCAGGCAGTTTGATTATTTTTTCGTGCAACACAGTTTTGGATTTTACGCTACTTTGTTGGCGCAAGCCTCCGAAGGATTTACGTGTAACGTGCGCCGAACAGGACTGATCTGACTGCACGTAACGCGTTCATGGACACGAAAAGAGCAGAGTGGATATTATACCATCTCTGCTCCTTTTTTAGTTAAGGTGCAAAGCTGCTACTTAAGAATTTTAGAAACGACACCAGCACCGATGGTACGACCACCTTCACGAATTGCAAAGCGCATTCCTTGCTCAATCGCGATCGGGTTGATGAGTTCCACATTCACTTTGATACGGTCACCAGGCATCACCATTTCGGCATTACTGCCATCGTCAGCGGTAAAGGCTTTGATGGTGCCAGTCACATCGGTTGTCCGCACATAGAATTGAGGACGGTAGCCTGCGAAAAATGGAGTCTTGCGACCGCCTTCTTTTTCTGTTAAAACGTATACTTCACCTTCAAATTGAGTGTGGGGCGTAATCGAACCAGGCTTAGCAATAACCATGCCCCGTTCAATATCAGCTTTTTGTATACCGCGCAGCAGTATTCCGGCGTTATCACCAGCCATACCTTCTTCAAGACTCTTCTTGAACATCTCGATACCAGTTACGGTGGTGCTGCGAGTAGCTCTAATGCCTACTAATTCTACGTTATCGCCGATTTTGACTTTACCCCGCTCAATACGTCCAGTTGCTACGGTACCACGACCTGTGATGGAGAACACGTCTTCCACTGCCATCAAGAAGGGCTTATCTATATCGCGCTCTGGTGTGGGGATATAAGCATCTACAGCATCCATCAGCTCGTAGATTTTATCTACCCACTCACTTTGACCCTTCTGTGTTTTAGGATTAGCAATCATTGCTTCCAGCGCCTGTAGACCAGAGCCTTTGATAATGGGAATGTCATCTCCAGGGAAATCGTAGCTGGAAAGCAATTCTCGAAGTTCTAGTTCCACGAGTTCCAACAGTTCTGGATCATCCATCAAGTCTTCCTTGTTCAAGAAGATCACTAGACTGGGAACGCCGACCTGTTTTGCCAACAGGATGTGTTCGCGGGTTTGGGGCATAGGACCATCCGTAGCAGCAACCACGAGGATTGCACCATCCATCTGAGCAGCGCCGGTGATCATGTTCTTCACATAGTCAGCGTGTCCGGGGCAGTCCACGTGAGCATAGTGCCGCTTCTCGGTTTCATATTCTACGTGAGCGGTATTGATGGTAATCCCCCGCGCCTTTTCTTCTGGTGCGTTATCGATCTGATCGTAGCCTTTAGCCACAGCTTGACCCATAGCTGCCAAGGTCATGGTGATGGCTGCTGTTAACGTGGTTTTACCGTGGTCAACGTGTCCAATCGTACCAATGTTAACGTGGGGTTTATTCCGTTCAAACTTTGCGCGTGCCATGAATGCTAATTTCCTTTACTAACTAAGCGTTCCCTTTGCTTTTAGCTATGATTGCCTCAGCCACGTTGCGAGGCACTTCTTCATAGTTGCTAAACTCCATTGAGAAGATGCCCCGACCTTGGGTTTTTGATCTGATATCAGTAGCGTAGCCAAACATTTCTGCTAATGGGACTTTCGCAGTCACTTTGGCAAGACCCTGCTCAGAACCCATCCCCTCAATTTGCCCACGACGGGAATTGAGGTCGCCCATCACATCCCCAAGGAAGTTTTCGGGAACTTCTACCTCAACTTTCATCATAGGCTCTAACAGAACGGGTGCTGCTTTCATCACAGCTTCCTTCATCGCCATTGAGCCAGCGATTTTGAAAGCCATTTCTGAAGAGTCTACATCGTGGTATGAGCCATCAACCAGCGTTGCTTTGACATCAATCAGCGGATATCCGGCTAAAACACCCGATTCACAGCTTTCCTTCATTCCTTGTTCTGCTGGTCCGATGTACTCTTTGGGTACGACACCACCAACAATTTTAGAGACGAATTCAAAGCCGGTTCCTGCTTGTCCTGGCTCCAAATCAATCACAACGTGACCGTATTGACCTTTACCTCCGCTTTGACGGATGAATTTACCTTCAACTCTGGTAACGGGCTTGCGAATTGTTTCGCGGTAAGCAACCTGCGGCGCACCGACGTTTGCTTCCACTTTGAATTCGCGTAACATCCGGTCTACCAGAATTTCCAGGTGTAGCTCTCCCATCCCTGCAATCACGGTTTGATTGGTTTCCGGATCGACATGAACGCGGAAGGTGGGGTCTTCTTCCGAGAGAGATTGCAGAGCCTTGGACAACTTATCCATGTCGTTCTTAGTTTTGGGTTCAACCGCCACTGAGATGACAGGCTCAGGAATAAACAGGGATTCCAGAATCACTGGTGAGCTTTCATCAGAAAGTGTGTCACCTGTCAAGGTATCTTTCAAGCCCAACGCGGCTCCTAAATCGCCTGCTCGCATTTCATCTACGTCAATCCGTTCATCTGCTTTCAAAACCACTAGACGAGAAATCCGTTCTTTCTTGTTCTTAGTTGCGTTGAAAACATAGCTGCCCTTTTTCAGAACACCAGAATAGACACGAACGAAGGTCAGGCGACCATAGGGGTCAGCCATAATCTTAAAAGCAAGAGCCGACAAAGGTTCGTTATCGTCGGCGCGGCGCTCAACAGTTTCACCATTTGGCAGTGTACCTTGAATTGGTGGTACATCGATTGGTGCTGGCAGGTAATCTACGACCGCATCCAACAACAGTTGTACGCCTTTGTTTTTAAATGCTGAGCCACAAAGCGTTGGCACAATGGTACCTGTAACTGTGCCTTTACGCAGAGCGGTACGGATTTCGTCTTCGGTCAGTTCCTCGCCCTCGAAGTACTTGGTCATCAAGTTATCATCCGTTTCCGCAACCGCTTCAATCAGTTTGGCGCGGTACTCTTCAACCTGAGCCACCATATCTCCGGGGATATCTGTCTCTTTGATATCCGTTCCTTGGTCGTTATTGTAGATGTATGCACGCATCCGCACCAGATCAACAATACCTTGAAACTCGTTTTCACTGCCAATAGGCAACTGAATGGCAATAGCATTTGTCCGCAGGCGATCGCGCACTTGCTCATAAACTTTGTAGAAGTTCGCGCCGGTGCGATCCATCTTATTGATAAAAATGATGCGAGGCACTTTATAGCGATCTGCTTGACGCCATACGGTTTCTGTTTGCGGCTGCACGCCACCTACAGAACATAAAACTGTAATGACACCATCCAGTACCCGCATGGAACGTTCCACTTCAATTGTGAAGTCCACGTGCCCTGGAGTATCAATAATGTTAATTTGATGATTTTTCCAACTGGTACTAATAGCAGCAGCAGTGATGGTAATTCCCCGCTCCCTCTCCTGTTCCATCCAGTCAGTTACAGCGGTTCCTTCATGAACCTCACCAATCTTATGAATTATCCCAGAGTAAAATAATATTCTCTCTGTTGTCGTTGTTTTGCCCGCATCTATATGCGCCGCAATACCAATATTGCGTACTTTCTCTAGCGGGTTCGTACGTGCCACAGCTGCCTCCTATAGTTTTCGCCTCATGATATCTTGTATATTACACTTTGTTAAGATATTATACTTTTACGGAAAACCGTCTTTTCCTAAGTAAATATACATTACATTGCGCTACAGTCACGATGATAAGCCTTGTCAAGACGCGTCATAGCGCGTCTTTGCATTAGTAGCGATAGTGAGCAAAGGCTTTGTTTGCTTCTGCCATCCGGTGCGTTTCTTCACGTTTGCGAATTGCGTTTCCGCTTTCGTTTGCAGCATCCATTAATTCATTTGCCAGTTTACTTGCCATTGTGCGACCTGGACGTTGTCTTGAAAACTGTACTAACCAACGCAGTGCCAAGGTTGTACCCCGTTCTGAACGCACTTCCATTGGGACTTGATATGTCGCTCCACCAACACGACGAGCTTTGACTTCTACCAAAGGCGTCGCGTTACGCACAGCTCTTTCAAAAGTTTCTAACGGATCACTACCAGTCCGTTCCTCAATTGTTTTCATCGCATCATAAACAATGCGTGCGGCGAGAGATTTTTTGCCATGACGCATGATCCGCCTAGTAATCATGCTGATGAGGCGACTGTTGTATACAGAGTCAGGTGGAACCGGACGCTTTTGAATAACACCACGACGAGACATACTTAAACCTTTAGTTCTGAATTGGCAATGAGACTATATGCTATATGCTATCGAACACCAACATTTATGAACGGCAAATGCCGCCGTTCAATTCTCTTGGACTGTTTCACTACAATTGCAGCTACACAGACTTACAAAAATTGTTGCTCTCAACGAGAGGAAGCGACAAAATTATGTACTGTGACTGACTCTACTGATTCAACTTCCATTAGCAATACATAATTGCTGGGGGTATTCATTTCATAGAGTTGCGCGTACTTTGAGCTTTACATCGGCAGATACAGTTTATAGTCCTGCTAGACTCTCTGTACCACTTTGACGCCTGGTCTGCCCGACCGACCGATAGGGGTCACCAGAAAATCTTATCGCGCTTTTGTCCCGACTCTAAGCCAAGTTTTGCGCAAACACAAACTCATCTTTAAGAGCGAGGCTTCCCGCTTAAGGAACTCATCTTAGTTAAAATTTGTGTCAAAAAAGTTTTTTGTTATGAGTCATGAAGTGCTAAGTAGGCGTGGTACTTCGTTTCACTGAGCAAAGCCAATTGCTATTTCCTGAGTCTATGCTTACGGCACGCTATGCGCGGTTCGTAAGCTCTTGTACAGTAGGAACGTCTATACCCTACGGACACGTGCTCCTTACGAAGTACACGCACTTGCACAAGGCGAATGGAGAACGCAGTAACCTGGGTGTGGAAAAGCGGTCATCTCCGCTGTTTCATGGCCCTACAGAGGACACTTGTACAGGAAGGATTTCCCGACCCCGGCAAAGTATCCGTGGCGTCTACGGCACTCATTGCTCATAACTATTCTATTTTTTAGGACGCTTGGTTCCATATTTGGAAGACCTTGCTTGCGGTCTTTAACTCCGGCTGTATCTAAAGTTCCACGAATAATGTGGTATCTCACGCCTGGTAAATCCTTAACGCGACCGCCGCGAATCATCACAACAGAGTGTTCTTGCAAGTTATGACCAATCCCTGGAATGTAAGCTGTGACTTCAAATCCAGAAGTTAATCTGACCCTTGCTACTTTGCGTAGAGCTGAATTTGGCTTTTTCGGTGTGGTCGTGTATACTCTAGTACAAACACCCCGACGTTGAGGGCATTGCTTGAGAGCTGGGGACTTGGTTTTCTGACGCGCTTTTTCGCGTTCGTTACGTATGAGCTGCTGTATGGTTGGCATGAGTTACAGCGCGAGAAGCTGCCTTTAGTCTAAGTTTTTACAAATCCTAATTATATCTTTTTTTGTGCTTTTGTGTCAAACTTGTTTGGGCATTAGTTCAGAAGTTGTAGAAAAAGAGTTACCACATCCACAAGTCGCATTTGCTTGAGGGTTGTAGAAGCGAAAGCCACCGCCCATTAAATCCTCTGAATAGTCCAAAGTCAAATCATTGACGTATTTTAAGCTTTCGGCATCTATGACGATTTGAATACCAGAACACTCAAAAAAGCGTTCGTCCCTTTGGGACGGGCGCTCTGCATCGTCAACTCGTACTGCTTCATCGAAGGACATATCGTAATACCACCCAGAGCAACCTCCAGGTTTAACAGCCAAACGAAACAAGACATTTTGCTGTTGCTTTGACTTTAAGCGCCTGATTTCATTGGCGGCAGATTTACTTAATTGAATCATAAAAGTAGCAAAGCAATTTCAAAACCTATGAATGATATTGTGACTGGGACTAGTACATGAGCTAAGAAAGTATGAAAAACTCGGTCTCTTATGGAAACCGAGTTTTTCAAAAATAGCATATTTTGTCTTACCTTCGCTTTCTGCCTATTTCAGTTGGAGCGGCTTAATGAGAAATTCTAGTGCTGACTTCTCCGTAGGTGACTAGTGATTAACAGGGGTATTACTGATTTTTATCTTCAACGCGGGCGTAGTCGTCCTGGTAACGGATAATATCATCTTCTCCTAAATATTCCCCGTTTTGAACTTCAATTAACACCAGAGGAATCACGCCAGGATTCTCTAACCGATGAGCTGTACACTGGGGTACATAAGTTGACTGATTATTGCTGAGGAAGATCTCTTCTTCACCGCATACGACCTTTGCTGTACCACAGACGACAATCCAATGTTCGCTACGGTGGTGGTGCATTTGGAGGCTGAGGCGGTGTCCAGGCTTAACTTCAATACGCTTAATTTTGTATCCACGCCCTTCTTCTAAAACAGTAAATGAACCCCAAGGGCGAAGCTCGGTTGCAGCCACACCTCTTGGGGTAACAGCTGGGGGAAGGGGCAATGTGTTAGTTTGTATCGCTTCTTGAAATTGAGCCATATTTACCTCATATTATGACACAACAGACCATCAGTACTCTTGAATCATTAGAAAAACCAAGGCGTGACGTTGCAACGGTGGAGATGAGCAATCCACGCCACCTCTGCCAAAGATAACAAAATCAGGTCGCAAAGTGTGATCAACAATCCCTGAAACTCCTGTGTCTATACCAAGTCTTCATTAAGTCATATGGCAACTTATTCTTAGCTTCAAAGTCTAGACTCTAGATTGAAAAACTGGAGTTTAGATTAGAAGAAACATGTGCGGCGTTGCGAAAGCTTTTTGGTTTGGCGAATGTTTACTTGACAAATGCAAGTTTAATTGCTCAAGTGCTGCAATGGCATGAGACTTGCTTGGATTTTGCGGATGCATTTCATCGTTGACTCTTAAGTTTTAAACAAATGACTAAAAGACGGCAATTTTTAAAAGGTGTCGCGGCACTTTCTAGTTTATCTTTAGCTAGTTGTGGCTGGAGACTCGGTGATGTGCGAGCTTATTCTGTTACGAAAGGTCGTAGTGACCAACTTTTTGTTTATACTTGGGAGCAATATACAGATAAAGAGTTATTCAAAACCTTTAACGCCCAAACAGGGATCAAATTACTGGCAGATGTGTTTGATTCTAACGAAACTATGTTGAGTAAGCTGCAAGCAGGGGGTGGAGGCGCTTATAGTATCATTTACCCAAGCGACTACATGGTGCGGAAGATGGTGGACTTGGGGTTGTTAACAGAATTAAATCATGAGCGCCTAATTGGTTTAGATAATTTATTTCCCCGGTTTCAAAACCCTACTTACGACCCGAACAACCGCCATAGTTTACCTTTTAATTGGGGAACAACAGGTTTTATTTATCATTCCGAAAAGCTAAAAACTCCGCCAGAGAATTGGGATTATCTTTGGCAAAATCAAGAACAACTGTCAAAACGAATGACGTTGATGAATGATGTCCGAGAGGTAATGGGTGCAGTGTTGCGGATGCTGGGTTACTCTTACAATTCAAAAGACGAAAACGAAATCAAACAAGCATATGAAAAGTTGAAGGTTCTCAAACCAGCACTTGCAGCCTTTACAACAGATGCTTGGCGCAATCAAATTTTGGCAGGGGATTTACTGTTAGCAATGTGTTACTCATCAGATGCTGTGAAAATCTCTAAAGAGAACCCCAAATTAAAATATGTGATTCCCAAAAGTGGTTCTTCATTATGGACAGATACGGTAGTCATTCCTAAAACAGCCCCAAATATTGAGGGAGCTTATGCTTGGATTAATTTGATTTTACAACCAGAAGTCGCAGCCGAAACGAGTCAACGCTTAAGTCTTTCTACATCCAACCGCGCTGGATTTGAGCAATTGCCAAAAACAGTGCAGAATAACTCCAGCTTGTTTCCTCCAGAGTCAATTCTAAGAATGTGTGAACGGATTGCTCCTTTAGGGCAAATTGAAGAAGTTTATGAACGTTATTGGACTGAATTAACCAGTAGTTAGAATGCTGAGGCTATAATCCAAAATCTAAGAGCCAGCACTCTCCTCCTTGTGAAAGCCATTTTTCTCTCGTTTCAAACTTTCTTCTAAAGCTTGAATTTGTTCTCTACGCGCTTCTAATTCTAATGAACGACGTGCTAAATCTTGGTTTTGCAATGTTAGGTTTTGTCGCCACTGTTCTGCTCGCTCAGCTTCCTGTTGCAAGAATTCTGGAGTAATACCAGTAGTCAGATAAGCTTTCACCAAATTTAGCACCCAATTTGTGGCGTCTTCCAATCTTTCTATCTCGCCTGTCGGCGAAAGCTCTACCAAAAGGAGCAAATTTTCAGTGAAAGACTTGCCTTTTCCTAAAAGAATGAAAGCTTCTTCTGGAATTATCAACCACATATTTTCAGTTTCTTCACGTGCTAACAATCGCAACTGGAACTGATTTAAAAATTCGTTTTTATGCACTTGGGCTAGGTATAGCATAGAATTTTAATGTATGTTTATGTACATTTAATAGATAAAGATAGTGTGATTTTTTTAGTAGCTAGTGGTTAGTCATTAACAGGATTTTTACACAACTAGCTACTAAATAATCCTCAAAACTATGCTAACCTACGTAGGCGATCGCGCAAAATTTCTGCTTGTTTTTCCGCCTCTGCTAAAGCATTTCTGGCTCCTTCTACCACGTCTGGTCGTGCTTGTTCCACAAAATTAGCATTATTTAACCTACTACTCAGAGGTTTAATTTCCCCTTCGACCTTATTCAGACGTTTTTCGATTTTGGCTTTTAGCACGTTGAGATCAACAACGCCAGCAAGAGGAAGTAGCACTTGCACAGTACCAACAACGTCAGCGAACGTTTCTTTATTTTGCTCACCAGCAAAGACTAAATTCTCAACCTTTGCCAAATCTTTAATATAAGACTGTCCAGTTGTGAAAATTTGGCGTTCATTCTCGCTTTCAGTTTGCAAATTCACCGTTACTTTTATCGCCGGTTTAACATCCGCTTCCGCTCGCAAATTGCGAATTGTGCGAATGATACCAATGAGCAGTTCAAACTGTTCCTCCAAAGTGGGGTCAATTAAGTTTGTCTCAGCCTCAGGGTAGGATTGTAAAGATAGACTTTGCTTAGAATGCTCGCTTTGTTGAGTGAGAGTTTGCCAAATCTCCTCAGTAATATGAGGCATTAAAGGATGAAGTAATTTCAAAATTCCTTCCAGCACATAGGCAAGAGTTTGTTGTGCAGTGCGACGAGACGAAGAGTCAGAATCTTTCTGTAGGCGAGATTTAACAAGTTCAATATACCAATCACAGAAGTCACCCCAAATAAAGTCGTAGAGTCTCTTTGCTGCTTCCCCTAATCCATAATTGTCAAAGTCATTATTGGTTTGTTTAACAACTTGGTAGTAGCGAGAGAGAATCCAACGGTCACTTAATTCAGTGGCGATTGGTTTACTCAGTTGTTGCGGAGTTTCCCCATCCAAATTCATCATCACAAACCGTGCTGCATTCCACAACTTGTTAGCAAAATTGCGGGATGCTTCCACCGATGACGACTCATCCGTCTTACGATTGTACTCCAAGCGGATATTTTGACCTGCCCCTGCGACTTCCTTAATGAGGGTATAGCGCAACGCATCAGTACCGTATTTGTCTATCAGCAACAGCGGGTCGATACCAGTACCAGCACTCTTAGACTGCTTCTTGCCATTTTCATCCAATACCAACCCATGAATGTAAACATCTTTAAACGGCATTTGCCTTGTAAAATGCCCACCCATCATTGTCATTCTGGCAACCCAGAAAAAGATGATATCAAAACCCGTGACGAGAGTGCTAGTGGGGTAATAAGTCGCTAAATCCTGAGTTTGTTCAGGCCAGCCTAAAGTCGAAAAGGGCCAGAGTCCGGCAGAAAACCAGGTATCCAATACATCTGGGTCTTGTTGAAGATTGACATTTTCGCCAAATTGTGATTTTAATTTCTCCTGTGCTTCTGCTTCTGACTTCGCCACAACAAACGGTGTATTGTCAGTGATTTCTCCGCCTGTTTCACTCACCGCATACCAAGCAGGGATTTGGTGTCCCCACCAGAGTTGACGAGAGATACACCAATCTTTCAGCTTCACCAGCCAATCACGATACACCTTTGTCCAACGTTGCGGGACAAACTCTGGGGAGTTCTTTTGGTCGAGAAATTCTAGCGCATTATCTGCTAGAGGACGAATTTTGACAAACCACTGAGTCGAGAGAAGGGGTTCAATGGGAACCTTACCGCGATCGCTATAAGGAACCGTATGCTTATAATCCTCCACCTTCACCAAAAACCCAAGAGCCTCTAGACGAGCAACCACATTCTTTCTAGCAACAAAGCGGTCTTGTCCTTGAAACGGACCAGCATTTTCATTCAGAGTGCCGTCCTTATTCATAATATTGATAAACGGCAGATTGTGACGCTTGCCCATTTCAAAGTCATTAGGATCATGTGCTGGAGTCACCTTCACACAACCCGTGCCAAAAGTGGGGTCAACAAACTCATCGCCAATGATGGGAATTTCCCGATTCATAATTGGTAGAGTTACGGTTTTACCAATCAGATACTTATATCTATCATCATTGGGATTCACCGCCACTCCAGTATCGCCCAGCATCGTTTCTGGTCGCGTCGTCGCCACCTCAACATAACCAGAACCATCCGTAAGAGGATAGCGAAAATGCCAGAGATTCCCATTGACCTCCTGATTTTCCACCTCCACATCCGACACCGCAGATTGGGAAGCCGGACACCAGTTGACCAGGTACTCACCACGATAAATTAACCCTTCCTCGTAGAGGCGGTTAAAAGCTTCCAGAACAGCTTTAGATAAACCCTCATCAAGAGTAAACCGTTCCCGCGACCAGTCCACCGAGACACCCAAGCGTCGCAACTGATTCACAATTGTTCCTTCAGATTCCGCCTTCCATTGCCAAGCGCGTTCTAGAAACTTCTCGCGTCCCAAATCGTAGCGAGTTTTACCTTCTTTCTTGAGTTGTTTTTCCAGCATCGTGTGTACACCGATACTGGCGTGGTCAGTTCCAGGAAGCCACAAGGTATTACGTCCCTTCATACGGTGATAACGTACAAGGGTATCAATTAGCGAACTCTCAAAGGCGTGTCCCATGTGCAAGCTGCCAGTAACGTTAGGCGGCGGGATCACGATACAGTAAGATTCGCCACCTTTGTTGGGATCAGCTTTGTAGAGTTGGTTTTCTTCCCAAAATTTTTGCCACTTGGCTTCAGTGGAGAAGGGTTCGTAAAGACTAGGAAGGTTAATGTTTGATGCGATCATGCAGGGGAAAGGATACTGTGGAAGGACTTTTATAAATTTTGCCACACCCGTTGAGGAGGAAAAGAGGAAATGAACCGCAGAGGCGCAGAGAACGCAGAGAGAAGAGAGTTAGGAGAGGAGATGAGACAGCTAACGGGAGCAGTGATTGGGGCGGCGATTGAGGTGCATCGGTTGTTGGGACCAGGGTTTTTGGAGTCGGTTTATCACAAGGCTTTAGAGGTGGAATTTCAGATGCGTGGGATATCTTACAAGTCTAAGCCGCCAGTAGCAGTGAATTACAAAGGATATCAGGTTGGCGAAGGAGAATTAGATTTTCTCATTAGTGATGTCCTCATTGTTGAATTGAAAGCTGTGGATAAGTTAGCTCCTATCCACGAAGCTCAAGTCATTTCTTACCTTAAAATGACTAACCAGTATCTCGCCCTTCTCATCAACTTCAATGTTCCAGTTCTTAAAGAAGGCATCAAACGCATCATTCTCTCTTCTTAACTCTCTCTGCGCTCTGGAGCGCCTCTGCGGTTAATTATTTATGAAAAATCGAACAATGTCCTGTTCCCCTTGGACTTTCATCCCTACCTTATACTTTGCCTCTGGCGTACCTTACGTCATTCTTTATCTTAGTTTGTTTACTAACAATTCCTGGGTCGCTCAAAGAATTATTGATGATGCAGCAAGAAAGTTAACCAAAGCTACTGCTACAGTGATTGATGCAATTTTTAGTCATAATACACGTTTTGAAGTCGTCACCACTGGAAGTGTGTGGCAAGCAAAATCAAGAATTCGTGATAAATTCACTGCATCTGTTCTCACTATGTTTCCTTCAGCAAAAGTGATTTTTCCTCGATATGAACCTGCTTATGGTGCTGCGTTGTTGGCGTTGCAAAGGTTAGCAGAAAAAGAGATTTAAAAACTTTGCACAGTGAGGAATTGGTGAGTCCAGTCCGGCTGCGCTGGCTCACTTTTGACTCTGAACTCCGCGCAGTGGTAAGAATATACCAATACCGTTGTGAACGCGAGCAGCAGTATTCGGGGAACGATCTAGAAGTTGTCCTCCTAAGTAAAGACTAGTAGAACTACCACCATCCAAATTCAAAGCATCTACACAGCCTAAAAGCTGCATGAGTTGAGCATGTTCTGCTAAGGTAGGTCCCGCACCACCAGCACGATTGTGTACAGCCGCAATAATCAGATTTCCTGTTGTCGTTGTACAGATACCGCTACGAATAGCTTTTTGGGCGATAAAGGCGTTGCTAAATTTTTCGCTTTTAGCATCAAGGACTATTTGACGATTTTGCAATAACAGTGGTCCTGCTCCTACAATGTGGGGGTAACGGCTAAAAACAGCAGGAGCTGTAGAACTGGTAATTCTTATAGAGGAGCCGATGGGTAAGGCAGCAGCATTGCTCGTAGCATTACCGCGTAATGTTAGTAAATAGCCATCTTGTGGTATCGGAACGGCTATTTCACCAGCTTTACCTCCAGTGAACTGATTGATAACCTGATTTTTTTGCACGACGAGAATGATTTCATTGTCGGTTAGGGGAGTGTAGTTTGCTCCCCATACTGTGGTGTAACGAGCAATACCGCTTTGAACGTAACCACTATTGAGAGTCAAAATCGGCAATTGTAAATTGTTGTTGCCTATTAAAGTTTCCAGTAAGTTGAGACGATTAATGTAAAATTGCCCAGAATCATTCCAGGCGATCGCTCCTCGGTTAAGAATCGGACTTGATAACCATACACCATCCCGACGAATCGCACCCAGAGGTAATTGATTATTGCGGTTAAAATAACCACCGTTAATTGCTGCAACTGCTGCGTATTGTTGTGCAGTTTGAATCAGAGGAGCAGTTCCTACCAAGCTGTTAGTCGTTGTCGAGATAGGTTTGACTTTTATTCCAGAGGTACGGGGATTAATTTCTAGCCACACAATAGGAAAGCGTTCTTTACCTAAGTTTACAAACCGCTGTCGCCAGTTCAACCCTGTTACCCATGTAATATTTCTTTCCACCATTGCGTCAGGTCGAATTTCAATGATCAGACGGTTGGGATTAGCGACTGTGCTGATTCGAGGAGCTAAACCAAAAGGAATGCTTAGACGTATTATTGTTTGGTTGTTGACGACTTCTACCTGTTGGATCAGTGGTGGAGATGAGGATGAGGGAGTCAAGGAGTTAGGGAGTGAGCCAGATGAGAATTTTGAATTGTCTTGTCCCCCTACTTCCCTTGCTGCTCTCTCAAGGGGAGTGTAGCGTTGTACCAACACTGGTTCGGCTATTCCATCAAGGGTAACTACCCACTCTCTATTTGGTGGCGAGGAAGAAGGTGAGGGCGACGAGGAGAGTTGTGTCGGGGAATTTCCCTCGTCCTCTTGAGGTTGAGTTTTTTTGATTGGTAACCCTTGTGTCAATTGCCAAGGAGTTGGGCGATCCAAATCTACGATAACGCGAGTGCCTACAAGTTGCTTATCCTGAAAAATATTTGTGACTTTTGCGCTTGGTGTAGTCATGACTAATGTGTTGTTAGCAACTTGCATCTGCCATTTGGCTGCTTTTGCAAAATTCGTAATATCTAGATATCGATATCCCGTCGTCAGTAAACTTGTTAAAATGAGTGGTTTGGTCTGAGATGAAAACCATTGTATTGGTTGTCTATCTGGATTGCTGCTATCTAAGAAATCTACCCCGAATAATTGCCGAACTGTTCCGTCACTAAAATAAATACTCAGCGAACCTGTTTTTCCGCGTTGCTGCAACCAAGCTCCAGATAAAATGCGACCATTGAGAGAAATTTGGTTACCATAGGAAATTACCCCGCTTAAAACAGGAGGTGGAGGTAATGGTTGCTCAAGAGGACTTGCAGAGGAAGCAGCCCCCTGTGGAGGTTCCTTTTTTTGAGCAAACTGCTGTTGGGAGAAGAGGAAACGAGGAGAAGTCTCTATGTTCTCATGTTTGTGTGTCCCTGTATCCTTACCAAGCGTGTCGTCTGTCTGTCCCTGTGTCCCGTTGTTAGTTTCTAATAAGTACTGCGCTTTTGCATTGACACAGGTAGCTGTTAAGCACAGTAGTGTCACAAGTATTGGTGACACGAAAATCATGACACACCTGCCATTGCTTTTATTCACAATAGCGCTGCAGTTTTGTTGGCATAAAGCTGGTATTTTTTCCATAAATTAGCAATTTACTTCTCAAAGCAATTCCTTAAAGCACTGAATAACTCATGTAGAATGTGTAGCTTTTGATGACAAAAAAATTTGTATCACTTAATATACTCAAACTTCGTAGCCTACACTCACTTTTAACAGAAAAGCTAAGTACACAAGTTGTCAAAATCAAGAAATAGTGACATGAGTTTTGCTGCTTAACGGGATGTGATATTGTATATATGGGCTTTTTATCTCTTGAAAACAACCAAACAAAATTCTTTCAGTACAACTATCAATTAGGACGAGCGCTAAGTGACATGAGTGCTCCTGATATATGACAGCAGCTTTAGTTGTCAAAATTAAAGCGATGGAATTTTCCATACTCCCTCAGAGTTGCTATGCAAGTCAAGTCATGCTACTAGCAACACAATTAACAACAATGAGTCAACAAAGTTTAGAAAACCTAAGTATATATAGAATAGGAATTGTCAAATGAGCCTATAGTGTAATACGCTGATTTTGTTACCAAATCGCGATAATTGTAAATTTAAAAGTAGTGAAGACATATGTTTGAGTTTTTTCAGGTAAGCCATGCAAGGCTAGACCTGGAAATGAGCCCTCGTCGAGAATCTGAGAATTTGAGGAATTGAATTATAGACAAAAAACTGCTGGGGCAAAAGTCGTCTCCTTAACTGAGCAGAAGCACAAAAAATAACGAGAAGATTTTAACACGGGGGAAGCGAAATAGAACCCGAAGTTAAATTTTTTTTTCCCTAATTTTCAGTTATTCTGTATTTCTTCATATCTCTTCATTTCTGATTTAGCAAAATTTCTTAACAAGAAGTTGTCAAAATTGCAACCAAGACCTCAGGGGTAGTCTATGAATCAAAAACGAATGAATCAGGAACAGAAAATGACATCGTTAAATACTTCCTCAGGGTGTAATTATCAAGGACAAAGATGGCTTGTAGAGGAACGAGATGCCTGTGGTGTGGGTTTTATTGCCCATCGTCAAAACTATGCTAATCATGAAATAATAGAAAAAGCTTTGGCTGCTTTGACTTGCTTGGAACACCGGGGCGGTTGTAGTGCAGATCAAGACTCTGGTGACGGCGCAGGAGTATTGACTGCGATCCCTTGGACGTTGTTCCAGCAAGATTTTGCAGTACGCGGGATACAACTTCCTTCTACTGAAAATGCTGCCGTGGGGATGATATTTTTACCACCAGATCCACAAGCAGCACAAGAAGCACGCGTAGTTGTTGAGCAAATCGCGGAGTCGGAAAAATTAACTGTACTGGGCTGGCGAGTTGTACCAGTGCAACCGACATTACTAGGGGTACAAGCAAGAGAAAATCAACCTCAAATTGAACAAATCTTTTTAGCTTCTCCAGACAAAAGCGGCGATGAACTGGAACGTCAACTGTACATCACCCGCCGCCGAATTGGTCAAGCCATTCGCAATATTATCAATTGCAACTGGTCAGAAGACTTTTATATCTGCTCTCTATCTAGCCGCACAATTGTTTACAAAGGTATGGTGCGTTCGGCTGTTTTGGGAGACTTCTATGACGATTTAAAAAATCCCTTATACACAAGTGCTTTTGCTGTCTATCACCGCCGCTTTAGTACCAATACTATGCCCAAATGGCCCTTGGCTCAGCCCATGCGACTTTTGGGACACAATGGCGAAATTAATACCCTGTTAGGTAATATCAACTGGATGATGGCACGAGAAGCCAGTTTGCATCATCCAGTGTGGAACGTTGGCGCAGCCTCTGGGGAGGAGACTCGCATCAACGAACTCAAGCCGTTTGTCTACACAGACAACAGCGACTCAGCCACTTTAGATAACGTGTTCGAGTTACTGGTGCGTTCTGAACGTAGCCCATTGGAAGCCTTGATGATTATGGTTCCAGAGGCTTATCAGAATCAGCCAGAGTTACGTAATTACCCAGAGATAGTTGATTTCTATGAATACTACAGCGGTCTGCAAGAAGCATGGGATGGACCAGCATTGTTGGTGTTTAGCGATGGGCGCAAAGTTGGTGCAACACTAGACCGTAATGGCTTAAGACCAGCTCGTTACTGCATTACCAAGGATGACTACATTGTCGTGGCTTCTGAAGCAGGAGTCGTGAATATAGATGAAGCCAACATCCTGGAAAAAGGTAGACTTGGTCCTGGGCAAATGATTGCTGTGGATTTAGAAACTCAAGAGGTGTTGAAGAATTGGGAGATCAAGCAGCGCATTGCCAAAAGCAAACCATACGGCGAATGGATACGCCAGTACCGCCAAGAACTCAAAGCGCTATTGAGTGCTGAGTCACTAGCAGTTAATGGTAATGGTGTCAATGGGAATGGACATTCCACAACGAACAAAATCGAAAGACTTGCCTTGCTGCGACACCAAGTCGCCTTCGGTTACACCACAGAAGATGTGGAAATGGTGATTCAGCCAATGGCGATGGAAGGTAAAGAGCCAACTTTCTGCATGGGGGACGATATTCCTTTAGCAGTGCTGTCTGAAAAACCTCACCTTCTTTATGACTATTTCAAACAGCGTTTTGCTCAGGTGACAAACCCTGCTATTGATCCCTTGAGAGAAAGCTTGGTTATGTCTTTGAAGGTAGAACTGGGTGAACGAGGTAACTTACTCCAGCCAAAGCCAGAATATGCCCGCAGAATCAAGCTGGATTCACCAGTTTTGAATGAAACAGAATTGGAGGCTCTCAAGCTGTCGGGATTTGCGACAGCAGAGTTATCAACCCTATTTGAAATAGCCACAGGTCCACAAGGATTAAAAGCAGCAGTTCAATCTTTGCAAGCACAAGCCGCTGAATCAGTGCGGGCAGGAGCTAAGATACTTATCCTGAGCGATAGGGTAGGTAATGGTATTGATACTGAATACACTTGTATTCCCCCTCTACTTGCTGTAAGTGCAGTACATCATCACCTCATCCGTGAGGGACTACGGTTGAAAACGTCCCTTGTTGTTGATACAGCACAATGCTGGAGTACACATCATTTTGCGTGTCTGATTGGCTACGGCGCAGCTGCTGTTTGTCCGTATATGGCTTTGGATACTGTCCATGATTGGTGGTTTGATCCGAAAACCCAACAGTTCATGGAACGGGGTAAAATCACTGCTATTAGTTTGGAACAGGCGATCGCCAACTATCGCAAAGCAGTAGAAGGTGGTTTGCTCAAGATTCTCTCTAAAATGGGGATTTCTTTGCTCTCTAGCTACCAAGCAGCGCAAATCTTTGAAGCAATTGGGATAGGTTCGGATTTATTAGAACTGGGATTCTCTGGGACAACTTCCCGCATCGGTGGCTTGAGTGTTAGCGAACTCGCTCAAGAAGTGCTGGCGTTCCACAGCAAAGCTTTCCCAGAACTGACAACTAAGAAGCTAGAAAACCTTGGGTTTGTCAACTACCGTCCTAATGGTGAGTACCACATGAACAGCCCAGAACTGGCGAAAGCATTGCACAAAGCTGTCGATGGCAAGAAATACGACCACTACGGAGTTTATAAGAAGTCTCTGGCAAATAGACCGCTCACAGCTTTGCGTGACTTGCTGGATTTCAAAGGCGATCGCTCACCTATTTCTATAGAAGAGGTAGAGTCGGTTAGTGAAATCGTCAAGCGCTTCTGTACTGGTGGGATGTCATTGGGAGCACTGTCGCGGGAAGCTCATGAAACTTTGGCGATCGCCATGAACCGCCTTGGTGGTAAATCCAACTCTGGGGAAGGTGGCGAAGATCCCGTGCGTTACAAAATCCTGGATGATGTAGACCAAACAGGTCATTCGCGAACTCTACCACACTTAAAAGGATTGCACAACGGTGACACTGCAACGAGTGCGATTAAGCAAGTTGCATCAGGACGCTTTGGTGTAACGCCAGAGTACCTGATGAGCGCCAAACAAATTGAAATCAAAATTGCCCAAGGTGCAAAGCCAGGGGAAGGTGGACAGCTCCCAGGACCAAAAGTTAGCCCCTACATTGCCATGTTACGGCGCTCCAAGCCTGGAGTGACACTGATTTCACCACCACCCCACCACGATATCTATTCCATCGAAGATTTGGCGCAGCTGATTTTTGATCTGCATCAAATTAACCCGAAAGCTCAAGTATCAGTGAAGTTGGTCGCAGAAATTGGTATTGGTACCATCGCCGCTGGCGTGGCGAAAGCAAACGCTGATATCATTCAAATTTCTGGTCATGATGGTGGTACAGGTGCTTCTCCACTCAGTTCTATTAAACACGCCGGTTCTCCGTGGGAACTCGGTTTAACAGAAGTCCATCGTGTGTTAATTCAAAATAGCTTGCGTGACAGGGTGATTTTGCGCGTCGATGGCGGCTTCAAGAGTGGCTGGGATGTGTTAATGGGCGCATTAATGGGCGCAGAAGAATTTGGTTTTGGTTCCATTGCTATGATTGCTGAAGGTTGTATCATGGCGCGAATTTGCCACACCAATAATTGTCCTGTGGGAGTCGCTTCTCAGAAAGAAGAACTGCGCAAGCGGTTTACAGGAATGCCAGAACACGTTGTCAACTTCTTCTACTTTATTGCAGAAGAAGTCCGTAGCCTCTTAGCAAAACTTGGCTACCGTTCCTTATCAGAAGTGACTGGACGTGCTGACTTGTTGAAGGTTCGAGAAGACGTACATATAAATAAGACAGCCGCACTGAATCTAGACTGCTTGCTTCAACTACCAGATACAAGAGAAAATCGCACTTGGCTAGTGCATGAGCAAGTCCACAGCAACGGTGTGGTTTTGGATGACCAATTACTCGCTGATCCA
The DNA here is from genome assembly GCA_012031965.1 of Scytonema sp. RU_4_4. Lineage (GTDB taxonomy): Bacteria > Cyanobacteriota > Cyanobacteriia > Cyanobacteriales > Nostocaceae > Brasilonema. The sequence goes on from JAAUSC010000096.1 coordinate 19,208, forward strand.
GAGATTCAAGCTGCTATCCGCAACCAATCTTCTGTCAGCAAAACAGTAGCAGTGGTAAATACCGACAGAACTGTTGGTACACGGTTAGCAGGGTTCATTGCTTCCCAGTATGGCGACAATGGCTTTGAAGGACAAATTCATCTGAATTTCAAGGGTAGTGTTGGGCAAAGTTTTGGTGCTTTCAATCTTCCCGGTATGATTCTCACCCTTGAAGGCGAGGCTAACGACTATGTTGGTAAGGGAATGAACGGTGGTGAAATCATCATCAAGCCCGCAGCAAATGCCACTTATGACCCAGCACAAAACGTGATCATTGGCAATACTTGCCTTTATGGTGCAACTGGAGGTGTCTTGTTTGCTAGAGGCTTAGCCGGGGAACGTTTCGCTGTACGTAACTCCAAGGGAACAGCGGTGATTGAGGGAGCAGGGGATCACTGCTGTGAGTACATGACTGGTGGTGTGGTTGTCGTTTTGGGGAAAGTGGGACGCAATGTCGCAGCTGGGATGACTGGCGGATTAGCGTACTTCTTAGATGAAGATGGTTTGTTCCCTGAGTTAGTCAACCGAGATATTGTTAAACTCCAGCGGATGATGACTCCTGCTGGTGAGAAGCAACTGCAAGAGTTAATCAAAGCTCATGCTGAACGTACTGGTTCACAAAAGGCGAGGATGATTCTAGAGAATTGGCAAGAGTTCTTGCCTAAGTTCTGGCAATTAGTTCCACCTTCTGAAGCGGATAGTCCACAAGCTAATCCCCAAGTTGTGGAGGAAAAACAGCTCAGTTCAGTTTAGTTTGAACTTTTATCAGTACAAATGTACTAAAACATCCAGGATACTTGGTAGGTGGTTCTATTCACCACCTACCTTGAGGATGTTGTACCTCCATACCATCGTTATTGTTTAGCTCGCCTATGCGGGCTTTATAACAGCTTTCAGCTGCATCCAATACAGTAGAAACGTTCCGCCAGAACATCTCCACACATCGTTGTGTATTTGATAACGAGAATCGCTATATTTGTATAGTCGGAGAAATTTTTGTGTTGCCATTTGTAGCAAGAATACTATTATAAAAAATAAGGACCTTTTTCTCGATGTTGACTTTTTGCCCCAAACTTTTATGATGAATCATGTCTTACAACTGACTTTGTTATTGTCAGTAATTAGTAATAACTAACAATTATTTCCTATTACTCTTTTGTGCTGCTGCTAACTGTAGTTCTTGGTTTTCTATTTCAAATAGTTCTGGTATAGTAACAAAGCGATAGCCTTGCTTCCTAAAGTTGCTAATAATTTGTGGTAAAGCCTGCACAGTTCTAGAACGATTTCCACCGCCATCATGCATTAATACAATTCCACCTGGCTTTGAATCTTTCATGACGTTTCTAATTAACTTTGGTACAGCAGGACGACTGTAGTCTATGGAGTCAGCAGACCACATAACTACAGAGTAGTTTCTGCTTTTAGCATAAGCAACCAAACCATTATGCAACTTTCCACCAGGTGGTCTGAATAAAGTGGTTTTTGCACCTGTCAGTTCATAAATTAAGTTCGTTGTATTATCAAGTTCAAATGCCGCTGCCTGTGGGTTAAAATAGTGATACCAATGATGCCAGGTATGATTGCCAATAACGTGACCTTCAGCTACAATCCGTTTTCCTAGCTCCGGATAAATCTTCAGCATCTGTCCAACAACGAAGAATGTAGCCTTTATATTGTTTTTTTCAGGATATCCAACACCTCTGCAGTAGACCCAGCCCAAGGACCATCATCGAAAGTGAGTGCAATAACTTTTTCCCCTTTCGTTAGTTTTGCATTCTGGACAATGACACCTTGGAAACGCGATGGTAGATTATAGGAAAACCCCTTTGTTTTTGCTTCTTGCTGCCAACTTGTTAGCATCGCCGCCTTTAATTTCTCCATCCGCTGTTGAGTTCCTACCTTGGCTGTTGTAGCCTTCACGTTTGTTGCTTGTCTTGTCTGAGCTTTCGAGGTATTTGGATTTTCAGGCATAACCAAACCAATACTTAAACTAGCGCAAAAGCCAACGAGGGCAATCAGTATTCCATGCGACCAAACATACGATTTATTGGTTTCCACGTCAAAGCTCCTTGGGGTGGAATCATGAGTTATGTGTATGACAGTGTGCTCTGGCACATTTTCTCTATATACTTAGATACTTAAGTACTTTCTGGTAATCCTAAAAAATTTAAATACAGATTAACAGAAATATAAGAATTAAGCTGATAAATAATACAGGTTTAGAGGAAACCAAGATGAGCTAGCTCTAAACTAACATATCTAGTAATAGTTAGAAGTTAGATAAATCTTTAGCATAAATAATATTTTGCGTTGTTTATGTTGAAGTATGAATCACATAGATAACACTGTATATTCTACTGCTAAAGATTATCATACAGGGAAAACAAATGTTAAATTTTTAACTGATTGCCTGTCATCATTAGCCATATGAAATGTAGTAGACGCTCATAAACCAAATAAAGTTTCTCATTATCACAGGTATCTTTTTCTCTTAACGCAGAGTTTACTGAGAATTATACTTCTCTCAGTGCAGTTTGACTGACCAAAAAAGTCGTCAGGAGCCAGGAGCCAGCAGCCAGGAGCCAGCAGCCAGAATGGCAAGGGTGCTCCTAATATTACTTCATTTTTATTCAAGTTTAATGTTTCTGTTTTCAGTAAAAGTACGGTAAATATTAGAGATTATATGAACTCAAGTATCTTTAACGATGAAATAATGTGTATTTATTAATGCATGTTATCTTGTTTAAAGTATTTGATAACATATACTGATAAAAATTTTGTTCATCATTTTTTTAAAGGATAATGCCAGTTAACCTTTTATCATTCTTACTTTCCTTGATGAGATGCTCCCTATGAAAAACTCCTTTCACAAACAAATATACGCCGTCTTGCTGATAGCGCAGTTGAAATAACTGAGTCCTATTAAGATTATTTACTAAGTTGGCAGCAAACTTTTGATGACTTTGCCAGCCAGGATGACTGACATTCAATAGTATATAATCAAACTTTGCCAAATTAGCAGGTGGTGACTTGGCGCTTGTCAACTTGATAACCTGTCTATGTGTCAGGTGTGGGGCAATTTCAGCTGTCGTCAAAACAGGTCCTCTTGTTTGCACTAAAGCAACCGCTTGTCGTGTCGCTTGCCAAGTATCCAGTGAATCTAGGTAAATAGACCAGAAGTAGCCGTATTTGGCTAGAGCTATGAATGCCACTAAAGACCACAGTATAATTTTTTGTCTGTTGCGTAACCATCCCTGACCTGAAGAAAGGCTAGAAATAACAGCTAACACAAGAAATGGTACTGCTGGTAGAGAATACTGGTTGATCAGGTTTTTTGCGTTGGGAAGTCACTGAGAAGATTGATTCCCAAAGTGGGAAGAGCAGCAATCAAAGGCTGCATTGCTTGCACTGAAAGTCCCCAAATCACAGGCGCTAGTAATAGCAGCAAATACCCTAGGTTCTCAAGTGAAAAAACTTGTCCCAACACAAGTCCTGGATTGAGTAGTAAATTTTTAACAATCTCTGAAAAAGAGTTTCCCAAATAGGCATACCGAGGAATGTGACGTTCCACTGACGCTGCTTGGCTACCAAAAAAGGGTATGACAATTTTGGTTGCGATCGCAAACCAAGTTATACCACTAACGAGGGCGATCGCCCCACATCGTCGTTTCTTTTCAAACACCAAGAGCCAGATTCCCATTGCTGCAACTGTCAAAGACAAGACAGCTTTACACCCCAGCGTCAGGAAGATGCACAAACAAAACCATCCAATGCGATCCAATCTAGCTGCTAAAACCGCCCCTAACAATGCTGGCACAGCTATCACTTCTGGATGAAAATCAAAAAGATTAATATTGAACACCAATGGATACAGGAGATACACTACAGCAACTGCTATGGCTTGCCCAGCTGTCAGATCAGCATGACGTGCTAAATGCCATGTAGGTAAAGCAGCTAATGCCAAAGCGACTGCTTGTACTGCAAACAACCAGTAAACACTAGGGTATATTTTGTAAAATAAGGCTAAAAGATAAAAAATCCAAGCGGCATGGTCACCAAGAATGTGGAAATCAAGGAAAGAAGAAATCGGTGATTGTGCTTGACTCATTAAGTAAATTGCTTGGTCAAAAATGCCTAAGTCATAAGCATTTGACTGGAATAATTCATGTCTTAAAACGCTGCACCCAAATAAAATCAATGCACTCACGCCAATTATCCAAAGTAGAGGATGAGACGAAATCAATTTTTTGTTCATCACTTTACTTTCCATCTACCCAACCCAAAGTTCTTGAGCAAATCGAACAGCAAAGCTTGCAAGTAGGATAGTAAAAAACAACAGCGTTAGGTAACCCCAGCGAGGATAGCGAGATAATAGGACACCGAGAGCGACACTCGGAGACACAATACCGTACACCAGACGACTTAAAGAGATGGTACTACCAGATGCTAGCAACAAACCTACACCGCAGAAGCCATAGATCACAGTGACAGGAGTCACTTGAGTACGTAATTGCCATAACAAGTAAGCACTACCAAAAACAGCGACTATGTTAATCAATGGATCGCCTGCTAGTATCCATAAAAGCAAGACTAAAGCAGCAAAACCATAATCCACTTTTGCAGAACTTAATTGTTTACGGAAGCGCCACAAACAAAAACCGACAGCAATAATTATCGTAAATAATAGGGGATGCAGTGGATCTTTAATACCGCCATGCTTCCAATTTAATGTCCCAACTGTCACTTGCATCAACATTTTCCACCAACCCTGCCAATGAAACCCTAGCGAGGGTCGCCATCCCTTTTGTGCATGGAGAAATCCCAAAGGATCACCAAATGCGATCGCACAGTATATGCTGAAAAGAAGTAGTCCAGTAGCAGTGGCAAAAGACGCAAGAAAAGCAATAGGAGGTCTGCGTTGTTTCCAAGCCGCTAAGACAAGCGCGGGGATAAGCGCCATTCCTGTAGGACGTGTTGCTGTTGCCATTGTCCCCCAAAAGGTAGTCCAGCCATACTGCTGCTTGTCAAAGGCTCGCAAAGCTGCTGTACTTAATAATAGATATAAGCCTTCGGTATAGATGACTCCTGCAAAGAGTGATAATGGACACCAAGCCATTACCGCTGTTACCCACCGCGCCGCACTTTCACCAGCTTGTTCCTGAACCCAAAAGTATAAAAAGTAAAGTGCTGCAAAAAAAGCCAGATTGTTGACTAATATTCCTGCTACTTCAAACGGTAAGCCCAAATTCATCAAACCTCGGATGATTAAGGGAAACAGAGGAAAAAAGGCAAGGATGTGTGATTTACCATCATTAACGAATTCATATCCAGTGGTGACGATCGCGCGGTAATTTTTACTATCCCACGCATCAAAGACTCCCCAGCCAAATGTGGGAGCAACACCTCCTGATGGTTCTGGTAGCACAGGCGCAATCAACAACATTGCAATCCAAATCAGTAATCGGCTAGCCAGCCACATGACCGCTGGGAACAGGAGGGTTTTTGTCCATAAAGTTTTACTTGCAGAGATTAGACCTTGAGTCATAAGTTCGAGTGTTTATAGAGACTTCCTTTTATATATTCAGCGTTGATAAAATGTAATGTTCTGTTCTACCTTTTTCATCTGTATAAGTTTTTGAGTAATTCTTATTGATATAAGCTGTGAGTTGACTATCACTCTTGATTTGTCCAGTCCATCTATCAAGGAAGATTTGCTCAGGACGATATTTCTGTAAGACAGCCAGTAGTTCTTTTGGTGTCAAATCTCCTGAGTTGAGTCGTTTATACGACATGACTGCAATTTCTGGAGGAACGCGTAAACCAGCGTAAAATGCATAGATAGGGCGGTCTGTAAATACCCATTGGGTAGATTTTTTGTATTTTAAGACAAGCTGCATGACTTCTAAGTTCTTAGGGGGTCTTCCCTTTGGATTTGCAGGAGTCGCAACTACAAAGACAATCAGGAGCACTAATACCAAGCTAGGAATGAGTTTTTTGATATTTGGTGATTTGAAATTTTTGGAGGACAAATCAAGCAATAGAGCAACTCCATAAGCAGCCAACCAGCATATAGGAATTGCAAGTAAGGGGTAGTGGTGATCCCAGATTGGTTTATGGTTGAGAAAAATGAGTATGGCTGTTAAGAGCCAGGTTAAAGGAAAAAGCCCATCTCTTTGTTTTTTCAAAAAAATTGCTAGGATACCAATAGCTGCTAGAAATATATATTCATAATCCTGACTCATCATATGAAATAAATAGTTAACATTATTAAAATTGACCATTGTTTTTTCTATCGGTTGATTCAAGTGAGATTGTAAGAGTTGGTCAAAATTAGAAAACTGTTGATATGAAAAACCAATGATTATGTATATAAAAGTAAGAGTACTTAGCCAAAGAACAAGAGAATAAAACCAAATCTTTTTTTGCTGAATTTGTTTGAAGCTAAAATCTAAAAGAGAAAAAGCATCAAAGGTATAAGAAAGATAGTAAAGAGTTTGGTTTGTAATGATAGTGCAAGTAAGCCTCCAGAGAAA
>JAAUSC010000300.1 GCA_012031965.1 Scytonema sp. RU_4_4
GAGAGGGAAAGATTTTAGCGCAGCTAAAAGCGAGGGTGAGGTGAAAAGCGATCTGGTGTGTACACGGTAGATTAAGGAGAGGGGCAGGTGGTGAGGTAATTTAGCCGCAACTTGGTATAACAGTGATTGCTAGCATCAATATATATATGGGAAGCATATGCAATGACTAAGCGATCGCACGTCCCCCTATCCTGAAACCTAATGAAACCTACACCTTCCGCAGTTACTTTCTGATGAAATTTGCGCCAGCGGATATTCTGCAAGAGTTGGGAGTAAGTTTGGTTAGGGAGACAATCAATTTACCAATGGCGTCCTCTAGTCAATTTACCAGACTCCCAGACTTGCGCCAGCGGCTAGAAGAAGGAATTGCTCGTGTTAGCTTAACCAGTGAGGCGGCGCGACGTGAAGTCCTTATTGCTCCTATCCTTTTAGAAGTCGCGCACATCACAGAGGCTACAGTAAATATTGAGTACCCCATTGAGGTCGATCAGTTTCTCAGAGGAGAGTTGGACTATTATATACAATCAAAACACAGTGTGCTGGTTGTGGAAGCAAAGCAGGCAGATTTAACACGGGGATTTACTCAGTTAGCGGCTGAGTTGATTGCTCTTGATAGTTGGGTGGAGTCGGAAGATTCGATTCTTTATGGTGCTGTGACAACTGGTGATATTTGGCAGTTTGGGAGTTTTCATCGTTCTTCACGGGTAGTGACTCAGCATTTAATGCTGTATCGAGTTCCTACGGATTTGGAAGTGTTGATGCAGATTTTAGTGGGAATTTTGATGGAGGGTTAGAGGGAGCGATCGCCTTGGCGGGCACTCCGTACCATTGCATCACTCACCTGAAATTAATTTTCTTCTTGTTCGTCTAACCAAGCTATTAAATCAGATACTTCTGAAAAGTCTAGTAACGCTTCTGCTAAATCATCTAGCTTTTCAACAGATAGCACTCGAATTTTATCAATTAATGATGAATCTATTTCACCAAAACGCCGATTAAGCTGGCGTATAATTGTACGTTCTTCACCTTGCTTATCTCCCTTCTGCAAAATATCCTGATAAATTACTGATTCTTGCATAATTTCCTCTCCTAAAAATTGCTGAATTAAATCTTTCTCAAACTTTAAACCTGCTAATATCTCTGTACATGCTGCAATATTCTGCCTTGTCTCCCTATCCGAAATTCTAGCAATACTCTGGGCAATTTGGGATAGTAACCCTTGAGGTGAATCTGTTCTCGTCAACGGTGCTAAGGGTAATAATGCAAGATTATTGAGAAATATTGCTGAATCTTGCTCCCACATTCGTATAACTCGATAACGGTGAGTTGTCATCTCATTTACATATTCTTCGGTAAAAGTGATTTCGTTACTTGTCTCTTGCAAGAAAATCACTACCTGTGTTATTGAAACATCATATTTTCGCACTAACCTGACAAAGTAATCCAACATTCGTAAGGGAATAGGAGTTTCAGATTTTGCTGTTGTCTGAAATTCCAGATGTAAAATACGATTCTCTGTTTGTAAAAATGTTATAGAATCTGCTCGAATTGGTTCGATGCTCAATTCAGTTTTTAATAATTTAACTTTTCGTGGTTCATCGGGTAGCAACCAATGTGCAAAATCAGTTGGATATTTTTCTGCTAATATTTTACAAACGTTATCAAAAGCCACTAATTATACCTAAAATGAAATTAGTAGAATTATATAATAGGTTTGATACTCAGTGACGAGTGTTTGATACTCAGCGATGAGTTAATTAGGGTAGTTACTCAGCATTTGATGCTGTATCGAGTTCCTAAGGATTTGGAAGTGTTGATGCAGATTTTAGTGGGGATTTTGATGGAGGGTTAGGGGGCGATCGCACTGAGTGTTTCGTAGCCTTATTGTACCGTTCCATTCTGTGCCATTTTAAAATCCCTCAAGGCACTTGCCAAATCTTGATAGTCTTGTCCTTACCAGTACTTAAGAGTGTCTTGCCGTCTGGACTGAAAGCGACCGCAAAAACTTCGCTTGTATGTCCTGGGAAAGTGCTTATTTCTTGTCCCGTACTCAGGTTCCAGATTTTAACTGTGCCATCATCGCTACCAGTAGCAATTTTTTCACCATCCGGGCTGAAGGCGACAGCATTCACATCTGCTGAATACCCTCCAAAAGTGCGTATTTCCTTTCCTGTATTCAAATTCCAGACTTTAACAGTTTTATCATCGCTGGCACTCACTAACAATTGACCATTCGGGCTGATGGCAAGGGCATTCACATCAGCTTCATGTCCTTTGAGGTTGAGTATAACTTTTCCTGTATTCAGATTCCACACTTTGATAGTTCTATCTGCACTTGCACTAGCAAGCTTCTGACTGTCTGGACTAATGGCAATAGACAGAACTTGCCCTGTATGCCCTATAAGAGTGCGAATTTCCTGTCCAGTGTTTAAATTCCAAACTTTGATTGTGTTATCCTGACTACCACTTACAAGAGTTTGACCATCCGGGCTGATGGCAAGGGAATTAACAAGACTGGAATGCCCTTTGAGAGTGCGGATTTCCTGTCCGGTGTTTAGATTCCAGACAGCGACTGTTAGCAATTTCCTCGTTTTTGTTGGTAGCTTGCAACACTACTTGAGCGACTTGTACCTCATCTTTGATCGTGTGTGTCAGTTTTGAAGGTAGAGCCGAAGAAGCAGACGGACTCGGAGTCTCTTTGGCAACAGAGGTACTGTAACTAATGCGCGGTTGAGCCTTATGCTGAAATACCCACTGGAAGAGTATATACCCACCATACCCACTACTTAAGGTTATGATCGATAGCCAACTCCAAAAAATCCAATTTGTTTGGTTTCTGTTTGTGTTTGACTGTTGTATCTGTGCGACCTCTTTCTCAGCATTAAGTAATCTCGGTAACTGTGATTTCTGATTTTCTGTCTGATTTAACTCTTTTGAACTACTTACAACACTTAAGATGATTCCAACACTTAAAAACCCCATAATCCCGTAGCGAACGATATGAAAAATCTTACGCTGCTCAGATTGAGTTTTCGACTTTAAGATGACACCCTCACTACTCATCACTCGTTCAAACTGATATTCAAATAGCCGCTTTTCCTCAGCAGATTTCACCCACAAAGTCTGACATAAACGCTTCAAAGCCCCTTTGTCAGTCATCCCGTATCCCGCTTGCATCGCTTGCAAAACTAACTGATACTCATCAATCCCAAGAGGTAAGCCTGCTTCCCGTAGGCGAGTGAAAAGTTCTTGGAGTGGTAATTCATTCACGTCCACGGCTTTGCCTCAAATGACGAATATGATCATCCCAACTTTTCAGCAATACCCCAGCAAATGGCAGCTTACCATCCAATTTTGCCAGAACCTCATCTTGAGGATAGCGACGCAGCACCTTAAACCAGTCAATCAATTCACTCGTACTCACTTTCTTACCACCTTCCCCTTTATCTTTTCGCATTTCCTCCCGCAGCAATAAGAAGCGAACGACAGCTTTATCTACTAACGCTTTAGGTGAATCAGGAAAGTGGTTATTCACTATTTCTACTAATTTTGGAGGGCTGGGAAATTCTACATAGTGAAACAAACACCGCCGCAAGAAAGCATCTGGTAAGTCTTTCTCGTCGTTACTTGTGATAAAGACTATGGGCGGTACTTTTGCCTGAACTTCCTGTTCTGTTTCCTCAACAATAAACCGTTGCTCATCAAGTTCTAATAACAAGTCGTTGGGAAAGTCAATATCAGCTTTATCGATTTCGTCAATTAATACCACCGTCCGCTGTTCGTTTTGAAAAGCACGTCCCAATGGTCCCCATTTCACATAGGTAGCCGGATCGCTAATCCGTGGGATATCCTCATCTTTGATAATACGACCTGTAGCTGCTAATTGAGCATCGCGTAAGCGACTCACCGCATCATAACTATAAAGACCATCTTTTGCGCGAGTCGTAGATTTGATGTACCAAGCTTCTAACGGCAAATCAAGTTCATAAGCCACAGCACGAGCTAATCTTGTCTTACCACATCCCGGTTCCCCTTTGAGCAAAAGTGGTCGTTCGAGGTAAATTGCCAGGTTAACAGCTTCTATGAGTTCTTCATTCGGTAAGTAAGGATACAACAATTGCCCAGTTGCATCTCGTTCTCCGAACTGTGGCTGCACTTTGCCAGTGTACTCAAGTGGTTTGTGAGTTAGATTTTTTAACCATCTTTCCCTTTCTTCATACCAGTTACAGCCGCACCGTTGACAAATTTCTAAAAATGCGAGTTCTGGAACCCCGTTATCACTATTTTTCAGAATTTCTTTGACTAAATCTTCCATTTGATAGATGACTTCAACAAGAGGCAATGTATTAAAGTCAGTCTCAACCATCTCAATCCAGTCAGTGAGAGTGCGATCGCAGAACGGATTAATGGTTGGTAGTTTAATCGGAACTCTCGGTTCCCAAGTTGGTTCTAATTGTTCAACAAACATGGTATCGTGGCAACCGACACAACCTTCGTAATCCACCAAAAACATCAGTAACTGGTATTTTGTTTGAGAAACAACCTCTCGTGCTTGACTCGCCAACGGTAACCAAAATTCGTCAAGTAGTTCTTGCAAGTACCCTTCTGGCATACAATCCACATCATGAAAGACAAGGATGACATTCTGTGTCTTCCACCAGTGAAAGACTCGTTCAGTAATCTCTGTAGGTGAGTGTTGTCTTCCCAAGCCAACTCGACCGCCAAGTTCACGCCATAAGCACGAAATATCTCTTCTGCGTCCTATACGGTCAAGTTCAATTCGCACCATCTTGCCCATTGTACCGAAGCGGATATGCTGTGTAACTAATCGGTTCAGTAACCAACGTTGTCCATGATCTAGCAAACCGTGGATGAGAAAAGCCCCTATTGACTGTGCTTTAAGGAATTTGAGGAATGAGCGCACTTGTTCCCGGTAACCTAATTTCAATAAAGCACGATATAACTCTTCACTACAAGCTACTGAGTCTAAATTATCAATCTGCTGTATTATTTTATAACGTTCGGCTTCTGCTTCTTCAATCTGCTTGTTGAGACTGAAAAGAGCCACAGCGTCTATTGCTGTTACTTTTGCCGTTTGTAAAACAGTATCTTCTCTTCTAGCAAATTCAGTAATTTTTGTAGTTCTTCATATTGGTTCATGTATATATTGAACAGAAGATATGACTCCATTGCTGGTTTTGGGCTTGCAGTGGCTGCTCAAGTTCCTTATGGCTACAACACCAAGATGCGCTGTTACCGAAAAATTGGGTCTAAAGCCTCCCCCTTCTAGGGGGACTTTACAGAATCTTTGTATACAAAGTGATTCGACCGTTGTACGATAGTAACGGTTGGAATCCCCACGGTGGTGGCATGGTTTAGGCTCCTTGAACCGGAAAGCTGCAAAAAAGCAAAATATTGGGTAGCGAAAACCAAGAAAAACATAGCTGTGCTATCGACAGATAGACAAACCAGAAAACACAATATTTTGAGATTGATAACGTATCGTGGGGCGCACGATAACGCGCTAGATTTAATATTCTAGTAAGTCTCTGGAGATATAGCTCTCTGGGGTCAGCTAAGTTAGGCTTGTTCATTGGTTCGGTTGAACGGTGAAACAGTTTAAGGATTGCCAGTAATGGATAGTTGATTTTAAGGTTTGTCGGTGAAAGAGAAAACCTAAGAAGTGATTCTTAGAATCTCCGCACTTTTAGGGCGGAGAGAACGTCAAAGATTCTCTACATCAACTATTGCAGGCAAATTTAAAAGGTAAGGTTGGTTGTGAGTGTGTCTTTATATAGCAGTTTTCAGTTGGGTGCAATACATCAAAGAATTAAGGAACCGCACCCTCGACGCACCCTCGACGCAGATGAACTTGTAGTTGATCCAAATGAGAACCGCTATATAGGCAGTTGCGTGACCACAATATTTTGTCATCATTCTTTAGTCTCATTTTATGATTTATTTTCATCCCCGCACCATCCAAAATGTCTCATGCCTAACCCATCACCTGCAAATTCTAAGGAAACAGATCTACCCTCTCAAAAGAGGTGCTGTATGCAGTGGGACGCATGTCTGACAAGCATTTACTGAACTAGCATGAGGTTGGTATACACACTCTCTCTAGTTTTATTGGAAATGTTTAAGACTGATTTCAGCAAGCTTATCCCATCCTTCCTCAGCTTCTCTAAAAAGCTATTTGTTGCTCGTTGGCGTTCTCTGGTGTTGCTATTGATAGGAGTCTATCTACC
>JAAUSC010000301.1 GCA_012031965.1 Scytonema sp. RU_4_4
AAGCACTAGGTAACGCAAACTTATTTTTACTCAATCCTGCGGGGATTGTTTTTGGACCAAATGCCTCTTTGAATATTGGTGGTTCATTTTTGGGGAGTACGGCGAATAGTTTTATATTTGACAATGGATTTGAGTTTAGTGCAACTGACCTGCAAGCACCGCCATTGTTAACGATAAATATTCCTAATGGCTTGAGATTTCGGGATAATCCGGGAAGTATTACCAATCAGTCCAATCAGTCTACAACTGTTGATAGTAATGGCTATCCTGTTGGTCTTGCTGTTTCATCTGGAAATTCCTTGCTACTGGTAGGCGGTGACATCAACTCAGATGGCGGAAAACTGACAGCTTTAGGCGGACGAATTGAGTTAGGAGGATTAGCTGGGGCGGGAACTGTCGGACTAGAGGTTAGTGGTAATACTTTTAAACTGAATTTCCCTAGTGATAGTTCGCTCTCGAATATCACTTTGGCTAATGATGCACGAGTGAGTGTGCGGGGGAATGGAGGAGGAGACATTGTAGTTAATACAAATACTTTTAATGCAACCAATGGTGGACGGTTAGTCGCAGGAACTGAAGGCGAGGGAAATGCAGGCGATATTACCGTCAATGCAAATAGTTTCAATCTTTCTGGTGTTGGGGAGAGTGGATTTGGGGCTGGTGTGTCCAACGATGTAGAACCAGGAGCAACAGGCGATGGTGGCAACGTCAACATCACAACTGGCTCCCTATCCTTAAACGATGGTGCTCAACTGAGTGCCAGCACTGCTGGAGAAGGGAATGCAGGTAATGTGTCGGTGCGAGCAACAGATTCTGTTTCTCTTGCAGGCAGTAACACTGCTATCTTCAGCACAGTGCTAGCAGGAGGAGTGGGCAATGGTGGCAGTATCAACATCAACGCTGCAACACTCTCCCTTAAAGATGGCGCTCAACTGTCCGCCAGCACAAGTGGACAAGGGAATGCAGGTAATGTGTTGGTGCAAGCGTCCGATTCGGTTGAGCTTGCAGGCAGTAACACTGGCATCCTCAGCACAGTGGGAGCAGGAGGTGTGGGCAATGGTGGTAATATCAACATCAACGCTGCTTCACTTTCCCTCAAAGATGGTGCTCAACTGCTAACCATAGTTCGTCAAGCATCTGACACTCAGCCAGCCGGAAAGGGGGATGCAGGCAATGTCACTGTTGATGTCACAGGTAAAGTGACAATTGCTGGGGTCAAGGACGGATTTTCCAGTGCGATTTTCAGCTCGGTGGGAACAGGAGCAACAGGCAATGGGGGAAATATTACAATTTCCTCTGGCTCCTTCTCTTTAACCGATGGCGCTCAACTGTCCGCCAGCACATTTGGACAAGGGAATGCAGGTAATGTGTCGGTGCGGGCGTCCGATTCGGTTGAGCTTGTCTACGGGGATATCTTCAGCACCGTGGGAGCAGGAGGAGTGGGCAAAGGAGGCAATATCGACATTCAAGGGGCTTCACTTTCCCTCAAAGATGGCGCTCAAGTGCAAACCTCAGTTCTTAGAGCATCTGACACCCAGCCCGCCGGAAGGGGGGATGCAGGCAATGTCACTGTTGATGTCACAGGGAATGTGACAATTGCTGGAGTCAAGGACGGATTTCCCAGTGGGATTCGCAGCCTCGTGGGAACGGGGGCGACGGGTAATGGGGGAAATATTAGTATTTCCTCTGGCTCCTTCTCCTTAACCGATGGTGCTCAACTGAGTGCCAGCACATTTGGACAAGGGAATGCAGGTCATGTGTCGGTGCGAGCCTCTGATTCTGTTGAGCTTATCGATGCGAGCATCCTCAGCGCAGTGGATGCAGGAGGTGTGGGCAAAGGAGGCAATATCGACATTCAAGGGGCTTCACTTTCCCTCAAGGATAGCGCTCAACTGATAACTATAGTTCGTCGAGCATCTGACACCCAGGCAGCCGGAAGGGGGGATGCAGGCAATGTTACTGTTGATGTCATAGGGAATGTGACGATTGCTGGGGTCAAGGACGAATTTCCTAGTGGAATTTTCAGCTATGTGGGAACGGGGGTGACAGGTAATGGGGGGAATATTAGTATTTCCTCTGGCTCTTTCTCTTTAAGCGATGGTGCTGGACTGTCCGCCAGCACATTTGGACAAGGGAATGCAGGTAATGTGTCGGTGCGAGCGTCCGATTCGGTTGAGCTTGTCGATGCGAACATCTTCAGCACTGTGCAAGCAGGAGGTGTGGGCAAAGGAGGCAATATCGACATTAAAGCGGCTTCACTTTCCCTTAAAGATGGCGCTCAACTGCAAACTTTGGTTCGTCGAGCATCTGACAACCAGCCAGCCGGAAAGGGGGATGCAGGCAATGTCACTGTTGATGTCACAGGGAATGTAACGATTGCTGGGATCAAGGATGGAGTTGCCAGTGCGATTTTCAGCTCGGTGGGAACGGGGGTGACGGGCAATGGGGGAAATATTACTATATCCTCTGGCTCCTTCTCTTTAAGCGATGGCGCTCAACTGATTGCCAGTACATATGGACAAGGGAATGCAGGTAATGTGTCGGTGCGAGCGTCTGATTCGGTTGAGCTTGTCGATGCGAGCATCTTCAGCATTGTGGAAGCAGGAGGAGTGGGCAATGGTGGCAATATCAACATCAACGCGGCTTCATTTTCCCTTAAAGATAGCGCTCAATTGCAAACCTTGGTTCATGAAGCATCTGACACCCAGCCCGCCGGAAGGGGAGATGCAGGCAATGTCACTGTTGATGTCACAGGGAATGTGACGATTGCTGGGGTCAAGGATGGATTGCCCAGTGCGATTCTCAGCTTTGTGGGAACGGGGGCGACGGGTAATGGGGGAGATATTACAATTTCCTCTGACTCCTTCTCTTTAACCGATGGTGCCAGACTGTCCGCCAGCACATTTGGACAAGGAAATGCAGGCAATGTCACTGTTGATGTCACAGGTAGAGTGACGATTGCTGGGATCAAAGATGGATTTTTCAGTGGGATTTTCAGCTTGGTGGGAACGGGGGCGACAGGTAATGGGGGAGATATTACTATTTCCTCTGGCTCTTTGTCTTTTACTGATAGTGGCAGACTGTCCGCCAGCACATTTGGACAAGGAAATGCAGGCAATGTGTCGGTGCGTGCATCTGATTTTGTTTCTCTTGCAGGCAGTGACACTGGTATTTTCAGCACTGTGGAATCAACAGGTGTGGGCAATGGTGGCAATATCGACATCAATGCTGCTTCTGTTTCCCTCAAAGATGGTTCTCAAATCACTGCTAGTAGTACTGGCGATGGTGCTGCTGGCGACATAGAAGTACTAGCTCGCTCTATCCGTCTCGATAATGCCTCAACCATCAGCGCTGACACTAAGGGGGGGCAGGGAAATATCTACTTGAGTGCTCGTGATTTTGTGTTGTTGCGTCGTGGCAGTAAGATAACGACCGATGCCACTGGCACAGCAACTGGCGGCAATATCACCATTAATACTAATAATCTCGTTGCCTTTCCAGAGGAAAATAGTGACATCACTGCCAAGTCAGAAGAGAGCTTTGGCGGTCGGATAAGCATCAATACGAGTGGTGGTATCTTTGGTATTGAGTATCGGCAGCAAGAAACAGAATTTAGTGATATCACTGCCAGTTCTGCCCTTGGTCCGCAGTTCAGTGGTACGGTGCAACTCAATACACCTGATATCAACCCCAGCCAAGGGTTATTTGAATTATCAGAAACTGTCATCGACCCCGCACAGCAGATTGCTCAAAATCCCTGTCTACGAGGAGGTGGCGAATTTATCATCACCGGACGTGGCGGATTTCCATCTAATCCCAATAAAATCTTTGGCAGTGACAATGTGCGAGTTGATTTGGTCAAGCCTGTCGCCAGTACAACGAGGAATTCAACAACTACAACTAAGAGTCAGCCATCTACCAGTGCAACTGACAAACCTATAGTCCCTGCG
Source organism: Scytonema sp. RU_4_4 (assembly GCA_012031965.1). Lineage (GTDB taxonomy): Bacteria > Cyanobacteriota > Cyanobacteriia > Cyanobacteriales > Nostocaceae > Brasilonema. The sequence continues at coordinate 3,951 of JAAUSC010000301.1, forward strand.
CGAGGATGGATTTTTAATGAAAAAGGTGAGGTGACGCTGGTCTCTTATGACCCTACCGAGACTGGTGTACAACGCCCGCAGCCAACACCTGCTAGTTGTGCTGCGCCGAGATAGCCGCGCTACAATCAACCTAGCTTGTACCCAATTGATATGCGTCTTGCATTCATGACTTACACTCACCCTCGCCTACTACGGTCGATCCCCTCTCCTTGCTAAGGAGAGGGAAAGATTTTAGCGTAGCTAAAAGCGAGGGTGAGGTTTTGAGTGAGGGATATCTGTCAATACGGTTGCTCTTGCTCACGAGCCAAGAGCAAAGACACTCATCTTTTCACTGCATCACAATGAGAGGTTTTGCTTGTGTGTTGAGCATCTTGTCGCGGTAGTGAGGATTTATCCAACATTGTGGCAAGGGTTCACCTGATGGGAAAGTTAACTCCATCTTGCTATAGGTTTCCGCATCTTGCATCTCTTCCCCTGAATGCGATTGTCCCAAAACCTCAGACATGAATGGATCCCACAAAGCTTGTACATTTAAGACTTCAATCAGACTTTGAGTGGGGATGTGTTGCAGAAACATAATCTTAACCCTCCTTCACCTTATCAATAACAACGTGCATTGGTCTGTTGATTAGCAGATTTGACAAATGCACGAGAAAAGATTCAGGCTTTAACTTTAGCTTGCCACTGTTTCCAACGTACGGATTAACTTTGCAGCAAAACTTTGCAGTCTTTAGAAGCTTTGAGCCAAAACGTAAGTGATTACGCAAAATTATTTATGTCATTGCGAGCGAAATGAAATGTAGCGAAGCAATCTCCAAACCCTTGCGATTGCTAAGAAAGCGGGAAACCCCCTCCGGGGTCTACATTTTGCTTCGCTCCATTCGCTGCGGACAAATGTATATTTAATTTTGCATTAGTACTTAGTCGTTTTAGTTATCACTACTCCCAAAGTCTAACCAAATGCGTAATCCATACTTTAGGTACTGTTGGTGCAACTCTGGAAAAGTCATAATACTATCTATAGACCGAAATCTGAAGAAAGCAGATTAGGAGGGTGTTAGAAATGGACAAATCAGAAAAACAACAGCAAGCACCGTCAGCCAAGCGCCAAATTTTCAGAGAAATACATGACTCTGCGCCTTTCTCTTTTTTTATGAGGAATCCTGCAGTGACGCCCTTCCTTTTGTTTATTTTGGCTGTAGCGCCGTTCGTGATTACTATTTTGATTGTGACATTAATTTTTCTGTGGCAGTAAATTTGGAGATACTCATGGAATTGGGTTTCTTACATCAACTGAACCTGCCGTAATATGGTAGTTCTGCATCCGCTTTCAGATTTCATAAACTACAATTCTCCAGTCAGCGTATCTCCCAGCTATTACTATGAAGGGCGTTGTCCTCAAAGTGGTGAACGACTGCGATTACCCCGCACTCCTTTGGTAGAGGCGATCGCCCACAGTTTAATGCAACACCTTGGAACTGATGAGTGTTATTCCTGTGAAGGAAAAATGTATGGAGTATTACTGGTTGAACTGGCTACTGGCGAACAAAAGATACTCAAAGCTTTCTCCGGTCTTCTCAACTGATAATATTCTACCCACCAAATAAACGCCCCCAAAAACCCTTTTTATTATTCCTAATAATCTCTAAGTTTTTACGAAACAGAGCGTTAGTAGGTTCGAGGTGAACAGCTATTTCCAGTTCTGCGATCGCTTCATCTAGTTTGCCTTGATTGGACAGCGCAAACCCCAGGGCACAGTGAGCACCTGCAAAATTTGGGTCGATTTGCAACGCTTTACGGTAAGAGGCGATCGCATCTTCGAGCTTGCCTTGAGCGGACAGTGCATTCCCCAGGTTATTGTGAGCATTTGCATGATTTGGGTCGATTTGCAACGCTTTACGGTAAGAGGCGATCGCCTGATCGGGTTTGCCTTGAGCGGACAGTGCTAACCCCAGGTTAGTGTGAACATCTGCATAAAACGAAGTTGTCTTAGATGGTATTATTTGCTCGAAAGCCAGTCCAATAGGGAGCTTGATTCCAAACAATTCTATCTTTGGCAACTTCGTATAATTTAGGTCTATTTGCAACACTTTTTGGAAAAAGGTGATCGCTTGATCGAGTTTGCCTTGAGCGAACAGCGGAGCCCCCAAGCTATTGTGAGCACCTGCATAATTTGGGTCTATTTGCAACGCTTTTTGGTAACAGGTGATCGCTTGATCTAGTTTTACCTTGTATTGTACAGCAGACGCCCCAAGCTTCAATTGTGAGCATTTGCAATTATTCGGATC
>JAAUSC010000302.1 GCA_012031965.1 Scytonema sp. RU_4_4
CTAGAAACCGACTTGCGTCCAGAATACCGCCGCCGCATTGAAATTATGCTGCTTGCAGATATAGGTCAATCTCAGACACAAATTTGTGAAGCGCTGAAGTGTTCTCAAGAAACAGCACGTTACTGGATTGGTATGGCAAAGACAGGACAGGCGCACAACTGGGGCGATCGCCCGATGGGACGTCCCAAAGCTGTTAACGAACAATATCTGGAACGCCTAAAAGAACTAGTCAGCAATAGCCCACGTGAGTATGGCTATCCATTCCAACGCTGGACAGGGCAATGGTTAAGCAAACATCTCGCAAAAGAATTCGGAATTAAGGTGAGCAATTACCATATCACCCGTCTGCTGAAATCAATGGGACTTTCCACTCGTCACAGAGGCGATGCACCACCAACAGCAGCTGAACAGATAAGCACACAGAACTTTGGCATTACTATTCACGATTTGCAATCTGACCTATCACCTAATCTCCTCTGGCATTTCAATCCTATCGAGTTGAGTTATCAAGAGGTAAATCAACTGTGAAAACTACTCTTCTTGTGGAATTGTTTTACTAGACAGAGTGCGTTGATGGCTAGACTAAAGTACGCGATTCAAAGATTGCCCACGTCCTCTGCAAAATGACTCAATTTACATTTAAAAGATTTGAATTTGTATTTACCTTTGAACTTGTAAAATGGTTGTTTCAAAGCAAGATCAACATTTAACTCCACATCTCGCCCAAGCTCTAGGGCAGTCTCTTTCGGAGCAAGACCTTTCAAACTGCTGTAAACATCTTGAGATTCTAGAGCCGACCCCAGGCAAGCGGTTCTGGCAGGCAGCAGAAGGGAAGGTTGGTATATATATAGTATTGGCTGGTAAAGTTAGACTGCTTGATCGCACTGATACTTTAATCACCTCACTAGGAGCAGGGGCGTCATTCGGTGAGCTAACCCTGTTTCCAAAGGAGCAGTTTCAGCCTTACTCTGCTAGAGCTTCAGTAAATCTCCAAGTTGGCTATCTCAGAGGTGAGATTTTACACGCTCTCATGCGCAAGTATCCTGCTATCCAGGAGCACCTTTATCACCAAGCAGTGACTTGGAATGCACAATTATCTGGTCAAATTGCAATTTTGCCCGGTACTCCTGTAGAGCAGAAAGGGAGAGATAGAGAACAAATTGACAATTCAAAATACTCTACGAAAAGCCATCTAGAGGATGCCTACAAAATCCAAAATTTACGATCTCAAAAACCCCAGAAAAAAATCAGTAAAGCTAACTTCCCTAGCCCTACTCTAAAAATAGGTCATTGGTGGCAGCGTATTACCAGGCGCTATCCATTCTTTCAACAGCATAGTGCTTCTGACTGTGGTGCAGCTTGCCTAGTGATGATTGGTCATTACTGGGGTAAGCGTTTTAGTGTCAATCGCCTGCGCGAGATAGCCAATGTTGACCGCAATGGGACATCATTGCGAGGTTTGGCAGCAGCAGCAGAAAGCATTGGGTTTGCAACTCGTCCGGTAAAAGCCAGCCTTGATAAACTTGCACAACAAACCCTGCCAGCTATTATCCATTGGGAAGGGAAGCACTACATTGTCGTTTACGAGGTGACACGCAAGTATGTTATAGTAGCAGACCCTGCGAAAGGACAACTTACCCTTTCCCATGCAGAATTTAAAGCGGGTTGGATTGGCTATACCTTGTTATTGCAGCCCACTGCCCTACTCAAAGAAGCAGAGGAAGCCAGTATTCCTTTCTGGCAGTTCTTGGAGTTAGTAAAACCTCACTGGCTGGTTTTACTGGAGGTATTTGTCGCTTCTGTTCTGATTCAGATTTTTGGACTGATAACGCCTCTGTTTACTCAGGTGCTGTTAGACAAAGTGGTTGTGCAGCGCAGCAGTTTGACTTTAAATGCTGTAGGGTTAGGACTGCTCATCTTTAGTTTATTTCGAGTTGCTATGAGCGGACTGCGGCAATACCTTTTGAGCCACACCGCTAATAAAATTGATTTGGCGCTCATTATCGGTTTTATTAACCATACATTCCGGTTGCCCCTTTCGTTCTTCGAGTCTCGTTTTGTGGGAGATATTATCTCCCGTGTGCAGGAAAATCGCAAGATTCAACGTTTCCTTACAGGTGATGCATTGTCAATTGTTCTGGATTTATTGACAGTGTTTATTTACCTCGGATTAATGTTTTGGTACAGTTGGAAAATGGCACTACTTGTGTTAATAATTGTACCACCATTCGTACTATTGGCGCTAATTGCTACACCTTTTTTAAAACGAATTTCGCGAGAAATATTTGCTGCAGCTAATAAAGAAAATGGATACTTAATTCAATCCCTCACTGGCATCCGCACCATCAAATCAATGGCAGTTGAACAGACAGTACGCTGGCATTGGGAAGAACTTTTTGGTAAGGAGATTAAAAAGACCTTTTTTGGACAGTTAATTGGCAACAATCTCCAAATTTTTAGCTCAACAATTCAAGCTGTGATGACCACAGCACTGCTATGGTTTGGGGCGTGGCAAGTGATTCAAAACGAACTTACAATTGGGCAATTAGTTGCTTTTAATATGTTGATGGGTAATGTGATTAGTCCCTTTCAGAGATTGACTGTGCTTTGGAATCAGTTGCAGGAAGTGATGATTTCTGTTGAGCGCATTAATGACGTGATTGACACTGAGCCAGAAGAAAACTTACAGCATCAAAATCGCCAATTTCTATCATTCATCAGTGGTCACATCCGCTTTGAACAAGTGACTTTCCGTTACCACCCAGAAAGCGATACTAATGTTTTAGAAAATGTCAGTTTTGAAGTGCAGCCAGGGCAAATGGTGGCGCTAGTGGGACGCAGCGGTTCTGGGAAGACGACGATTTCCAAGCTGATTTTGGGACTTTATCCACCCACGGAAGGGAAAATTTTAATTGATGGTTATGATGTCACCAGTTTGTTATTGCGATCGCTCCGTTCTCAAATTGGCGTTGTTGACCAAGATACCTTTCTTTTTGGTGGCACTATTCGCGAGAATATCAGCATTGCTTACCCATCGGCAAGCTTGGAAGAAATTACGGAAGCAGCTCAACTCGCAGGCGCAGATGAATTTATTCAAAAACTGCCTATGGGCTATGAAACTCAAATTGGTGAAGGTGGGGGAATGCTATCCGGTGGACAAAGACAGCGTTTGGCTATTGCTCGTGCGTTGTTAGGAAATCCTCGCTTGCTAATTCTAGATGAAGCTACCAGTCATTTGGATGCTGAATCTGAGCGTATTATTCAAACTAATCTCAATACAATTCTCAAAAATCGTACTACATTCGTCATCGCCCATCGCCTCTCTACAATCCGTAATGCTGACTTAATTCTGGTGCTAGACAAAGGTGTCTTGGTCGAAAGTGGGACTCACAATCAGTTAATGGCGAAGCGTGGACATTATTACTATCTCAATCAGCAACAGTTACAAGTAACTCAGTAACTGGGTATAAATCAACATCTCTCATTGAGTCAATGAGTCATGAGCAATTAACAGCACCAGTGAGGAATCATTTTTGACCTTAATGTTTGACCTTAATGACTGAAAAACTATGCCTCATAAATTGAATTCACAGGTTCCGCTCCAACAGAACTTTGATGAATATTATGACAACCGCTTAAGAGCAGAAAATATTTCAGACTCTACTCACACTTATAGTGACACTTATAATGAGAAGACAGAAGCACAGGTGTCCAATATTGTCAATGATGAATGGTCTTACACCACTCAAGAACTCCTTGATATCTTGCCACGCGTGTGGACGCGAGGATTTCTCTATTTTTTGGTCACATTTGCGGCGATCGCCCTCCCCTGGGGAATGCTGTCAAAAGTTGATGAAACAGGTATTGCTAAAGGGCGACTTGAGCCTTTAGGTGCAACGCAAAGATTAGACGCCCCTGTTTCTGGAACCGTCATTCATGTACGTGTCAAGGAAGGACAAACTGTAAAAGCAGGGCAGGTTTTGTTGGAATTAGAGTCTGATTTAGTGCGCACAGATCTTCAGGGAGTACAAACAAAACTGGAAGGTCAACTCAATCGGCTGGCGCAACTGGAATTGATGAAAAACCAACTGCTTATTGCGACTCGCGCCCAGCAGCAACAGAATCAAGCTCAAGAATTGGAAAAACAAGCTCAAATACAGCAGGCGCAGCAAATGCTCTCTGCAAGCAAGACTGCATACACCTTACAACAAGACAAACTAGCCCAAATTGAGCAAGCCAAGGCTCGCCTATCTGCAAGCAAGACTGCTTATTCCTTAGCAGACAGTCGTTTTGCTAGGGACATGGTAGAAGTTGAACGCTATCGCAAGCTTTGGCAAGAAAATGTTGTTCCAGAAACTCAAGTTGTTGAAAAGCAAAAGCTGGCAGATGAAAGCCAACGATTACTGACTGCAGCGAAAGCTGAGATTCCCCAAGCTGAATCTCGCCTCAAAGAGCAACAAGGCAGTTATCAGAAAATTATTCATCAAGCCGTAGCTGACATTGAGCAGGCAGAATCTCGGCTAAAAGAGCAGCAGAGTGGTTATCAAAGTTTGGTGCAAGCAGGTAAACTGGCTGTCCTGAAAAGCGAACAACAACTCAAAGACTTGGAAGGACAAATCAGTTCTCTAAGAGCAGAAATTTTTCAAAGCAAAAGTCAGATTCTATCCTTCAAATTGCAGTTAAGGCAACGAGTGCTTCGTACTCCGGTGACTGGCACTATTTTTCAGTTGCCGATCCAACAGGCTGGGGCTGTCGTACAACCTAGTCAGATGGTAGCTGAAATTGCACCCCAAGGGTTACCTCTCGTACTCAAGGCACAAATGGCTACCAGTGAGAGTGGCTCTCTGCGTCAGGGTATGTCTGTGAAGATGAAGTTTGATGCCTATCCTTTCCAAGATTACGGCATTGTAGCAGGTCAGGTGAGAAAGATTGCGCCAAGCTCAAAGGTAACAGATACAACTCAAGGTCAAGTCGCTACCTATGACTTAGAAATAACTCTGAATCAAACTTGTATCCCGTCTGCCAAGGAATGTATTGCTTTAACTCCAGGACAGACAGCAACAGCAGAGGTTATTGTCCGTCAGCGTCATCTCATTGATTTTATTCTTGACCCCTTTAAGAAGTTACAAAAGGGCGGTTTGGAGCTTTAGTCAATTTAAAAGCGCAGCAGCTTAGTTTGTCATTGCGTTAGCGCAGCGTGCCCTCTGGGCAGCGGAACAGAGTGAAGCGAAGCAATCGCAAAGTACGGATGTTGCGATTGCTACCCTGCGGGAAGCCCCTTTCGGGGTCTACATTCCGCTTCGCTTCATATGCCCGGAGGGCAGCGCTAACGCAATGACAACTCATCATCTTGGTAAATTGGCAAAATTGGGATGCTCCCTTAGTTAATAGACTAATGTCTAGTAAGAAAATTTCAATAATAGGAAAACATAACTATGTCAAAATTATTCAACATTTCCGGTGATGAGATTTTTCAACAATTAAAACTATCCTGCCAAACTCAGTCTGTCATTGAGGGTATTATGACTCGCAAAATTCTTGTGTCTACAACAGAAAGTTTAGGTATTAAGGTAGAAACAGAGGAGCTTCAGCAGGCAGCAAATAACTTCCGAATTATGAAAAAACTCAAAAGTGCAGATCAAACCTGGAATTGGTTGCGAAAACACTATCTGTCTCTAGATGATTTTGAGGAATTGGTTTACATTAATGTCATCTCTTCTAAGTTGGCTGAACATCTGTTTGCAGATAAAGTTGAACCGTTTTTTGTTGAACATAAGTTGAAATATATGGGTGCATTTATATATGAAGTTGTGTTAAAGGATGAAGATTTGGCAATCGAACTTTTTTATGCAATGACTGAAGGAGAGATTAGTTTTTCTGAAATTGCTCATCAATATATTCAAGAGACAGAATTACGCCGCTCCGGAGGGTATCGAGGCATGGTACTTCGTAAGGATTTGAAGCCGGAAATTTCGGCGGCTGTCTTTGCTGCTAAACCGCCACAACTTCTCAAACCTATCGTCACTTCTAAAGGAATTCACTTGATTTTTGTAGAGGAATTAGTTCAGCCACAATTGGATGAGAAGTTGCACGCTCAAATCATTTCAGAGTTGTTTTCTAAATGGCT
>JAAUSC010000303.1 GCA_012031965.1 Scytonema sp. RU_4_4
TGCTTCCAGCATAAGACTTTTACCAAAAATCTTGATTTCAGCCATTCTGGAACGAAAAATAAACGCTCAAATGCTCGCTCTATCTACAGTTGAAAATTTGGCTCTTATTTTTCTTTTCCCAGACTGACAGAAGAGGGTTAAGGTAAAGGTTATGGAAGTTAAGAAGAAATTTCCAGATTGTAACGTCGGTAAAGCAATTTGAGTTTTTCTTTAGCAAGCGATCGCACATTTTCCGGCGAGGTAATCAAAACATCTGGCGCATCTCGCAAGACTTCACGGATAAACCAGTAGGTATTGGAGATGCGTCTGACGACTCGACGAACTGGTGGAGAACCTTCCAACAATTTACTGTCTACATCTTCATTTTTGGTTTTGTAAGCAAAAGCCAAGCGTCCATGTATATGCATTTCTACTTGCAGTTCATCTAAATTGGAACGCCACTTACCGGAAATTGGTATCACACCTGCTTCTGGAATTCTATCTAGACGTAAACTCCAGTTGTGATGCAATTCCTCCACATCCAAATTCCCTTCTGTTTCTTCACACCAGCAATCAAGATATTGACGTTCTTCATAAGGCACTATTTTGGCGTGGCGAACGGTAAAGTTCCAGAAGCGCCCTGTAGCATCTTGGTAGGAAAGCTGAAATGGTTGCTCGCGCCGGATGTATTGGTTAAGTTCTATTCGCCAGGGTGGGGGAGGATTACCTAAAAACCGTTCGATTTCTGCTCTCAGAGGTAATGATAGCTCGCTGCGTTCCAATAGTAGATTGGCAATGAGCAAAGCTTCTTCTACATCACCTGCATCTGTTAAAGCATCAATAGCTTGCTTTAGCGCTGTTATCCGCTCTTGTAACCAGTTGTTATTGGGCGTAATCAGCAGTCGCTGTTGAGCAATGGCTTCCACGAGCTTGGAAATGTTTGGGCGATCGCCCCACATCATCCCAAATTCACGAGCAAGGTTTTCTAATTCGGCTTTGTCACGTTCTGATATTGACAGGGTTATCGACTGACCTTTGCGAGTCATATTTATACGGACACTTTATCCTTGTTTCTTCTTGTCAATCTCTATTTTGCGTGTCAAGATAGATTTCAACAACCAGTTACGGACACTATTTAAATTTATGTCCGAATATAACATTATTCTGAAACCTGTTTATTCATGCCCTGCATCTGCATCAGATGTTCCAAAGGGGGTGAAACTCCCTGAAGGCTGGATGCTTTCCTGGCATCAAGCAGAAACTTTAAAGGCGATACGCAATCCAGATATAGATGTTATTTCCAATATTGCTATGACTGGCGATGGCAAAACTCTTGCTGGTTATCTGGATATTTTACACGTATATTCACCAATTCTAGGATTATATCCAACTAACGAACTTGCAAGAGACCAAGAAATACAAGTTCGGGGATATATTGAGTTATTTGAGCCGGAACATGAACCGCGTGTTCATCGCTTGAGTGGGCAAGAGTTAGAAGTTTATGCGGAACAAGAAAACTTGAAAAAAGGCGCAGCCTTAGAAACACGAGTCGGGCAAACCGAAATTTTACTGTCAAATCCAGATATTTTTCATTACCTGCATCGAGGCGCTTACCTACTTTTCAACGATAGTCCAGATAAACTGTGGGGAAGGATTGATAAGCGTTTCAATGTGATTCTGTTCGACGAGTTTCACGTTTTTCAAGCACCGCAGATTGCTAGCGTCATCAATACCATGCTGTTAATTCGCCGCACCAATCGGCGCAAAAAGTTTTTGTTTCTCTCTGCAACACCAAATCCGCAGTTAGTTGAGAGGTTTAAATTAGCAGGGTTTCGCTGTCATGAAATTGACCCACTAAAAGAGAACAAATATAAATTTCCTGATAATGCTACTGAATGTCAGCAGCTAAAAGCTCAAGGTTGGCGGCAAGTCTCGCGAGAAATATCCTTACATTTTGTCCGGCTAGAACCTACTTCAAAAGCATCTGAAACTTGGCTCAAAGATAATAGTGAGTTGATTTTGACTCACTTGCAACACAGTGGTAAAGGTGCAATTATTCTTAACTCAATCGCCGCAGTGAAGCGGTTAAGGGACTTTTTTAATAATTTTCTTAAGCCATACGGGTTCAAAGCCGATGAAAATACTGGTTTATCAGGGAAGAAAACAAAAGAGGAGTCGCTGGAAGCTGACTTAGTTTTGGGAACTAGCACTATTGATGTCGGTGTAGATTTCAAAATCAACTTCCTATTTTTTGAGTCAGCAGATGCTGGTAACTTTATTCAACGTTTGGGCAGATTGGGACGACATGATGGGTATGAACGTGACGGACAGCATATCACTTTTAGCGATTGTACTGCCTATGCACTCACGCCCAACTTCTTAATTGACAAACTTTTTAAAGGTGATTCTCCAGCTTTGAAGTCAGGGGAGATTTACGAACGTCCTTTTTTTCACGAACAAATTCGGGAGAATTACCGCAAAATCAATAATTTTGAAGGCTATTACTTGAAATGGGGTACTGTACAGTCGATGCGACTTGTTCGACAGTTGGGACATCCTAATGTTAAGCAGCAGTACGAAGGTAGCCAGGAAGCATTTAAGAACGATTGTGAACTCGTTTTCAGTACCGACAAGAAAAAGGTAAACCTCAAATCTGTGTTTGCTCGCAGCAAAGAGTGGGAAAAGGAGTGGCGAGAACTATCAGGAACAGACAAGGGAAACCCAATTTTAGAGGAGGCGGCGAGTTTTCGGGGTACGAGTCCTTTGCTATGCGGGATTTATGACACGACTGAGCAAAATGAGGCGGATAGATTTAAAACCTACGATTTACCAGGGATTCTCAGCAACTTAGAAATTGAACCGATGAAGGGGACAGAATTTGAACGACTGCGTTATGCAATTGCAGAACGTACCAACACCCCCATCCCCAAAGGCAGATTTGAGTACTGTCTGGGATTTATGAAGTTGCTTGGATATCGAGAGGAAAGACTGGATTGGAAGTTTACTTATCCTGGGGACTTGGAAGCGATCGCTAATGCTTGGAAAGTTCAGGTTTTATTGGGTATCCAAGTTTGGCAACCGGGAAACTACTGGATTAGTCAGATTAATAAGCAACTAAAGAAACAGGCTTTGGTTTCTTATGTGGTGCCTTTACGTGTGGATGAAGTACGGCGGCGGTTACAACTGCCGATGCATTTTGAGATTTACCCAATTAGCGATCAATTTAGCGTCCACGATGCTACACCACCATATTGTATAGCGTTTGGGCAGTCGGCGCTGTTGGTGGATACGCTGACAGGCTGGCTTAAGAGTGAGGGGATATATGTGGTTTAGGTTTCAATCCCTAATAGGGAGTTTACTAAAATCGTGCAAACCATTACTAAAATTGTGTGACGGCTTGCACATTTGGGCGTATTTGTTGGGTTAAGCGAAGCGTAACCCAACCTACAATTCTACAATTCTACAATTCTAAAGAGGACTAAACACAGGCTTTACAAAAATTCCAGTTTATTTTAATGGACTTTAGTATTAGCACGGAAACTTATTTCTAGGTAACAGATAAGCTTTTTCTTTTAAATTTGAAGTAAGAACATGGCAAGTAAACGTAAAAAATCTGAAGAACAAGTGCAACAACTCTCTCTCGATGAAGCCAACAATGAAATTGACTCCGAAGAGTTGGATAAATCAGACAATGAGTGGACATCTGGAGATGATTCTGACTTTGAAATAACGTCTAATCGCACAGTTGAAACCAAACCATCTGAGCTCCTCACCCTCAAGTTATTGCAAAGAGCGATCACAACAGAAAACCCTGATGATATCATCATGCAGGACTTTAGTCAGTATGTGTTACCAAACTTACTGCGAGTGGCTATTGGAGTTACAGCGAAGGGTGGCAAATTTTTTGATTATCTCGACCAAAAGAAAGGGAAAGAAAACGTTAGGCGAGATAACGCAGGTGATCAATCTTTGAATACACACCTACTTAATGGTTTGCTCCCAGCTAATCTGATTGAACGTCGCCTTAAAAAACTAAACACAACTGTCAAAAGAGTCATTCATGAAAAAGAAAGGCGGTTACTGATTGCTGGATTTATCCTACATGATTTTGAAAAGTTCGATTATCGGCTGTTTTCAAAAATGCCGGAAGTGTACAAAGCGATCGCTTTAGACAGAGAACAAAAAATTCGTGAATTACCGCTAGCAGCACACCGTGAAATTATAGATGTGATTGTTAGGGAACTGAATATTGATAAATTTATCAGTCCCGACGAACCAGAAACATGGCAAGAATATCGAGATGATTTACTATTCATTGCGTACAATGCCCAGCGCAGAAGTGATACAAATTTAAATCTTTCTAAACATGGGTTACAGCCAATACTTGATGATTATGTCCTTGTCTGTCTTGCTGACTTAACTTGTATCGCTGATTTACTCGCTTCGGTTATTAAACATCCTCAAGATGCTGAACACCGTACTTTAATGGTATTTTGCATAATCTCAGTGATGGACAACTGAAATTGACTTATCATCGAGTTGCTGAAAACAGAGGTGTTTTAACTAATGTGGTGAATAATGCTTTGATGGAGGCTTACACAAGTTTAAACACAGAAGATTGTGAATATTACAAGCCATTGTTATATTTACCAACAGGTATTGTTTACTTAACCCTCTGCAATGCACCAGTAATATCGACGGAAGATTTACCAGATAGGGTAGTTCACAAAATTAAAGAATTTTGTGGTGGACAACTTATCAAACGCCAAACTGGTTTTGGTAGAGATGGTAAAGGCATGAAGTATGCCGAGTATTATGATAAATTCTTTGATGACATAGGATTGATGCGCGTTGCACTAAAAGCAACTTTACGCATTCTCAAATCTGGTAAAAGTTCAGTGGCTAAAAGTCGTAGCGGTAATTTAGTCAAATTTCAACAGCAAGGTGTTCTTTCGACTGATTACAGTTTCAGTTTTTCTGATGATATACGCATCGACCAAATTGCTGAGTTTGGTGATGTCATTAGTCGTAAAATTTGGGGAGAGAAGATTAATAAAATTGAAGAAGCACGAAAGGAGAGCAAAAAAAATAAGAAGGAGTTACCATCCTTACCTGATTTCGATTTAGTACGAGAGGTGGCTCAATTCTGGAATTTAGAAGAGTCTTTGCCTCCCATTCGAGAAATACAAAAGATTAATGATACGCTTAAGGAACTAAAACTGAAAGGTAATACTGGCGGTGTGCCTTATGAATGGTATTACTTGGCAGCAAAGTACTTAGAGCATCACCCAGAAATTGAAAATGTAGAGGAAGTTTGTGAGAGTGTTATTAATCATCTGGCGAAGCTCATTTCACCAATTGTAGAACAATATAAGTTACCAGATGGATGGGACGATTTACGCTTGTGGGTGCAGCGTGTTGTCATTCTACCTGGAAAGGAGAAGCAGCAAGATATAGATTCTACAAAAGTTTTTTTGGATGAGTTAGAACGCTATCAACTAGCCAAGAAATTTGGGCGAGGACGACAGTTAATTTGCTCTGTTTCTCATTCTGCTTACACCGTCACAGAACAGATGGAATCTGCGGTGCTGTTTACTCCCCAAGTTTATACAAATAAGCAAATGCTGGGTGGTTCCAATGCAAAACGCAACATTTCCAGCATTGCAGGTATAGAAATGATGCTGCGTCAAATCCTGATGAACCAAACTCAGGCGGTGGGTAAGAGGTTTGAGGATGGTAAGTATCGTTATCTCTATTTTTATCCAACTTATTACTGCACGCCAGAGACGAATAAGTTTCTTCAATGGGCTTATACTAGCATTGCTCAAACTCGGTTTAATGCTAGCATCCGCAATCACTTTATCCATGATGATTTGCAAGCGGATTTTGGACGACAACGCTATCAAAGTGTTGACACATTCCTGATTGATGAGGACTTAGAGCGTAAAAAAGATTTACCAGAAAATCATCCAGAACGTAAGCAAGACAGAACATTTAAGCTTTCTTATCCCGAAGACCAACCTTTAACATTTTACTTTATGGCGCTACCACCAGGACTCGATCCGACTGATACTGAATCCTGGGTTATGCCAAGTTGGTTAGCGTTTTGCTTTTCCGATGATTTTGGATGTTAAGACTGTCGTT
>JAAUSC010000097.1 GCA_012031965.1 Scytonema sp. RU_4_4
GGACTGTGTTAGCGCAGCGTGACCGGAGGTCATCCCCGGAGGGAGCCAGTACTGCAGTCCTTGTTTCCCTCACGCTTGTTCTGGCGTTGGGGTTTCCCCCGACGGTGCGACCTGGCGTGGCGCAGAGTAAGAGATAAAAGAGTTTGATGCTTTTTATCAAAACTTGAAATTATGCAAGTTAGATGTGTTTTAGCTTATCTAACGCTGTTGTGAATAAACTGCTCTTTTCTTTATGAAGAAAGGAAGAAAAAATTATGTTTTTCTTATAAAGTTTAGTTCATCAAGCGGCTTGAAACTCTCCCATCATTTTCACTTCTGGTTCTAACAGAATAGACCAACGTTCTTGTACCTGATATTGAACATGATGGATAAGATTGAAAATATCCCAAGCACTAGCGCCACCACAGTTAACGATAAAATTAGCATGCCGTTGTGCAACTTGCGCTTTGCCAATCTGGTAGCCTTTAAGACCTGTTTGTTCAATTAACCAGCCTGCAGCATAAGGTTTGGGATTGCGGAACACACTACCACAACTGGGCAAGTGATAGGGTTGAGTATTTAGTCGATGCTCTTTGTGTTGTTTGGTAGCTGCTAAAACTTGTGTCGGGTCGGCTCCTGGCTGGAGTTGAAAAGTCGCTTGGGTGACGATAGAATCGCTTCCTTGGAGGATAGAGGTGCGGTAGCTATAGCTCAACTGTTCGCGGTTGAAAGTTTCCAGAGTCCCATTCGGTAAAAGTACTTGAGCACTAACTATGATATCTGCGATACAACTATTGTGTGCCCCTGCATTCATCACCACTGCACCCCCAATAGTTCCAGGGATACCAACAGCCCACTCAAATCCTTGCCATCCCCGCTCTGCTACTTGCCATGCTAAGCTTGGAATTGGCTCTCCTGCAGCGACAGTCAATTGACCTGTTTCTGGGTCGAAATGGCTGTAGCGCAGATGACGAGTCACAATAACGAAACCTGGTATCCCGCAATCACTGACAAGCAGGTTAGAGCCTGCTCCTAGTATTGTTACTGATAATTCATGTGTTTTAGCATACTGAAAACTAGCTTGTAGAGCCTCTAAGTTTCGGGGGGTAGCACACCACTGGGCAGGTCCACCGACTCTGTAGGAAGTGTAGGCTGCTAGCGAAACTTGGGATTTAATAACGCAATCAGTACCAGGTAAATAAATTTCTTTACTTTCAATGGGATTATTAGATGTTATTTGCCTGCTATTTGTCATACCAGAAACTTTGCAGACATTTGCAACTGCCTGGGAGATAGTCATATTTTCTAGAATGCGCTGAATTGAGATGTTTATATGTCGTAAAAATACGACATCAATGAAAAGCAATGTAACTATTGCTAGACGGACACTATGCGATTAAGGGAAACCAACTTGTACGAAAGTTGTACTCCCTGTGTTTACGTAGGAAACTTTTCTTAGGAAGTTGCCTTAGTTGGTGGGCATTGTGTCGCTATGACTTCGGGAATCACTTGATTAATATTCCCAGCTCCCAGAAACAGCGCCAAGTCTCCACAATGCAGAGTTTGCTGTAAGTGCTCACAGACTGAGGCTAAAGTTGGTTGGTATATCACCTGCGGGTGCTGTTTAGCAACTTCACTTGCAAGTTTTTCACCACTAACTTGCCCCAAGTTTGACTCACCTGCACTGTAAATATCAGTGAGGACAACTAAATCAGCATGACTAAACGATTGAGCAAATTCCTCCAGAAAGGTAAGCGTGCGGCTGTAGCGATGGGGTTGGAAAATAGCAACAACTCTCTGTCCTGGTCTTGCTTGTAAGCGTGCAGCAGCTAGAGTGGCACGAATTTCACTGGGGTGATGAGCGTAATCATCAATAAAAGTGATGCCATTGGCTTCACCTCGGAATTCAAAACGGCGTCTTGCGCCTTCAAAGGTCGCAAGACCTTTAGCAATTTCTCCAAATACCAAGCCCAATATCCGACCAACAGCCACTGCTGCTAGAGCATTACTGAGGTTGTGCTTACTAAGTAAACGCAAGTTCAACACACCTAAAGTCTTGCCTTTTTCCCATACAACCGCTGTAGTGCCATCGGCTCTATAGTCCACGTTGGTGACAGTGTAATCAGCATCACTATCAGGATTTAGGCTGTAAGTAATCCCTGGTTGTAGGCGATCGCGTACAGTCGGGCAATCAATGCTGCCTACCAAAGTTTTACAGCCTTTTGCAAATGTCTGAAAATTTGGACCACTTCTTCTAATGTGTCGTAGTGGTCGGGATGATCTAATTCTATGTTAGTAATAATACCTATTTCTGGGCTATGTTTGACTAGGGAACCATCTGATTCATCTGCTTCTGCCACCAAATATCGACTTTGTCCCAGTCGCGCATTGCCGGACCAAGCATTGACTTCTCCACCGACTAAAATTGTTGGATCAAGCCCTGCTTGGAGCAGCATATAACCAATCATGCTACTTGTTGTTGTTTTCCCGTGGGTTCCTGCGACAGCAACGCTACTATATTGAGCGATTAACGCTGCCAGTACATCAGATCTATGGAAAATTGGGCAACCTAATTCTAATGCAGCTTTGTACTCTAAATTAGTTGTGTTAATTGCTGTTGAACAAATAACTTGAGGTAATTTTGCTTTATCGAAAGCAGATAATTCTTCTTTAGTCTTTAATACTACTCCGTTAGGCTGAGAATGAGGACGAAAGAATTCGAGATTACTTGCGTCTTGTTTCCCAAAAATATGAGTTCCGATAGATTCTAAACGTCGAGTAATATGGTTTTGACGAAGATCTGAACCAGATACTGGCAACTGACCCTTTGCTAGCACATATGCCAAAGCAGACATACCTATGCCGCCAATACCAATGAAATGAAATGGTCTACCGCCAAAGTCTACTGTATCTTTCATTGATTTATCCTCTATCACCACACCACACAAGCATCCTAAATGACACGCGTATCATAACAGGAATTCGATTTTTACTGATACTGCCTCTGTACCTTTTTTATAACCGATAAGTTATTTTTTTCACTATTATTTTTCCCATTCCAATCGATTTTACCCTTGTTAGTGATTTTTTCTCTTTCTTAACAGATATTATGATTATTCTGGAAATTTATGCCAGATCGGGAAACTCCTAATTGTAATTGTAAATATGTGTTTTTGACTGCCTCCCTAGAATTTGCTATGATAGTAAACTGGTGAATAAAGTTCTTTAAAATTGAACAAAGATTAAGCATGAGTGGATGCAGCAATTGCCAATTTTTGGAAGCATTTTTACTCCAGTTCATTGGGGACAAGTGATTATAGCCATAACAGCTTTGGTTCAGGTCCCTCTAGAACAAGTTATTTGAGTACCTTTACAAAATCCTCCTCATAAACACGGAGCTTTATTTGAACACTGAGTAGATAAGAGTGCAGTGAGCGATTGCAGACAACCTGGGGTTGACTGTATCACTCGTTGAGAAAAGTTGCTCTGGAACTTCTTATGCTGTTAACACCCTGATGGACTTGCCTGCTGATTACCCCAATACTCACACTGTGCTAAATGGTTGGTTTTGATACATCTCAAACCTAACCTGATTGTTACCGTGGACAAAAATTAGCACTGGTTTTGTCATTGGTCAATTGCACCCTGACTCTGAAGCTACAAGAGATTAGCTCAAATCGAGTTAATTTACAAGCAAGTGGATCAAAAACTGACAAAGCAGAATAATAGCATATACTGGCGATTATTGAATAACCCTTTACTGGGACTGTCGTCAAGTCTTACTTGTAACCTTTGCTGCAATTGTCCATAAATTCGCTATTTCATCTCAGAACCAGTTAGGTTTTATATTGATAATCACAACCTGTACACAAACGGGTAGGAAGGAAATATTTATTTTTTTGAGAATCTAACGCTTTATAGTTATAAATACTCTCCCCTTTGCGGTATGATCTGGGTCATCAGTAGCTTTTGTTAAGTATAAATAAACAGAGGGCAAGACGCTGTGATTAGAGTTGCAATCAACGGTTTCGGGCGCATCGGGCGAAACTTTGCACGTTGCTGGGTAGGTAGAGAAAATAGTAATATCGACCTTGTCGCTATCAATGACACATCCGATCCTAGAACCAATGCTCACCTGCTCAAGTATGACTCGATGCTAGGGAAGTTAAAGGGTGTTGACATTTCTGCCGATGATAACTCTATCATCGTTAACGGTAAGACCATTAAATGTGTCTCCGACCGCAATCCAGAAAACTTGCCCTGGAAAGACTGGGGAATTGACTTAATTATCGAAGCAACAGGGGTTTTTACTTCCAAAGAAGGGGCAACAAAGCACCTCAACGCTGGTGCTAAGAAGGTTCTAATCACCGCCCCTGGAAAGAACGAAGATGGGACTTTTGTCATTGGTGTGAATCATAAGGATTACGACCATCAAAAGCACAACATCATCAGTAACGCCAGCTGTACCACCAACTGCTTGGCTCCCATTGCTAAGGTGTTGCACGAGAAATTCGGCATCATCAAGGGTACTATGACCACCACTCACAGCTACACTGGTGACCAACGCTTGCTAGACGCCTCTCACCGTGATGTCAGACGGGCACGTGCTGCAGCTATCAACATTGTGCCGACCTCCACAGGTGCAGCGAAAGCTGTCGCGCTGGTTCTACCAGAACTTAAAGGCAAGCTGAATGGTGTGGCGTTGCGCGTACCCACCCCTAATGTTTCAATGGTGGACTTTGTGATCCAGGTTGAAAGACCTACCATTACTGAAGCAGTCAACCAAGCCCTCAAAGATGCCTCCGAAGGTGAACTTAAAGGCATTTTGGACTACAGCGAACTGCCCCTGGTATCATCCGATTATCAAGGCACTGATGCCTCCTCGGTTATCGATGCTAACTTGACGTTTGTCATGGGCGGCGACTTGGTGAAAGTTATGGCTTGGTATGACAACGAGTGGGGCTACAGCCAGCGAGTTCTTGACTTGGCAGAGTTAGTAGCCGAAAAATGGACTAAATAGTCATTTGTCATTTATCTTGTGCAAATGACAAGCAGCTAACGATGAAAATGTTGAAACCCCCGATCAAGATTGAGAACTTGATCGGGGGATTTTTCTGTTTGGTCATGCAAAATGACTGTTGATCCATCTGTTATTTTTCCCACAATAGCCGCGCCGTCACCAAGCTGTTGTACAAGCGCATATGCTAGCTCTGTTGGCAAGCACAGTACTAACTCAAAGTCTTCTCCACCATATAAGGCATATTCCAGCGCTTGTTCTGGTGTCAGCCAGTGATTGAATGCTGTTGGTAAAGGAATTTGAGTGCGTTCAACGACAGCACCAACACCACTGGCGCGGCAAATTTGCACCACAGCGTCAGCCAAGCCATCGCTACTGTCCATACCAGCTACAGAGTGTGGGGTATGAGAGTCTAGAATTTCCCACAGAATTGGTAAGACATCTAGTCGGGGTTTGGGTCTTTGGTGCGCGTGAATGAGTGCTGTGCGATCGCTCTCACTAAGATTTTGCCCAAAAACAGGACGCAGCAGCAATTGTAAGCCAGCAGCCGAAGCCCCATGCACGCCTGTGACAACTATGGTATCTCCTACCCTAGCTTGGTTACGGCGAATAGTACGTAATGGGTCAACTTGACCAAAAGCGGAAATGGCTATCGTGGTTGTTGGCGATCGCACGATATCACCACCGACTATTGGGGTATTGTACTTTTGCAGGCATTGTGTCATTCCCTGGTATAATTGCTCCACCCAACTAACAGCAACATCGCCTGGGAGTGCCAGTCCGACAGTAATTGCTAGGGGAGTTGCACCCATTGCTGCTAAATCTGATAAATTAGCAGCCGCCGCCCGCCAACCTGCGTCTTCCCCAGAAGTCGTGATTTCACTGAAATGGACACCATCAACCAACACATCAGTTGTGACGACTAAAGACTGTCCTGGTTCAATGGAAACTACAGCCGCATCATCCCCAATAATTTCTGGAGGACAAAAGCGCTGCAATCTTTTTAAAAGACCTTGCTCTCCTATATCTTGAACTTGCAAAGAAGATAATTCACTGCTCACAGTCACTCTTGTGTTTTGGACAATTATTTTGATAATGTATTTTCTATGTTTTGTTGCATTCTGTATTGATTTTTTTGCAAAAATTTGGTTTGGGGCTATTTGGAACCGCAGATGCACAAGAGATGTACGCAGATAAAAAAATAAAAATATCTACGTGTATATAGGTATATATTTTGATACATTTTATAGAATAAATTTTTGACTACAAAAACTCTGCTATTCTCTCGACAGCAGTTTCCAATATGGGCGTATCATGCACCAAAGCAAAGCGGACATATCCTTCTCCAGATTTGCCGAAACCTGCACCAGGTGAAGCGGCTACCCCTGTTTTCTGCACAAGCTGGGTACAAAATCCCACAGAATCTTGACTCCACTGTTCTGGTAACTTTGCCCAAACATACATTGTTGCTTTGGGAGTAGGAACATACCAACCAATACGGTGCAAAGCGCTGACAAAGGTATCTCGGCGTTGGCGCAAGGTTGCGACAGCGGCTTTAACCCCAGTCTGTGGACCACTCAGGGCAGCAATAGCGCCGTTCAAAATTCCTCGGTATTGATTAAAATCAACGACTGCTTTTATTTGACGCAAGGCACAAATCAACTGGGCATTACCGATGGCGTAGCCAATACGGAAGCCACCCATATTGTATGACTTGGAGAGGGTGAAAAACTCAATGGAAATACTTTTGTCTGGATCAGCTTGTAGAATTGAGGGAGCAAGGGATTTGCCCAAGTTCCCAGTCTTTTCAAATACCAAATCTACGTAGGGGAAATCATGCACTAGGACGATATTGTGTTGCTGACAAAAACTAACTGCTTCCTTAAAGAAGGATAAAGGTGCGATTGCTGTGGTAGGATTATGAGGATAGCTTAAGACCATCATCCGCGACTGTGCCAATACAGACGTAGGAATATCTGCAAATACGGGTAAAAAACCGTTTTCTGCCTTTATAGCCATTGGGTAAATTTGACCATTCGCCAAGTACACTCCCCCTGCATGAGAGGGGTAACCTGGATCAAGCAATAGGGCGAAATTGCCTGGGTTGAGGACTGCTAGAGGTAAATGTGCCGTTCCTTCTTGGGAACCAATCAGGGGTAGTACCTCTGTTTCAGGATTAACAGGAATACCAAATCTTTGCTCATACCAACTTGCTGCTGCTTGGCGAAAGGCTTGAGTACCGTGAAATAGCAAGTAGCCGTGGGTAGTGGGGTCGTATAGAGATTGGGCGATCGCCGAAATCACATGCGCCTCGGCTGATAAATCCGAAGACCCCAGTGACAAATCAATTAACTCAACTCCTGCAGTCAAAGCAACAGCTTTGGCTTTGTCCATATCCGCAAATACATTTGATTGCAGGGGTTGTAAACGCTTGGCAAACTGCATTTTTGGTCCTTTGTCCTAAGTCAATTGTCATTTGTGAGCCAGCGCAGCCAAGCTGGGAAACCAACTGGGCTGGACTGGTGTTGGCGCAGCCAAAGAGTGGAGGAGATACCCGAAGAGCCCTAAGTCTGTTGCTATTTATTCAGGACTAAGGACTAGTGACTCATGACTAATGACTAATTTAGATGAGAATCTAAGAGGCTGAGTAATTTATCTTTGCTGATGACTCCCTCAGCAGATACCAAAAGTTGGTTTCCTTGAATGAGTCTGAGGGCTGGTACTCCTTCTACCTGGTACTGTTTGACAGTAACTGGGTTAGGATCAATTTCCATTTTTACCACTTTGAGGCGATCGCCGTAGGTGGTAGCTGCCAAATTTACCAGTGGTGACATCAATTGACAAGGTCCGCACCAGGAAGCCCAAAAATAAATTAATACAGGCTTCTGGGCTTTCAACACTTCGGTTTCAAACTCAGCATCAGTTATAGTTACAACACTGCTGCTCATTGCACGCTCCGGCAATACCCATTTCATCATAACTTGCCCACAGATTACTCTATCTCAATCTGAGGACAATAGCTACGTTAGATTCGCAACCTCAATTGACGCCTTAAAACAGAAACCTCGATAAACTCTTTGTGAAAAGACAAAAAACTATCAAGGTTTCTATTGACAACGGTATAAATCTGCTTCTGGTGAACCCAAATGAAAGCGCTTGTTAATGCAGAAGTTACATTTGATCCAATTGTTTGCGTAGCGAATCCAACTCAGCATCAACCACTTCATTATTTTTTGGTTTTGGAGCAGTGGTTTGTTCGGGTAGTGCTTGTTGATTTGGTGAACCGCCTGGTAACATTTGTGCTTTCAAAGCAGCCAGTTCATCATCAACATCGCTACTACCTTCCAAAGCTGCAAATTGGCTTTCTAAGTTTTCACCAACCAACTCTGCTGCTGACTGGGCGCGAGCTTCTTGCATCAGAACTTTGTCTTCCATGCGCTCGAAAGCAGCCATTGCACTACTGGTATTCATACCACGCACCATGCCTTGGAGTTGCTCTTGAGCCTTGGCTGCTGTAATCCGCGCTTTGAGCATTTCCTTCTTGGTCTTCGCCTCAGAAATTTTGCTTTCCAGTTGGATTAAATTGCGCTTGAGAGTCTCGACCTGAGCAGTTTGCTGGTCTAGACTAGCTTTGAGTGCATTTGATGTGTCAGTAAAAGTCTTTTTACGCTCTAGTGCTTGCCTTGCTAGGTTTTCATCCCCTTTAGCAAGTGCGAGTTGAGCATTGCGCTGCCACTTATTGATTTCATTTTGAGCATCATTGTACTGTTTCTCAGTCCGTTTTTGAGCTGCGATTGCCTGAGCAACGCCCTGACGCAGCTGTACCAAGTCTTCCTGCATTTCTACAACGGCTTGTTCCAGCATTTTTTCGGGGTCTTCCGCTTTAGCGACCAGGTCGTTGAGGTTAGCACTGACGACTCGCTTAATGCGATCAAATAATCCCATAACTTTGTTTTTCCTCTTTTGATTTACGCGCCTAGTTGGGTCGTTAGCTTTTTTACTATTTCATAGCTACTTATTTCAATGTAATCGTTCCGGTTTGGATTGGAACTTCCTAAGGGCGTTCCTATTTTTTAAGATACGCTCCAAATTGGATCATTGCCCAATCTTCATCAGTCTGGAGTTTTCGGTAGCTGTTGTTTTTTTTCTGATTCAGTCGAAAGCTGCTTTCGCAGTGCTGCGAGTTCTGCATCAACATCATTACCCTCTTCCAAAGAAGCAAACTGATGACGCAAATCATCTGTACTGGTTGTCGAGATGGCTTCTGTTTGAGCTTCTAACTGCAAAACTTTTTCCTCCATCTGCTCAAAGGCTTTAATGTTATCTATACTGGAAGTTCCGCCCAGCATTTCTTGAAGTTTATATGACGCTTCGGCAGAACGGGCGCGAGCGATGTACATATCTTTTTTTGTTTTTGCTTCACCAATTTTTAGCTCTAGCGTTCGCATATCTTTTTTGAGCCTAGACACAACAGAACTTTGCTGTTCTATCTGACTGGCAAGGGTTTGAGCCGTTTCTTGATATGCCCGACGTTTGGTCAAAGCTTCCCGTGCTAAAAGTTCGTTACCTTGTTGGAGTGCGAGTTGAGCGCGGCGGTACCATTCTTTTGCTGTAGACTCAGCACTCGTCATTTGTCGTTCAGTACGCTTTTGGGTGGCGATCGCTGGGCTACTGCTTGTCGCAATTGCACCAAATTTTCTTGCATCTGTAGGACAGTTTCTTCCAGAATCTTTTCTGGATCTTCTGCACTCACAATTAAACTATTGAGGTTGGCGCGAATCACCCGCATCATACGGTCAATTAGTCCCATGTCAGACTCTCCATTCAATTTTAAATAGGGGTATAAAGGCTAACAGTTATCAGTTATCAGTGAACAGTGATCACTGAACAGTTATCAGTTCATCTCCACGAATGAATTCGGGGGATTTTAAAAAAGAAGCGATTTATTATAGTCTCCACAAATGAATGAGCTTGCTTACACCTTTTCTTCTAACTGATAACTGTTGAGTGTTTACTGATAACTGATTCGGTCAACCCTACCTCTACTCCCCTACACCCTCTATTCCATGTTCTCTTTCAAGGCTCTTATCAACTGCCTTAAGGCTACTTAATCCTGGCATTAACGCCTTTTGCTTGTAGCTCTTGCAGCAGTGCTTGTGTTTGCTCTTTACTCTTTAGGGCACCCAGATAAATAATTTTACCGTCGGCTGATAAGTAAGCATCGGGAACGACTTGTCGTGCAGAGGCAAAAGCGCGATCGCCTTGATTATCTATAACTACATGATAAAACCCATCTGCAGATGGTTTTATTTCTGTATCTGGCTTTTGTTGGGTTTTTGATGGATCTTGGGAAGTTGTTGCCCTTGAGGATGGCGTAGAATCCAGTCCAAGTGTGGGCTGTAATTTTGGTATTGTGACTGAATTGGTTGAGTTTTCGGCAGTGCCTTGGTTAGTGAATGCTGTTGGTGTTGGTTTGGATTTGGGTTTTAAGCCAACAACATCATTTGGATTTCTCACCTCTGGAAACTCGTCTGTAGCCAAATTAGGATACTTGGGTATGGGTGTGAGACTTGGTTGAGCTACAGTTTTCACTTTCACATTGTTGTTAACTTCTACCGTATTGTCTGCTGGATTTTCAGCAGTTGTGGGCGCATTTTGTTGAAACAATCTATCTAAACTAAATTGTGGTAGGCTCTTATGATTGAAGATTATGTAGCTCAGCGTCAGACTTCCTAATAATAGGAGTAGCATGGAGCCAATGCCCAAGGGAGATAGCAGGCTATTGTCAGAATTAGTCGGCTTGTGAGTTTTTGGTTCTTCTTCTGCTAAACTTCTCAGCAGCGCTTCAGACGATTCTAAGTAGTCATTTGGTTGTGGGCTTGTGTTATTTTCTGACTCTGCAATATTTCCACTCTGACTTTGTTCGTTGATTTGTGTATGTACAATAATGGCACTTGGTGCTGGAGTTGTTTGTGCTTCGCCAGAGTTGCTTGGAGTTGAATCTATATGAGATTGTAGATGTTGTCTATTTGAGGAAACTGATGTATGCAGCGCTGAGGTTTGAGGTGATAACAAAGTATCGAGTTTTGTCGCTGATGCACTCACCTGATCTTGAGTCTGTTCCAGAGATTTCGGCGGGTTAATTTTCGTTTCTAAAAGAAGAGATTCCTCCTGAACCAAAGTACTTGGGGTATGTGTTTTAAGAGTTGCCAAATCAATGTTGTGGAAACTCTCTTCGAGATTGTCCTGTGCAGGGAATTTAGTTTTGCTCCCTGTTGTACTTGCAGCAATGAACTGTTGAAGTTGACTGCTTGTGGAAATGCTGACACGAGGCTGGTTTGGAGTTCTGTATCCAGTTCGTGTACGTCGGTATCGAGCTAATTCTTGATCTAGTTGGACTTCCAAACTAGCCAATGCTGCTGTTAGTGGTGATTTCAACCTTGTTGTTTGAAAAGATTGAACACCCTCAACTAGGGGGTTTTGACTCATTTTGCTTGTCTCTGGCTCAAACCTAGAGTGCTGGATTAATTTAAAAATATATTTTTGCCAATCCTAGCGAAAAATATCATAGATATATTGCACAGCTGTGCTGCAATTTTTGCCAAGGTTGACCACATGTCGTTTAAATCAGTTAATGATATTCTAGGGGTTTTAGCAGCTCAGACGGAATGGCAAGAGCAGCCATTTCAACGTTTGCTCACGTGTTGGGCTGAAGTCGTAGGAGCAGCGGTAGCTACTCATACTCAACCATTGTCGCTCCAGCGCGATGTATTGCGGGTGGCAACTTCTAGTGCAGCTTGGGCACAGAACCTAACTTTTGAGCGCCAACGCCTGATTTTAAAGTTGAATGAAAAATTGTCAATTGGTTTGCGGGATATTCATTTTTCGACAGCCCAATGGGGGCGTCCTCAAAACAATCCCAAGGAACAACAAACAATATCGCTATGCGAACATCCCAGTTATGTGGGTGATGCGATGAATATACGCGATGATATGACACCTAAAGCTGAGGATGCCAATGCTGCTTTCCAAAATTGGGCTAGGACAGTGCAAGCGCGATCGCACAATTTACCGCTTTGTCCTCTATGCGATTGTCCCACCCCACCTGGCGAACTTCAGCGCTGGCGTGTCTGTTCTGTATGTGCTGCGAAGCAATCTTCAAAGTCCTGAGTATTTCTGAGTATTGAGTATACAATGCTGAGCCATTAGTCCTAAGACTGATGGCTCAACACTGTTTCGCGAACTTTTTCTTAGATTTCTATCAAAATAGTTTTGTGATTCTGTGATGAATGGCTAAACATAATAACTTTTTTGCAACTAACTTCCTCTTCCCAAAGAGAGAAAATTTATACTTCTTGAGGTGTGATTTTAGCTACGGTTCAATAGCGTCAATTCTTTCAAAAGATACAGTTGATTTCATCTTAAAAAGTGTTTCTTGAGACTGAAGTTCCAAGGCTCATCGAATCGTTATATTCATGATTAGCTTTGATCCCCAATTATTTTCAGCGGAAAACGAGTATGCTTAATCCACTGCAATTCATGTATCATTTTGTTTACACAAAATTTGAAAAATATAACACAAACCTAAAAAAATTATAAAGTTAATTTTTTCGTTGGGATCGCTAGAATCTAGTGAGATCACGGGTTTTAGCTAAAATCCACATTTGTTGTAGAGACGCAAAATAAAGAAAGAAAATTAGCCCTAAAACGGCACTAAAGGCACTAAATATGAAACAGATAAAATCATTGACTTCTGCCTGTAGGTATTGTCGTTATTACAATCTAGAGGGGCGTCGCGGCGGATTCTGCCAGCAGTTGGGAGCGCCAGTTCGAGGAAACTGGAAGGCTTGCTCTTTGGCACTCCCACCGTTTGCTCCCTCTTGGGAAAATTTAGAAGATGCTTGGAGTTTGCCAGATGCAACATCAGTCTTAGCTTCAGGTTTAAACAAACCTGTGCTTGCTCCTGTTGAGGAAACAGCTCCTGAGTGCTCTTCTGAAAAGACGAAAGCTGAGGCTATATTGATATAGCTTTCTTTTGCCAAAACAGGAAAAGTCAAATCGCTGAAGCACCGTTTTAGTGCTGTTTTGGGCGAATTGGTTCATACCTCTTTTGTAGAAGAGAAATTAGACTTAGACCCTATAGAGCGCGAATATTTCACACTTCACTGTGTAGAAGTGACACAATAGGGTTAGCTACCAATTATTACCAACTTACGAAAGTCGTGCATCGAAAATAAAATTCGCCTTTAATATCTATAGGTTGTCCAAAGACCTTAACACTTCAAAAATCGCGCCTTTTATCAAAGGTGCGATTTTTGTGTTTTCAGGGTAGCCAGGGATATTGACGAAAGTTAGGTGGACGTTTTTCTAAAAATGCTTGTTTTCCCTCTCGCCCTTCTTCTGTCATGTAATAGAGTAAGGTGGCATTGCCAGCTAATTCTTGCAAACCAGCTTGTCCATCACAGTCAGCGTTAAATGCTGCTTTTAGACAGCGAATGGCGATGGGGCTTTTTTCTAAAATCTCTCGCGCCCACTGGATACCTTCAGTTTCAAGTTGTTCTATTGGAACAACGCAATTGACTAAGCCCATTTCTAGTGCTTGCTCTGCATTGTACTGTCGGCAGAGAAACCAGATTTCTCGCGCCTTTTTTTGTCCAACAATGCGGGCAAGATAGCTAGCACCAAAACCTCCATCAAAACTACCAACTTTAGGACCAGATTGTCCAAAGATGGCGTTATCAGCAGCAATGGTTAGGTCACATATTAAGTGAAGCACATGTCCTCCACCAATGGCATACCCTGCAACAAGGGCAATGACCACTTTTGGCATGGAACGAATCAAGCGTTGTAAGTCCAACACGTTCAAACGTGGTACGCCATCATCGTCTACGTAGCCAGCGTGTCCTCGCACACTTTGGTCGCCTCCTGAACAGAAAGCGTACTTACCATCAGTGTGTGGACCAGCACCAGTAAATAGGACAACGCCGATACTAGTATCTTCGCGGGCGTCGCAGAAGGCGTTGTACAGTTCAAAAACAGTTTTAGGACGAAAGGCATTTCGTTTGTGAGGACGGTTGATGGTAATTTTGGCAATGCCATCAGCTTTGTGATACAGAATGTCTTCGTAGGTTTTCGCTACTTGCCAGTTAGTTTCCATGGGGACAAAGAATGACTTACTTCAGCTTAAAAATTCTATCCTTCTAAGGGCAATTGCATACCTACTCGCTTTGTTCCTCGGCTTTGACAATCTACCAAACCTAGTTTGGTGAAAGAAACTGGGCTTTTACTCAAGTATCAAACTTCTGGCTCTATCCCTGCTGCTCGCAATTGTGCTGCCAATCTTTCAGCGCGTTGTCTTTCTTGCTCAGCACGTTGTCGTTCTTGCTCAGCGCGTTGTCTTTCTTGCTCAGCACGTTGTCGTTCTTGCTCAGCTAATTCGGAACCCCACAAAAGTAGCTGTCCTTGTTCGTCCCACCACCGCAACCAGTATCCTGCACGATTTTCACGGATTCCTTGCCACACACCAAGGTAGAGATTCATTTCTGCTACTAAATAGCGGTTGTTCTCATCAGGTGCTTGCAATATATACTGTCCGGCGTTGTCCAATCGATAAACTTCTAGACTACCGCTATCCGGTTCAAGGATGACGTAATTCGGCACTTTTAAGATGCGTTCGTAGAAAAACCATTTTCCAGGGGGATAGGTTGGTTTGATGGAATACTCTGTACCATCTGTATCCGAAATAAATTCCATCACAATGACTGGCATATCTCCCTGTAGCTGCGGCGTGTAACTACGTTTTACCTCTTGCCGTGCCACGCGGATACTAGGCACGTATGCCCAATCGGGAGCTTTGATGACAATTTTGCCACTCAAGGTGGCACAAATGCCGTAATTTGTTGAATTTAAGGCATTTTCAGGTAATCTACCAGCAATTTCTAAACTTTCGGTTAAAGCTGCAGCAAGGGGGGGCTGGTTAATGTTATCCACTGGTTCATCTGGTAGTACGTAATCATCGGGTAACTTTTCCCAAGTTATCTGGTAGTCCTGGGTAGCAGTGGCTATCATGACGGGTGTTCCTTTGGGTGTTCAAATGTTGTTTGTTATTCCTGTAAAGCCTCTTTGGTGCAAGGGAGAAAAGGTATAGTTCTAGTCCTCATCCTCATCTGGTGCCAAGTCTTCTTCTGTTAATCCCTGCTGTGGTATCGCTGCAATAATCGCGTCTATAACCTTTGAGACTGGCAAAATTTCTATATTATAGTCAGCGTATTTTTGCCCTTTTGGTACAATTGCCCTCTTAAATCCCAATTTTGCCGCTTCTTTTAACCGTAGTTCCATTTGCGATACTGAGCGGACTTGTCCTCCTAACCCAACTTCTCCAATCAGTACGGTACCAGGATCAACAATCCGATCACGGAAACTGGCAACAATGGCGATCGCTATTCCCAAATCCACTGCTGGTTCTTCTACACTCAACCCACCTGCAGACGCCACATAAGAATCCAGCTTCGACATCGGAATCCCTACCCGCTTTTCTAGCACTGCCAAAATTTGCACTAAGCGGTTGTAATCTATACCAGTTCCAGCCCGACGTGGTGAGGGATAGCTGGTAGGACTCACCAAAGCTTGCAATTCGACGACAATCGGGCGTGTCCCTTCACAAGCAACGACAATTGCAGTACCAGGAGCTGGCTCATCGCGGTTGCCTAAAAAGAGCTCTGAGGGGTTGAGGACTTCACGCAGTCCGTTGTCAACCATTTCAAAGATGCCGATTTCGTGAGTTGCTCCAAAACGGTTTTTCACTGTCCGTAATAACCGATGGGAAGCAAAGCGATCGCCCTCAAAATACAACACCGTATCAACAAGGTGTTCCAAGACCTTTGGTCCGGCGATCGCCCCTTCTTTGGTGACATGTCCCACGATTAACATGGTGATGTCTTCGTGTTTTGCCACCTTCATCAAAGCTGCCGTACATTCACGTACCTGCGCGACAGAACCTGGTGCAGAGGTTAGAGCCGGGAAAAACACTGTTTGAATACTATCAATAATTGTGACATTCGGTTTCAGCGAGTCCATTTCCCGTAGGATTTCTTCCAAGTCTGTTTCCGGCAAAACGTATAAATCAGCACCTATGCTTTCAGCTTCATCTATTTTGACTGTTTCTTTGGGAGTGACTTGTACTGCTTTGCCATTACCGTTACTATCACCACTATCACCACTATCACCGACTAAACTTAGGATTTTTCCCACTCCCAAGCGAGAAGCTCTTAATTTGACTTGTTGTGCTGATTCTTCTCCAGAAACGTAGAGGATGCGATATCTTTGCGCTAATTGATTCGATACTTGCAACAAGAGCGTAGATTTTCCAATTCCTGGATCACCGCCTATCAGCACCATAGAGCCAGGAACAACTCCACCGCCCAGCACGCGATCGAGTTCCTCATAGCCAGAAGCCCAACGTGTCACTTGGCGATCGCTAATCTGATCAAAAGTTAAAGAAGCCCGTGGTTTGGCTGGTTTCGTTGTAGCAGTTTTGCCACCTGCAGTAGCGTGCCATCCACTCACTCTGCGACCTGGTACATCTGTTGATGACTGGATAGTAATCTGTTCTTCTAAAGAGTTGTAGGTCCCGCAAGCTGGGCACTTACCAAACCATTGAGGAGATTCTGCTCCGCATTCGTTACAAACGTAATAAGTTTTTGGCTTTGGCATTCTTAATCTTATTAAATATTCTTAATCTTTACTTAAGTTTTTGAACAAACTAAAATCCAATAATTGTAGTAAGTGTGGGATTTTTCCAATCAATTTGTGAAATGATATCTTAATAATATGGTAGTAAAAATTAATGATGAAAAATTTTAGTTAAGGAGCGTTGAGAAACTTGGAAAGTCATAAAGAAAAAATTTTAGTGGTAGATGACGAAGCCAGCATTCGTAGAATTTTAGAAACGCGCCTTTCGATGATTGGCTACGATGTGGTTACGGCTGGCGACGGGGAGGAAGCTTTGGACACTTTTCGCAAAGCAGAACCTGACTTAGTGGTTTTGGACGTGATGATGCCGAAGTTAGATGGCTACGGCGTGTGTCAAGAATTACGTAAAGAATCTGATGTCCCAATTATTATGTTAACAGCCTTGGGCGACGTGGCTGACAGAATCACAGGTTTAGAGTTGGGTGCTGATGACTACGTAGTCAAACCTTTTTCCCCTAAGGAGTTAGAAGCCCGCATTCGTTCAGTTCTGCGGCGGGTAGACAAAACAGGTGCCTCTGGCATTCCCAGTTCTGGAGTGATCCACGTTAGCACTATTAAAATAGATACGAATAAGCGGCAAGTGTATAAAGGCGATGAGCGCATTCGGTTAACAGGCATGGAATTTAGCTTACTAGAGTTGCTAGTAAGCCGTTCTGGAGAAGCTTTCTCCCGTTCAGAAATTTTACAAGAGGTTTGGGGATATACACCAGAACGTCATGTGGATACTCGCGTAGTCGATGTGCATATTTCTCGTTTACGGGCAAAATTGGAAGATGATCCAAGTAATCCAGAGTTAATCCTGACAGCAAGAGGGACTGGTTACTTATTTCAACGCATTATTGAACCAGGAGAGGAATAAGAACAAGGGGACAAGGGGATAATACGGACCTATGACTCATGAGTAAATCCGATCCCAATAAAGTTCTACGGCGTCTACCTATCGTAGTAGGTGGGTTGGGCGCTTTACTTTTGCTAATTAACCGTTTACTATCACCAGAATTAACAAATTCTCAAGCACGTGCAGATGTATTGGGTGTGATTTTGAGTGCTGTGTTGATTTTAGTAGGGTTAATTTGGCAGCAAGTACAACCACGTTTACCTGAAGCCGTACAACTCATTGGTGAAGAAGGTTTTGTACTTGCACCGGATTTACCACAAGCAGTGAAAACAGAACTAGCCTGGGCATCACATTTGTTGTTAACTAATACGGTGACGCGATCGCTCGTCGTTTTTTATCAAGATAAAGTTTTGTTACGTCGAGGAATTTTAAGTCCTAAATCGGAAGTCGTACCAGGAGCAATCTTAAAAAGAGTGCTGGAAAAACAAAAGCCAGTTTATCTGGTAGATTTGAAAGTCTATCCAGGAAGAGTTGAATTTGATTATTTGCCAGAAAATACTCAAGGTGTCATTTGTCAACCAATTGGCGAAGAGGGAGTCCTGATTTTGGCAGCGCATGCTCCTCGCAGTTATACTAAACAAGATGAAAATTGGATTACGGGAATTGCAGATAAATTGGCTGTGACTTTAAATCAGTGAACAGTTATCAGTTATCAGTTGATAACTGATAACTGTTATTAGGTAATTGATGGCAGAATCAACAACTAAACAATTATGCAAATTATTTACTGGTTACTTGTTGCCTTAATGGCTGTGGGTATTATTGGCGCTGTGGTTCCTGCAATTCCAGGAGCCAGTTTAATTTTAATAGCAATTATCATTTGGGGATTCATTAGTAGTTCTTTTGCTGCTATAAAAATACCACTCATTGTGACAATTATCGTTTTACTTTTGAGTGTGGGAGTGGATTTTTTAGCAAGCTACTTGGGTGCAAGAAAAGCAGGTGCAAGTCAGTGGGGGCAAATTGGTGCTATTGTTGGGTTAGTACTGGGTTTGGTGGGATTATTGCCAACATTACCTTTTGGTGGTCCATTACTGGGAATATTACTGGGACCGCTTCTTGGAGCAATTATTGGTGAGTATCTTTACCGTCGAGACTTGGGGCTAGCGATTAAGGCTGGTATTGGGATTGTCGTAGGTACGCTGGTTGGAAATTTGATTCAAGGGTTGTTGGCGATCGCAGCAGTGATCGTTTTCTTAGTAACAACTTGGCCACAGGTTTTTGGGACTTAGAATATGAAACCACAGATGTACACACAAGACAATTTATCTTTTGTGCATCTGCGGTTCTAAACAACCCTAAACCGGATTTTTGCCAGAATTTCATATCAAACAGAGAAAACCAGCCTTTGCGAGTTTTTAAAAACCTGTTTCCTACTCCAATGCGACAATGATGACGGTAATATTATCATGTCCGCCATGCTGTTTTGCAGCTTCAACAAGAGAGAAAGCAGCTTTTTCAGCTAAAGGGATTTTTTGCAAATACTCAGCAATGTTCTGGTCGGCGAGTTCTTCTGTTAAACCATCACTGCATAACAGTAGGCGATCGCCCTTTTTCACGTCTAATTGTTGCACATCAATGTGATTGATGTCTTCACGCCCTAAACAGCGGGACAACACATGACGAAATGGATGAATCCGGGCTTCTTCGGGCGTAATCTCACCTATTCTAAGAGCGCGTGCTATCCAAGTATGGTCTTCCGTGACTTGCTCCAATTGCGAATCCCGAAAACGGTACAGCCTTGAGTCACCGACGTGAGCGCATAAAGGCGCCTCTTGGGAACGAAAAATGACCACAACAATCGTTGTTCCCATGTCAGAGCGTTCAGGATGCTTTTGCTGATCCAGCAAAATCGCTTCATTCGCCTGTAACAAAGCTTCCTGTAGTAACTGCTCAGAACACTTGGAGGAATTCCAGGAAGCATTCAAATACGCCTGAATTTGCCCAGTAGCAATGTGGCTTGCTTGTTCACCCCCTGCATGACCACCCATACCATCAGCGACAATGAAGAAACGCCCCTCCGGGTCGATGTGGTAAGCATCCTGATTATTAGAACGAATAAGTCCCGGATCACTAATACCGGTAAAATTAAGTTTCATATACCTTCTACAAAATTTATGACATACGGTCGTAGCGGTCGAGGCGCATAAGCAGTCGAATCAGTAAGCCTGACACTGCAACTGCGATTAAACCAGTCAGTATTGCCAACCATATGTATTCTTTTACCAATAAGATCGTAGCTGAAAGCGTAAAACCACTCACAATAACAGCATAAGTCATTCCCAGCTGAATATTGCTTTGCCGTCGCAGCAGACGCTCTGTTTCAAGAGATCTGACACGCACACGCACATCTCCCCGTTCTAGCTTTTCCAGTGTGTCTTCTAGCCTGCGTGGTAGTCCCAATGCAGTATTGCTAACCTGAACTGCTTGACGACTCAATTCATTGAGAAAGCTATTGCTATCAGAACCATTCATATTGGTCATAAGCTGCATGGCATATGGTTTGGCAACTTCCATAAAATTAAACTCTGGATCTAGCCCTTTTCCGACACCTTCGAGTGTCGAGAAAGCTCGCATGACAAAAGTGAAGGTTGCTGGAAATCGAAATGGCTGATCATATGCTATTTCATACAAGTCATCACTGATAGCCGCAACCGATTGATTTTCAAAGGGCTTATCCATAAAATTATCCAGCATAAACTGGACAGAACGCCGCACAGGTCCCATGTCGTCCACTGGCGCGAGCGCTCCCAAATCAATGAGGGACTGAACAACGCGATCGCCGTCTTTTGAAGCAATGCCAAACAAGGTTTCCATCAGTCCTTCACGCACGTTCGTTTTAATGCGCCCCATCATGCCAAAATCATAGAATATCAGAGCACCATTGGGACTGACGGCAATATTGCCGGGATGGGGGTCAGCATGGAAAAAGCCATCATTGAGTAGCTGAAGCAAGTATGCTTGAGCACCCTGACGGGCAATGATTTTCCGATCCAAACCTGCTGCTTCTATTGCTTCATATTGGCTAATTTTAATACCAGGAACATACTCTAGAGTCAACACTTGTGACGAAGTGTAACGCCAGTAGACACGCGGGACTTTTACCCAATCATAGGTACGAAAATTGCGACGAAAAGTATCAGCGTTGCGACCTTCATTGAGATAATCAATTTCTTCCCAAAGAATGCGACAACACTCCTCATAGATGCCCATCCAATCGCGTCCCCGTCCCCATTTTGGATGGTTTTGAAAGTAGCGTGCGATTCCCTTAAGAATTTGTAAATCTATTTCAAAAAGCTTCTTAAGACCAGGACGTTGTACCTTAACAACAACGGCTTCTCCAGAGTGCAGCACAGCTTTGTGAACTTGCCCCAAGCTAGCAGCAGCTAAGGGTATGGGTTCAAAACTTTGATAGAGTTGGGGAATTGTTTTGCTTAGCTCTTGCTTAACAATTGCTTCTACCTGATCATAGCTAAATGCAGGTACTTTATCTTGTAGCTTGGCAAGTTCTTCGACATATTCACCAGGGAAAATATCAGAACGGGTAGAGAACAGTTGCCCAACTTTGATAAACGTTGGTCCTAAATCTAGCAGAGTATTACGAATCCATATCGCTTGAGCCTTACGTCGAGCAACTTGTTTAGCTTCGGTAACTCCCCCTGGATAACTCCAAGATTTGTTGTACAGCCAGAGCTTGAACAATAAGGTCAAGACAAAAGACCAAATATCCAAAAAACGCCGTCTACGAGAGTAGTTTTCGCGATTCCAACGGTATGCTTTATCTGAATAACCTTTTTCCATATGCTTTGCGTACCGCTGGTTTTTGCCCGAGTCAGTGGAAAGAAAAGACACTCTGATTTTTAAACTGTTCCTTTATGATTTTCTAGTAGAAAGGTTGCTGTGCAACATCTCTACAAAGAATTTCCGCTCTTGAAGCGTTGTAATTCTGTTCGCAATGTGGCTATTTCTGCTCGCAATTCATCAATCATAGCTTGTTGGTCAACTGGTGCTGAACCAGTTTCTCCGTAGCCTGTGGTTTGAGCAGCGTCAACAGCTTCTGCTGCTTTATTTGCCCGCTCCATGACTTCTTCTGTAAATTGGCGCAGTTGCTCTTTAGTCTCAGCGTCCCATTTGCCAAGTTCCGAGAGAGCATCTGTAATAGCGAACTCCAACCTCTCGGTGAGGATTTCAGCAGCTGCTCTACCAACAAAAAAGGCTTGCACAAGGGGGTTACTCATAAATTTTTGTTACGTTCATCCGCAAAAAATTATAACTCGCCCGTCTACCTTGCTGCTTATGCCTGAGTGGTGGACTGTGTGTGGAGATAGAAGTTTGGCTTGACATAATTTTTTGCAATTCTTGTTTTGTAGCCTAGATTACAATTACTTTGATGTAAATCATAGACTTATTCCCAACTGGAAGGCTGGAAGTTAGTGGGGGCAAGTAAAACCAAAACTATAATGTAGTAAATACGGATCTAGTAGAGAGCTAAAAAATTAAGTTTTCTTAAGAGGCGTATATAGCTAGAACTTACGCATTGACAAAGTCGGTAAAAAGTGCAGTAGGTGTGAATGAGGAATTTTTCAGGCGAGCGCTAATTAATTGCGACATTGAAAGACGGATAATACCTATGTTGTCTTGACGATGTAGGGTTAGAGCTATCAGAGCAACTACTAAGCCTGTCCCCTGCCAAATGCGACTTGGACACTTACACTCTGTTCTTACTAGAACTTACGCACTGTACAAATAGAACATCATGTGTATGAACGGAATTTGGTCGTTCCGGGCTTTTGACAATTACCGCCACATGGGTGGCGTTAAGCGTAGCTCTGCCGTAGGCAATCGCTAAAAGATGATCAAAAAATCACGTTTTCATGCCTGAAACCCATACAACATATTTAGTATTTTCTGTCAATGCGTAAGTTCTAGCAACGGCTAATGACCTTTGCCCTAATATGATTGGTGTCAATGAAAGCTGTTATAGAATGGTGTCCCAATGATAATCCCCCAAGTCATTTAGAAACCCTGATTTGGTGGTGGGTTGTTCGTCCTGACTTGGGAGCAGCAATCGCCCCCTCAGCACCTCAAGAATTAAAAGAAATTATTGATCACTACATTTTGCACAATTAAAACAATGTCTACAGCGCAAATAACAGATTATTTTAACTTCCTAACTCCTGCTGATATTCGGCTCAAAGGGTCAAGAATTGGCATTGAAACAATTCTTTATGAATACATTGATCGCGGTCGCACTCCAGAGGAAATTGCCCAAATATATATATCACTAACCTTAGAACAAGTTTATGCAACAATTCTTTATTACTTACAGAACCAAGAAGTTGTGAGCGCTTATATGAAAAACTGGATAGAACACGGTCACAAAATGAGGGAAGAACAGCGACTTAATCCCCCACCAGTTTCCGAAAAACTTCGGCAACTTAG
This sequence comes from Scytonema sp. RU_4_4, assembly GCA_012031965.1. Lineage (GTDB taxonomy): Bacteria > Cyanobacteriota > Cyanobacteriia > Cyanobacteriales > Nostocaceae > Brasilonema. Next base: position 23,088 of record JAAUSC010000097.1, read on the forward strand.
AGCAGAAAGAAAAGCCAAGAAACAAGCAAATGGCATTGAAATATCTGATTGATGAAAATGTGAATCCTATCTATCCTAACCAAATTAGATTGCGAGAACCTGATATCATTATCAAGGTAGTGGGTGAATCAAAAACGCCTCCGAAAAGCACACTTTATCCAGAAATTCTTTGTTGGTGTAACGACTACCAACCATCTACAACCAAGCGCAATTCTAAAACTGTATCATTCTCTAAAAATTCAATTATCCGGGCTACACGCGCTTGGCAGAGACTTTAGAAGGTTTATCTGACGATAGTGTTAACCGCTAGGCAACATAGCGTCAATCAGAGCGCAGTGGATTGTCCTCGACATGCTTTTGAGTATCTTGTTGAACAACTTCAAGAAATTTTCCTTTATTAAGAAACTTTTTTAACAATGAGTGATGTCGTTCTGTTATGTTTTGCAAAGCAAGTGTATGCTGTTGAATTTGAGTCAATAATTCAGCTTGTTGGAGTGCTAATCCAAGTTGGTCAGCGATCTGATTGAGGAATTTAATTTCAGTTATTTGCCAGTGGCGAGGTTTAGAGAGCTGATAAGCAGCTAGCAAACCCCAGAGTTTTTTGTTAGTAAAAATCGGAGCGATCGCATAAGCCTTAATATGGAATTGATCTAGAATCTCGAAGTGACAGGGAGTATGACCAGCTTGAGAGATGTCATCCACTGCAAATGTTTCATTGTTGCGGTAGCGTCCCCCTTGCGTCTGTTGTAAGTAGGTATCGTCCCAAATGGTTGTACCACTCAGCTTGAACAAGCTTTTCCACTCCGAGGTGGTAAATTCGTAATCGTGGATAAATTCACCATTCCAATCAGGATTAAAACGATAGACAGCAACTCTTTCTGCTTGCAGTAATTCACAAACCTTTCTATTAGTTGTCTGAAAAATTGTTTCTAGATCAACAGACGCTCGAATTTGGGCAGCAACATCAATCAATAATTGCTTTTGTTCTGTTATCTTTTCGAGATCAAGCGTCTGCTGTTGAATTTGAGTCAATAATTCAGCTTGCTGGAGTGCTAACCCAAGTTGGTCAGCTATCTGATTGAGGAGTTTAACTTCAGTTGTTTGCCAATGGCGAGGTTTAGAGAGCTGATAAGCAGCCAGCAAACCCCAGAGTTTTTTGTTAGTAAAAATCGGAGCGATCGCATAAGCCTTGATATGGAATTGTTCTAGGAGCTCAGTGTGACAGGGAGTGTGACCAGCTTGAGAGATGTCATCCACTGCAAATGTTTCATTGTTGCGGTAGCGTCCCCCTTGCGTTTGTTGTAAGTAAGTATCGTCCCAAATGGTTGTACCACTCAGCTTGAACAAGCTTTTCCACTCCGAGGTGGTAAATTCGTAATCGTGGATAAATTCACCATTCCAATCAGAATTAAAACGATAGACAGCGACTCTTTCTGCTTGCAATAATTCACAAACCTTTCTATTAGTTGTCTGAAAAATTGTTTCTAGATCAACAGACGCTCGAATTTGAGCAGCAACATCAAAAAACACCTGTTGTGCTTGAGTCGTTAGTTGGAGCAAATCATTGTGTTCTTGAAGTTCGCTTTCCCAGTTGATATTAGACGTGTTTAGGTAATGTTCTTCCATATGTTTTTCCTTAAAGAAACCTTTGATCAGACTTTTCTGTGCAAGCATTACCTCGGCTATACAAACGCACATGCGAAACAGCTTTCGGAGAACCCGAAGAGTACGAAGGTTTCCAGAACCTATCTCCACAAGTTTTGTTTGTGTAGGGTTTATTTTATACTTGAGGTCAAAGATAAGTAAATACTATATTTATAAATATTTAATACATATAAAGGTGACAAAGTAGAGACTTATTCCCTTGGTGAACTCAAAAGAACAATGGGTGCAGCAGGTAGCTGTATAGAATGATGTCCTAATAATAGACCTCTTGCAAAAATGCTTGAATTGTCATGTTGAGCGGAGCGAAACATCTGGTGAAATTCCTCGTTACACTGCGTTTCTCTGCCCTCCGGGCACGCTGCGCTAACAGAATGACATTCACGATTTTTTGACTTTTACAAGAGGTCTAATGAACACCCAAACCATTTAGAATTCTTGATTTGGTAATGGGTTGTTCGTCCTGATTTGGGAGCAGCAATAGCAATGAAGTACCTCAAGAATTGAAAGAAATGATTAGTCATGACATTTGACACAACTAATGAGTAATTCTTGATAGTATTGCTCAGATTCACTCGGCAAATATGTCATCTGTTGCAATGCTTGCTCACTCAACTTATAAGCTTGAGTGATATTATCCGGCTTAAG
>JAAUSC010000304.1 GCA_012031965.1 Scytonema sp. RU_4_4
GATCTCTGGCGATTACATGATTTCTTGAGTGCTAGAAGACATGAAGTCGAGGGTAAGTACGACTACCAATATTCTGTTCTGCTCTTTGTCTTTGCTGGATTGGTTAAGGAAGGCTGGCTCCATCTGACCGAACTGGAAGGGCTGGATAAAGATAAGCTATAAACGTCGTAAAGTCGTTGTCTTGCCACAGCCAATAATTCCCGTGATGGCAACCAGCTTCCCTGAATGGATTGCGGCTTTAATGTCCTTAAACATTTGCTTTTGGTGTTCCGTCTCGTAGTACCCAGCCTTGGGGAATTCCCTAACCAAGCGAAAATGTTCCATGACTGAGCGTGAGCATTGTGTTCCCCTCCTTTATTTGAGTGGAAATATTGCCGCACTCGTTCAATAATCGCTTTTTTATTCAAAGTTTCAGCTAACAGTGCAGCCGGAAATTGTATGAACGGGAACTCAAGCGGTTCTTGGGCTGGACAGAACTGCATTACCAAGAGTTACGCCCTCGCCACTTTGGGCATTACAAAGAATATTTGATGGAGGATGTGCTCACCGATGCTGGCAAAAGTCTCACCAAAAATAGCATCAACAGTGCGCTGACTGCCCTGAAAAGTTTCTTCAAATGGTTAACTTTAACTTATCCTGATATTATTTCTACTAACCCAACTATTGGGCTGAAGTTTGAAAAAGTTCCTTTGCCACCCGCACAAAGTTTAACACCTCAACAAATGCAACAGGTCTGGGAGGCGTTGGAATTTTTGGGAGAGACTAAACAGCGCGATACTGCTCTTGTCCATATCCTCAGTCATGGGTTAAGGGCGGGGGAAATTGTAGATTTAAATGTAGGTGCTTTTGATGGCAAGTTACTGTTTTTGGCAGATACTAAAACTGATGAACCGCGACTTGTACCTCTGCGTCAGGAAAGCCGTCAAGCACTTCAGAATTATCTATCATGGCGAGAAAACGGGGGTGAGAAAATGATGAGCAGCAGCCCACTCATTGTCTCCCACCACAATTCATGCAAAGGGGAACGGCTAAGCTATCACGGCATTTATTTTGCTATAGATAAAATAGGAGAACTAGCTGGTATCCCCGAGCTGCATCCGCATCAATTCCGTCATACCTATGCAACTGAGTTGTTGCTGTTGGGAGTTGACCCAACTCATGCCAAACGCTTGACAGGTCATCAAAGTGAGAAAGCGTTTCGGCGCTATACTCTTCGTAGTGAGCAAGAAGCGGCGATCGCAGCTTACTATCGTGCTATTGGAGAGGAAAAAGTGGAATAAGATCAGCATGCTCAGCGATTAGGGCTTACAACTGGAGTTAGACTAGTCTAAACTCCAGTGATTAAGCAGCCAGGATTTTTTTTGATAATTATTCTCATAATGAGAATTGCTGAAGCGATCGCCCACTCATGGCAAAAACTCCAACTTTTATGCCAACATATTGATAACGTCACAATATACTTGCAAAACATTGTGGAGTAACTATATCACTGCCCAGTACCAGGGTTGAAAGGCGTTACTTCTCCTGCATCATTAATCAACGTGACAGAACCTGGAGTCAAAGATTTCAACAAACCGCTAATTCGAGTAATTAACGGAAGCAGATAATCTGGGCGCGTACTACGAGCATCTAACACCACAATCTGTAACGTAAGACCACGAAAATTTTGTTGATATGGCAAGTTCTTATCCGCTGTAATAAAGACATCAAAGGGATACGCCTCTGCCAAGGCTAAAAGTTCTCGGTCTTTTACACCGCGCCAGCCCATTTCCTCGACATTTTGTACCAAATACCCTGCATCCACAAGTGGTTTCTTTAGTTTCTTACTCAACAGATTTTCATCAAGTAGAATGAGCACGGGCAGTTCGTTCCTGAGCCAACATTGCTTTTGCAATCACTTCCAAAACTATCAATACCTGAGCCTGCAAGTGTGGAAAATCTTCTAAGAATTCGGCTAAGCCTGCTTCACCTTCAAGGTAGTCAAAAAAGGTTTGCAATGGAACTCGTGTTCCAACAAAGACTGGAGTTCCACTCATAATCTCAAGATCAGAGTGAATAATTTGTCGGTCACGTAAATATGATTGAATATCCATCGTACAGCTATTCACACTCTTCGTGCCAGTTCAAAGTCTCGTCTTATTCTAGCTTAACGTTGAAGTCGTCTGAGGTTTTCCATGACTTGCTGGTATTGAGCCGTTTTTCCCCCATCCATTAACAGTTGTGCAGCTTTTTGCAAATCCTCAATCGCTCCAGTTCTATCTCCTTGAGCAGCGCGAAGAATAGCTCTGTTATTGTAAGCATCGGCAAAGCCAGGATTGACTTCAATAGCTTGCTTGTAATCCTCAAGGGGTGTGGTCAAAAGTAGTTGGTAAGTGAGCGTTAAGCGTAGCTCTGCCGTAGGCAATCGCTTAATATATGCAATCCAAGGATAATGATAATCAATTAGATGGGGAGGTGGAGGCATTGGGCACATTCAACTTGGAATCAGTTTTACGCTTTGAACAAACAGATTTTGAGTCTGATGACATAAGACAGCCCCTACAGTCCATGGGAAACTCTGATATGAGAGAGTACCACTTAGGGAGATCCAAATAAAAAAATGCCCAACCTTCAATAACTAGTTGGTGTACAAGTTGGCGCAAAGTCTGCCGGACAGAAGATTCTGCCCGGCGAGCTTTGTGCGTGGAGATCGTTCCAGCCCGATAGCGCAGCGTGGTGTCAGCCATAGGGCGCAGAACTTGCGTTGGGCATTTTTTTTCTTGTAAGTGCCTTAACACAGTCAGTAGAGCAAAAATGAGTGAAAGTTGACGAAATCATCTTTCTTTTGAGCGTCAGTTTTTGGGGTTGGCGATCGCCTACGCTTAGCTAGGCATCATCGCCTACGGCTTGTTCCTGTTACTATGTCCGCTCCTGCACTTGCAGCGACACTTGCCAAATCTTGTTGATAATTCTGGGCTATAACTTCTAAGGCACGAACATGCGAAAAAAATATCCAACCTTGTTTCCAGCCCTCTGGGCTGGAAACAGCCCTTACTCGTTAATTAGTCGTAGTCCCGTTGTTGTTAGCGTAGCGTTGCCGTTCGGCTATAGCCGTGGCGCAAGCCATAGGCATTCTTGTTGGATATTTTTTTATTGGATCTCCCTAATGCTTTTCGTAGTGCGTGACCCAACAAGTTGTATGTATCTTCAACTCTTGCCACTCCCCATAGCGGACTTGAATCTAGCGCCACTTTTAACGAACGCGAGTTATAATCTCCTTGTTTTTGTGCCATACAAATCGTTTTTTCAATTAACCGTCGGTCAAACGACTTTGACATTAAAAGCGCACGAAATCTCACCAGTGTTCCTTTCCCAAAAGGTGGTTGCTCACAATCAAGACAATCTAAAACTAGCTGCCATCGTCTATCCATTTCAATTGCTTCCATTGCCTCGTCATCTGAAACCCCTGTATACGCTTGTAGAATGATTGCTAACGTTAATTGTGCGGGTGGTACTGGGCATAACCCGACGCTACTATCCTTAAAAACCGTTGCTAGTTCTATTTGAAATTCTGCGTCAAATAATTCGTGACGTATCTGCCTCAAAAACACGAACAATTTGGCTTTACGTATACGTTTTACGACTTTTTCTTCTTTTGCTGACAAGGAGATGGGAGGATTCCAGACTAACGGACGCATGGTGGCTGCACTCCTGATACCGTGTTCTGCTCTTTTTACACTCCGCAAAAATTGTGCATCTTGTCAACTACTTTTACTGGACTGGCGCTCTAGTTACCTTGTCCAAGAAGAAATCTCCGCACTGTTCTGAACCCTTACGGGAAGCTGCTCCGCGTCCACAGAACTCTCTCCACAAGGAAGTGTGATCCAAAAAGCTGGTTCCCACAAGCAGCTACAAACCCACTAATTCATGCGATTCAAAATCTGTGAGTTGTTGAGCGATTGTTAGTCTTGCTTGCAATTTCCCTACGCTAAACTGGTTACGCAAATATTCTAAATGGGCAACAGCATTCGCCTTTTCGGTCGTTAATTGTATCAGGGTATCCATCGCTTTCTGGTATTCTTGATTCACAAGTAGTACTTCAAAGCGACGAGCTTTGCGTTGAGCATCATTTTTCAAATCCATATCAAAGGCTGCGCTACGATCCGCATTACCTTCAAATCGGTTAATTTGCTGCTGAACCGCCATTAATTGAGAATCTATCTCATTTACTCTTTGAGCAGCTTGAGCGATCGCAGCTGGATAATGATTCAGTTGCTTTGTTAACATAAATAACTTATCTTTTAGAAATCTTTACATACAAAATAGCAAAAATAAGGTAACGCGTAGATGGGGTATACGGTAAAGATGAGGGAGTATTTTCTCCCCCTGGCTCCCCTTGTCCTCCTCTACGCCACTTCCCTCAGTTGAGGAGCCTGAGTGACCTCTGCGACATTCAGGGAAAGCTGTTCAGCGAATGGTACAGCAGCTTGCTCCAACACTTGAACTTCAATATTTACACTGACTAAATAACTGCCTGTATCAGCACCAATTGCTTCGGCGACTAATTTGGCAATGTCTGGGCGTTTAGCAGTCAGTGGATCACGTAAAATACACCGATCCCATTCATGTTTCGCAGTCGGATTGAGGCTGAGAATATAGTGCTTTATCATAAGGCAAACCGTTGAACCCGTCTCCACCAAGGCTGTCACACACCCTGTACTACACTTCACCAGGCTTTGTGGACGCTACTCTCTTATTATAGTACATTTGTATTAAAAGAGGGTGAGATGAGGAGTGGTGAATGGTTGAACCACTCACCGGTGACACTCCTACACCTCTGTTCGAGTAGGTGTAGGCTTCTGGCGGATTGCTCCTTCCAGAAATTCGTTCGTGGTACTCGAATTCTTTCCCACTACCGCAGTTTTATGTCCTACCGCTTGTCACGGAAGAAAAATAGAAATTCCGGCTTGATCAAAAGCCATTTTCAGACGACGACGATACTCTCTTGCCACACTCCATTGCTTGAGGGGTTGTGTTTTAATCCACACACGAATTAAGAAACCTTTCTCAGCAACAGCAAAATTATCTATTCCCAAAACTTGAGGTGTTTCCAGAATTTGATGCTCCCATTGCGGATCTTGCTCCATCTCCACACCAACTGTTTCAATCAATTTTATTGCCTCGTCAACATTGGTTTGGTAAGCAACTGGAATCGTTAAATCGGCTCTTGACCAGCGACTAGAAAGATTGGCAACTATTTTGATTTCGCTGTTAGGAATAGTAATCAAGCGCCCTTCTGCATCCCGCACTTGGGTCATTCGTAGATTCAAGTTTTCCACCAAACCACCTACAGTTCCAACCGTAATGAAATCGCCTAAAGCGTACTGGTCTTCTAAAATGATAAGAAAACCGTTAATTGCATCTTTAATCAGGCTTTGGGATGCCAAGGACACCGCAACACCAACTATACCAGCACCTGCTAGCAAGGGAATAAGCTCTACACCCAAAGCCGCCAAAGCTAGCAGAGTACCAACTGCTACACAGCCAATGGTGATAAGACTCTTAGTAACACCAGAAATGGTAGAAACTCGCAACTGTATACGTTCCGGAGCTTCTGGAGTCAACAAGACAGCACTGTTTACAAAAGCAGAGGTGAAGCGGTCAATCAAGGCATAGCTTAGACGTACTACCACATAAGTTCCCAGAGCGACAACACCCAATTTCAAAGGAATTTGCGCTGCAATGATAATCCATAGCTGAAGCGGTCGTATGTAGGGAAATAAACCCAGTATAAAGAGACCTCCACCCCCCCAAATCATTGTTTGCGCTAGTTGATACAGCCGCCTCTTCACCTCTGTAATATGTTGATGTTCTTGTTTATTTAGCTGTAGCGTCATCGGTCTAGCTGCAGGTGAAGCTGTGGTGACTGGCTGCGCCTTATATTTTTTGGGGCGGCGTTGCCAGGAATAAACCCCCCAACTGAGAACAATCATCGCCACCCCAGAACTGCAGCGATTTGACCTTGTTGGATTAAAAACTTAGTTTGTCGCTCCTGCTTTGCGCGTTTCAAGCCTTCTTTCAACTTTTCAACGATTTGA
>JAAUSC010000305.1 GCA_012031965.1 Scytonema sp. RU_4_4
CTCGTTCCTAGCCTCAGGCTGGGAATGCAGGCTTTGAGGCTCTGCCTCAACCAAGATAGCAGAGGCAGAGCCTCTTGGTAGCGCATTCCCATGCTGAGCACGGGAACGAGAGGTTAGAGGGGTGTGACCCCTCATCAATTCGCCAACAGCATCATAAATTTAGGGGATTTGAACAAGGACGCCGTATTTCGCACTGCGTGCCGCTACGCTAACGCAAAGCTCGCCGGACAGAATCTTCTGCCCGGCAGACTTTGCGTACTACGTACATCTGTGTTGAACTGTGGATAGTATCAATTTTTAAAAAGGGTTTTTATTCTTCTGGTTTGAATGTATTGAAGTTTACTTTTTGATAGTTTTTATCTACGTTTTTTAAGTTGAGAAATTCGCACTTGTGAGCGGAGGAAAGAGTTTTCAACCCCAATTGTGCTGTTTGATAAAGCCGACTAAATTCTCGCTCATAGTGTGCGGCGACGGTAGGGTTCTGTATAAATATCAAAGTTTCATCATTTGAATAATTCCCGGAATTAGACCAGTTATGACTACCCGTGATAACTAACACTTCATCTAAAATTGCCATTTTACTATGGACTCCGCGATCGCCCATTAAGCCTGTGGGAAAACCAACACTGGTTATTGGATTCTTCCAAGGTTTGACTTTAATTAAGCTACGTTTTTTACCTGGACGAGGACAAACACCCATTGCATCGTATGCTTTTGAGTAAGCTTGTCTAAAGAAATCCGGGTCTATCAGGACTTTTATATCTTTAACACCTTGATCGTGTACACTGCCAAGAGTGTCGCTAATCTTTTGGTCTGAATAAACAAACACAGCAATATGTACACTCTTTTTAGTTTGCTGTAAATAAGAGGCAATGATTCCATTACTGGTTGTTGCGATATCGTCTTTTTTGCTAGCTGGTGAGAAATTGATGGTGATAGTTCCTTGCCCAACTGGAATTGTGACGGGATATCTTTTTGGCTTATGGGATTTAAATAATCCCTGCCACATATAGTTAAATTCATGAGTAAAAGTTTTGGCAAATTGAGGGTTATCAGGAACCACAACCATATTGTTGGGATTACCACGACTTTCAAAGTTTCCAAAATCCCCATGTATATCTGATGTCGTCAAATTGCCACTAGATATAATAGTTGTCTTTTCATCTATGACGACAAATTTATGGTGCATAAGTCCACTACCTTGAGTTGCACCGCCAGAGGTGTCGTCTTTTATCTCAATCCCATGTGAACGCAACATAGCTAAAGCATCGGCAGGATATTGCTTTAATTCTTCATATGCTTGTTTCTCATGCCGATTCATCCGTGCAATTGCTTCTGGTGTATATTTATCTAAAGTTTTGTTGTACTTGTTATCTATAAGTAATCTAACTTTCACTCCTCGCTTGTGAGCAAGGGTGAGTGCTTCAGTAACTTTGGGAAGCCGAAACTCCATGACGGCTAAATCCACAGTTGAGTTTGCTTGGTTAATGGCATCGATAATTTGCTGTTCTAAGTTGTCCCCCTTTCGGGTAAAGTGGCGATATGGATCTTCGTAGGAAGATGCGAGATTTTGATTGAAGTAGACTTTAACAGCAGAGTCTTGAGGTAAAGGTTGGAGAAGTTTTGTTTTTGATGAAGGTTTGAGGATGTTAACTAAAACAATCCCACCGATTAAGAGTAGTAAGATAAAGATTGCTCTTCTAAGAAGTTTAAGATTTTGTTTTTCAGAAGTGATAGAATCTAATAGAAGTTTCATGAAACAATAAGGAAGTGTGGCGCGTAGATTTTACCCAGTTGAAAAACTGAAGTTATATCTTTTATCAGTATTCTTTTAAAAAAAAGCCACAACAATACGGGGATTACGGAAGTTAATTGTTTTGAGCACAATTATTTTCAGTAATTGCACGATATCCAAATTATTGCTTTCAATAAGGTGATACATTAACCGTCATTTCGCTGCTTAACAAGCGCATACATGACATATAAATTTTGTCTAAATTTTCTCATTTTGGTGTCTTGACCTAAGATTTGGAAGAAAATCACCTGACGAAGTAGAAAAATAGCTTCACAAGCAGTGCAAAATATCCACTTACATATGTATAGATAAGTATCTAAAAGTTGTAAGTCTTTAGCAGATTAGCTATATAGTCTGAAAAGAAAAATAACCCATTGCCCAGCGTGTTCTCACATCATAGGTTATGCAAATTTATCTAGATTACAGCGCAACGGCTCCCACTCGCTCAGAAGCAATAGCCGCGATGCAAGGAGTCTTCACACAACAGTGGGGCAACCCCTCCAGCTTACATGAGTGGGGACAACGGACAGCAACGGTTATGGAACAAGCAAGAATGCAGGTTGCTAGTTTAATGAACGCACCTGATCCAGAATCTATTATCTTTACTTCTGGTGGCACTGAAGCAGATAATCTGGCGATTATGGGAGTTGCCCATTTGTATGCGAAACCTCAACACATTATTATTTCTAACGTTGAACATTCTGCTGTTGCTGAACCAGTACGGTTATTAGAGTTATGGGGTTGGCAAGTGACTCGCTTGCGGGTGGATGCGAAAGGAAGAGTGGACCCCCAAGATTTAAAGGTCGCGTTACAAGATAATACCGTGTTGGTATCGGTCATTTACGGTCAAAGTGAAGTTGGGACATTACAACCGATTGAGGAATTCGGAAAGATTGCCCGTAGTGCAGGTGTTTTGTTCCATACGGATGCTGTACAAGTGGCAGGACGCTTACCCATAGATGTGAAAAACTTACCCGTAGATTTACTTAGCATTTCCAGTCACAAAATTTATGGACCCCAAGGTGCTGGGGCGTTATATGTACGTCCTGGCGTGGAGTTGGTTCCTTTACTGAGTGGTGGGGGACAAGAAAAGCGACTGCGTTCTGGAACGCAAGCAGTACCCATTCTTGCTGGGTTTGGGATAGCAGCAGAATTGGCGGCTCAAGAATTGCTGACAGAAACACAGCGGTTGATGAAGTTACGCGATCGCCTATTTTCCCAATTAAGTGACATTCCTGGTTTGCTCCCCACAGGGGACTGTACGCACCGCCTACCTCATCATGTCAGTTTTTGCCTTGAATACGCTGATGGAGAAAAACTCAGCGGTAAAACTCTCGTGCGACAAATGAATTTAGCAGGTATTGGTATTAGTGCGGGTGCTGCTTGTCATAGTGGTAAACTCAGCCCTAGTCCCATACTATTAGCGATGGGCTATCCAGAAAACGCAGCTTTGGGAGCTATCCGTATGACATTGGGACGTGAAACAACAGAAGCTGATGTGGATTGGGTAGCGATGGTCTTCAGGCAGGTTTTGCAGCGACTCTCACCTGTAAAATTGGTTGTGAGTCATTAATTGTTAGTCATTAGTTGAATACGACAAACAATTATCTGCGGTTCAAATCCAAATTCCAAAACTCTTTAACATGGCTGAATTTCCAAATACTCTAGAAGATGCAATTGCTCAAGCCCGTGAAGCAACCAAAGCAGCACTTGCAGAAGGTTATAAGCGCTTACAAATTGAAATCCTCATTCCAGAACTCAAACCTATACTTATAGCAGAGCAATTTCTACCAGTTTTTGAAGAATACGGTTCGCGCCTAAAGGTTTTCTTTCCAGATGCGGGTGGTGCTGCACTTGCTCACCGTGACTGGAGGGATGTACCATTTAAGATTCTTGATATTGGCACGGGGAAATTATCTTTGGAGCAGAAGATAGAACCAGAAGATGAAATTTTCTTTCTCATTGCTCCCACAGTCGTGGAAGTCATAGAAGTAGAAAAGATAGCTCAATTGGTAGGCGATCGCCCGCTCGTCATCTTAAACCCTCGTTTGGAAGATTTAGGAGCAGTGGGTATTGGTTATGCAGCACGTCAATTACGTGAGCGTTTCGTCAAAACAATTGAATCTTGCTACTACCTGCGCTCCAGAGATAATCAAACCGCCGTATTTCGCTGTTATCCTAGACCGTGGGAAGTTTGGCTAGAAAAAGAGGGCGAGTATCAAAAGATTGCTGAATTCCCGCAAAAGCCATCTGGTGACGAGTTGGATTTAATCTTAGCAAAAGCACAGCTGACGTCAGGCGCACAAGGTGTTTCACTTGTGAAGCCGAATTTGTTTAAGGGTTTACAACGTTTCTTACGGGCGTTGAGGAATTAGCTTCACAGCGCTATGCGCCTCGTGATGAATCTCCTGACTTCTAGCCAGGAGAGCGTCAATGTGTACTAGTTCAAGGCGTGAGAGTGTCAAGTTGTGAATCACGAGCTAGGATACCATCTTCCATTTCCACAATGCGATCGGCTATATCCAAAATGCGGTTGTCGTGAGTGACTAGTAATATAGATGTTCCTTGCTCTTTGGCTAGGTGCTGCATCAATTCCACAACATCGCGCCCTGATTGTTTGTCTAAAGCCGCTGTCGGTTCGTCTGCTAGTACTAATGGTGGACTATTGACCAAAGCGCGGGCGATCGCGATCCTTTGTTTTTGTCCTCCAGAAAGATTTTCTGGGTAATAATCAATTCGTTTTTCTAAACCCACTGCCTTAAGTATGGCTTCTGATTTAGCAATGGCTTGTTCTTGAGAAATATATTTATTCAGTTCTACCGCCATCTGCACATTTTGCCTAGCAGTTAAAAACTCCAACAAGTTATGAGCCTGGAAAATATAACCAATCTTTCGTCGAATATTAACCAATTTATTCTGGCTAGCCCTATAAAGTTCTATACCTAAAAATTGTAAGCTTCCTTCTTGCACAGATCGCAAACCACCAATCAAGCTCAGTAATGTTGTCTTACCTGAACCAGAAGGTCCAGTCATAATAATAATTTCTCCTGGATAAATTTCTAAACTAATATCAAATAAAATTTGTTTTTTCAGCGCACCTTTGCCGTAATAATGATTGAGATTTTTTATGGAAATAACAGGTTCTTTTGTTTGCATTTTTTAGAATGAAATATTATGATTTACAAGTCTTCTTTAGAAGATATCTGCTGGGTCAGCAGAACGCAGTTTCCTCATGGCAATAGTACCAGATATAAAGCACATAATAACAGTTAAAAGGAATACCATTACGGCTCGTCCCAGGCTCATAAAAACTGGTAAAAGTGTTGCATCTCTAGCTCTATTATATAAAAACATAGTTATAGCAAATCCTGGAATATATCCTAATATTGCCAGAATAATAGCTTCTTGTAGGATAACCATCAATAAATAGTTTTGTGTATAGCCTATTGCCTTGAGGGTTGCATATTCAGCTAAATGGTCTGCCACTTCAGTGTAAAGTATTTGATATACAATAACGGTTCCTACTATAAAACCCATAATTGTACCTAAAGTAAAAATAAAACCTATTGCTGTACCACTTTCCCAGTAATATTTTTCATAATCAATAAACTCTTGCTTAGTAAAAACTTTGATATCTTTCGGTAAATAGTTTGTCAAAATTTGAGCAACAGTGTTTGCATTTGCTCCTGGTTTTAATCTAATCAAACCGATATCAATTAATCCTCGCTGACGACGAGGTTGGAATATTCGCAAAAAGCTAATATCACTTGTCACTAAATTTCCATCTGCTCCGAATGAGGCACCTAAAGTGAATAATCCCCCGACTTTCATTCTGCGATTATTGACTTCTGCTGCTACAGTTTTTCCTTGTTCAAACTCAGCAGCAATAGGTCCATATTCTTGTCTAGAAGAACGGTCATATAAAACAATATCTGGTAGTTTAATTTTCTCGAAATTTTCCTGAATCCCAGGTAAATCGAAGAGGTTAACTGCTGGATTTATTCCAATAACTAGGAGATTACGAGAACGACCCGTTAAAGGATTTTTCCAGGCAGTATAGTCTAGATAGATTGGATGCACACTTTGTACGTTTTGTAAATCTAAAGCTTTGTACAAACGCCTTTGAGAAAAAGTTTTCATGGAAAGCAAAGCATTAGATTGATTATTATTAAAACAATGTCAGCTTTTAAACTGGTATGAAATCGAACGTTACTATAATACAG
>JAAUSC010000306.1 GCA_012031965.1 Scytonema sp. RU_4_4
CATTTCTATCCATTGCTTGATGAGCATATATAAAATAGAACGTATCGTAACTCGTTTCTGAGTGCAGAGCATTTTGAACTCAAGCTTTAAAGATTTTGGGACGTATGCTTTGACATCCTCAGAGTCTTGGTTAGACAAATGCACGGAGGATTCAGTAATAGGCGCATCTGCTTGTATCCATTGCCCGATCAAATCCTCCAACACCTCACTCATTTCCAATTCTTTCTGTACACAGAGAACCTTAAACTGAAGCTTTAAAGTTTTTGGTATAGCTCCCTTGACAACTACAGTTTCCTCATTATCTTTTTTACCCACAAACTTATAAATTCTGCTAGGATAATATACTGAGAAATTTGTCTTGGTATTATAGATAGCAATCTGAGATAATTCGTAAGCTGAGAAACCCGGATTTCTCACGGAAAGGATACAAGACAGATGAATTTATTCATGGAAAAGATAAAAGCTTTTTCCTTATTGAATCAAGCGAATTTCTTGTCTTCGACACGGACTTCGTCCTACATGGGATTCCCGGATGCCATCTGCCAACAGCATAACTGCCTTTCTTCAAGCCATTTCAACGGGGGAAGCGGGGTTTCTCAACGGTGGTTTTTAAGATATGGAGCTGACCTTCACAACTTTTACCAAAGCATCGCCAGTTTCTGCAACGAAACCATTTTCTCCGCCATATTCTGCGTACTGCTGGATGAGTTTTGCCACTAAACCCGTCCAGCCTGTTTGATGGCTAGCACCAATTCCGGCACCGTTATCGCCATGAAAATACTCATTGAAAAGAATCAGATCGCACCAATGAGGGTTTGTTTGGAACGTTTCTGTACCGCCATAAACAGGTCGCCGAGCAGACGGTTCTTGTAAGAAAATCCGAATCAGCCTTTGAGATAACTCAGCTGCAACTTCCCAAAGTGTCATCATTTGACCAGAACCAGTCGGACACTCCACTTTGAAATCGTCGCCCAAGTAATGGTGGAACTTTTGGAGTGACTCGATGATCAGATAATTTATGGGGAACCAAATCGGTCCACGCCAGTTGGAATTGCCGCCAAACAGATTGGTGCTGGACTCGGCGGGTTCGTAATCCACCCGGTACTCTTGACCATTTATTGCAAGGATGTAGGGATGGGACGCATGAAATTTAGAAACAGCGCGGATGCCATAGGGACTTAAGAATTCTGTCTCATCTAGCATTTTTTGCAGGATGCGGCGGAGTTTATCTCGATACGCGATCGCTAGCAGTCTTCTGGCACCAACACCTGGTGTTTCCATACAGGCGACATTTCGGCTCAAGTCAGGGCGATTGCGAAGAAACCACTCCATCCGCCGTCTAAAGCCTGGTAACATCTTCAAATCTTCCGGTTCCAGGGTGATAACCGCAAACAGTGGAGACAACCCTACTATTGAGCGTACTTTCATGGGGCAATGGCGACCATCGGGCAAATGCAGCGCATCGTAGTAAAAACCATCAGCTTCATCCCATAAAGCGATTTCTTCCTTGCCAATGCTGTCTATGGCATCAGCAATGTAAAGGAAATGTTCAAAAACTTACTGGCAATATCTTCATAGGTTGAATTGTCTTTTGCCAGTTCCAGTGCGATCGCGAGCATATTGAGACAATACATCCCCATCCAACTGGTGCCATCCGCCTGATTAATATGCCCACCTGTGGGAAGTTCAGCACTTCTGTCGAAAACACCGATATTGTCCAATCCCAAGAAACCGCCCTGAAAAACATTGTTTCCTTCTACATCCTTCCGATTCACCCACCAGGTAAAATTGAGCAGCAACTTCTGAAACACACGTTCCAGAAAATCTTTATCAGCGCGACCATACATTTTTCTCTCTATCTGATAGATACGCATGGCAGCCCAAGCGTGAACAGGAGGGTTGACATCGCCAAAGGTCCACTCATACGCTGGAATTTGACCGTTAGGGTGCATATACCACTCCCGCGTCAGTACATCCAACTGGTACTTGGCAAAATCTGGGTCAACCATTGCTAGTGGGATTAGATGAAACGCCAAATCCCAAGCCGCAAACCAAGGGTATTCCCACTTGTCCGGCATGGAGAGAATGTCATCATTAAACAGATGAATCCACTCATGATTTCTGCCGTGCTTGCGTTCGGGCGGTGGCAGCGGACTACCCGGATCGCCCTTGAGCCATTCTTTCACTACGTAGTAATAGAATTGCTTACTCCACAACATACCAGCAAATGCCTGTCGTTGCACATTCCGCATATCCTCGGACAGATGGAAGGGACAGATGCGGTGATAAAATTCATCTGCTTCCGAAATACGTTTTTGAAAAATTGTCTCAAACTCAGCACCGAATGGTTCCACACCCTCTTCTGTCCCCTCTTGATAAGGGGGAGTATCGCTTAGCCGCAATTGCACTATTTTGGTTTCGCCTGCACCGATTGACAATTCATAACAAGCTGAGGTTTTAGTGCCGATGAGATTGGGATTAACAGCTTCTTTTCGACCATGCACCACATAATCGTTAATTCCATCTTTGACGTAGAAAGAAGTATTACTCACCCCAAATAATCTTTCATTGTTAGTTTCATTTTCTGTAAATAGCAATTGGCTTGCACCGTCACAGTAAAGCCATCTCTCTCCTAGTGTTGGATGAGAGGCTTCTATGACGCTTAAGTCAGTGTCAGATTTGAAAACCTTTAGAAAAGGTTTTTCTTTATTGGGAGCCCAAGACCAGGTATTCCGAAACCAGAGGGTGGGCAAAAGATACAGCGTTTTCGCTTCTGGTCCCCTGTTGATGATACTGACTTTAATCAGAATATCTTCAGGTGAATTCTTTGCATACTCTACGATGACATCAAAGTAGCGGTCATCCGTAAACACACCCGTATCAAGCAATTCAAACTCTGGACTATTGCGACTTCTGTTGAGATTTTCTTCAACTAATTGGGCATAAGGGAAAGCAGCTTGGGGATATTTGTAAAGATATTTCATGTAGGAATGCGTGGGGGTATTGTCTAGATAAAAGTAGTATTCTTTGACATCTTCCCCATGATTGCCTTCACTTCCCGTTAAACCAAACATTCTCTCTTTGAGAATGGCATCTTCACCATTCCAGAGAGCAATGGCAAAACAAAGCCGTTGGTGGTTATCCGAAATTCCGGCAATACCATCCTCTCCCCACCGATAAGCGCGGGAGCGGGCTTGGTCATGGGTGAAATAGTCCCAAGCTTCCCCAGTCGCGCTGTAATCTTCTCGCACCGTTCCCCACTGCCGTTCACTTAAATAAGGACCCCATCGTTTCCAGTACCCTGTGCGATCGCGGTCGGCAGCCAATCTTGCTTCTTCTTGAGTCATGGTTTTCTTTCCAGGTAATGTCTAATTTCCACTTACTGCTCTTGATAGTTCCACAAGAGCCCACCATCCACAAAGAAAGTTGTACCTGTCACATAGTCAGCATCAGAGGAGGCCAGGAAAGCAACTACGGAAGCCACATCCTGGGGCTGACCTAGGCGACCCAACGGGATGTTTTTGAGTAGAGCATCCAGCTTTTCTGGATCGTTCAAAAGCTTGGTGTTAATGGGCGTTTCAATCGCACCTGGTGCCACGTTATTAATCGTGATTCCAAGGGGTCCCAACTCAATAGCTAGGTTACGTGTCATCATTTTGACACCACCTTTGCTGGCACAGTAAGAAGTAAAGTGTGGGAACGGGAGTTCCTCATGCACTGAACTGATGTTAATAATCTTTCCAGTCCGCTTGGTCTCAATTAGGTGCTGGACGAAAGCTTGAGTTACAAAAACACGCCTTTTAGGTTGACATTAAGCACTGCGTCATAATCTGCTTCTGATACCGACCAAAATCAGCGTTCTTTTCAATGCCAGCGTTATTCACCAAGACATCTAGTTTACCAAAGTGTTGGATGCTAGATTCAATCAACTGGCGGACTTCGCTCACTACACCCAAGTCTGCCTTAACAATAAAGCCAGAGCGTCCGGTGGCTTCCACTTTGGCTAGGGTTTCCTCGGCACCCTCCCGATGACTACGGTAGTCAATCACGATGTCTGCGCCTTCTTGGGCGAGACGCGCTGCAATGGCTTGACCAATTCCTTGGCTGCTGCCAGTTACTAAAGCTACTTTACCTTCAAGCTTCACTGGTATTCTCCTTTTAAAATAATGTGATGTCTGTTCAGGCTTTAAAGAAAAGAAGGTTGTAGATTGGAATTACTGGTGTGAACCTACAACCTTCTTTCAGTCTTCAACGCTCTACATTGTTTATTGGGGTAGTGTTACGGAAGCTGCGACCAGGGGCAAACTAAACCGTATAGTTTAATGTGTGTTTACAAAAAGTACCGAATTTTGTATTAGAGTTGGAACTTTGCCTAAATAAGTGACAATTTGATGTCTAAAAAGTACCAAGTGGTACATCTATCTTGTCCTAAAGTTCCGACTCCAATGCAAATCGGAACTAAATAGCAATGGTGAGCGATCACTATAAGAAATCATCATAAAAGCTGGAATGCCTGTCACGTAAGACTTACAGACTACTTTGCCCCCGGTGACAGTTTCCGTAACACTACCCCTAATACTTGCTCATACTCGTCTGCTGCTTTGCCAACGTCTGGATTTTCAGTCAAGATCCGGTGTACGTTTTCTGGTGGAACAGGTACTTGAGATAGCAGCCGCTCTTGCACCATGCGGTAGTTACTATCGGGATGGTCAGGTGGGACATGGCGCTCATCACCCCAGAAAAAGTGAACTTTGTTCCAGGGCACTTGTTCTCGAAAGGATGCGGTATCGCTAGCCAGTAGCGTGTAAAGACTTTTGGGCGTCGAGCCGCCAGCTAGGGCGATGGTAAAAATCCCTCGTGCTTGTACCGCTTCTTCAGCCCGGTGGACAAATTCCTCTGCAGCTTTTAAGCTAAGCTCTTCAGCGTTTGTGACAACTTGGATGTCAAACTTTACTGATAACATGGCCCGTCCTTTCGTGGGTGTGAGAGACTAAGGAACTTCTCTATAAATCTCCATGATGGTGTTGAGCAGCCGCAGCGCATCAGACTTGGGGCGCTGGAACGAGTTGCGTCCGATAATCGAGCCAAACCCACCGCCATAGTGGATAGAGCGGATCTCATCAAGTATTGTTTCATCGCTTTCGGTTGGACCACCAGAGAAGATGACAATACGCCGTCCATTGAAGGTACACTGTACTACGTGACGCACTCGCTCGGTCAGTGTCCCAATGAGAATTTGCTCTTTTTCGTAAACTTTGCGTGCCGCCTCTTGCTCGATATGTGCAGTCGGCAGCTTCACCTTGACGATATGTGCGCCGAGCTGGGCGGCAATCTGTGCAGAATAACCGATGACATCAATCGCGGTTTCACCCTTTTTGCTCAAACCGGACCCACGGGCGTAAGCCCAAATGACCACCACCAAGCCACAGCGCTTGGCTTCCTCAGCGTAGGCGCGGATCTGCTGATACATCTCCATCCGATGTGCTGAGCCAGGGTAGATAGTAAAGCCGACGCCCACGCACCCCAAGCGTAGCGCATCTGCCACGCTGCCAGTCAAAGCCTGGTTCGGGTCTTGCTCATCGAAGAGGACATCGTGGTCGTTGACTTTGAGGAGCAGGGGGATCTCACCAGCAAACTCCCGCGCCCCTGCTTCCAAAAAACCTAAGGGAGCAGCATAGGCATTACAGCCAGCCTCGATTGCCAGCTCAAAGTGATAGCGGGGGTCGTAAGCAGGTGCGTTGGGAGCAAAACTACGCGCTGGTCCGTGTTCAAAGCCTTGATCCACCGGCAGGATCACCAGTTTGCCAGTGCCTGCAAGCTTGCCGTGGTTGAGGAGTCGGGACAGGTTGGTCAGCGTCCCTGGATTGTCGCTGCCGTACCAGCTTAAGATTTCTTGCACGTGTTTGTTCATCTTGTTTCTTCCATCTGATAAACTGCGCTCGGGGCGTGAGCCGAACTTTGGCTGCTTAAAATGTAGCGTTCTACTGCGTTGGCGAAGCCTTCATCT
>JAAUSC010000098.1 GCA_012031965.1 Scytonema sp. RU_4_4
TCTTGTGACAAATGATATCCAATCCGTTGGCATCAGAATTAGGACTTACGCACTATCTGCCAGAAACCCGGTTTTTCGTTCGTATTTGGTTGCGAAACAGACGATTTTTGGTAGAAACCGGGTTTCTTTGCGTAAGTCCTGAGAATTATATTTTTCAACGCAAAGTACGCAGAGGATAGCGCAGAGGTACGCAAAGTTTTTCTCTTGAAAAGATCATATAATTCGGAAGCAACTGGAGAGGATATGATACCGTTTCTTTATGAAAAAACAGTATTATGCTCATCTACTTAATGGTGCAAGTACCCTTTATTAATTCAGAATTCAGAATTCAGTCATAATATTTATTTTTTCAAAAAGCGCTGACGCAGACGAGATACAAAAATATTGATTTCTGGTAACTTCATCCATGTAGCAATGACAGCAAAAACGCCGATGCCAACTAAACCAGCAATAGATAATTGTAACAGTTGAATTGGTAAACCATTTTCACCTAAAAACTTTTGCAAAACCTCAAGAGTTCCATAGCTTGCTGCACCAGCTACCACGCTACCAGCAGTCAAACCTAAAATTGGCAAACTCCACTCTAGCCAAGGTAATCCATGAATTTTGCGATGTAGAAACCATAACAACATTAATGTAGAGCTAAGATTGACTCCTACAGTGGTTAACACTAAACCAGGAGCACCTAAGTTCAAAACATTGATAAAACAGAAAGCTAAAACGACGTTAAGAAAGATATTAATACTGCTGATACGAAATGGTGTTTCACCATCGCCTAAAGCATAAAATACCCGAACCAAAACATCACGCGCCAAATAGACAAACATCCCAGTACCATAAGCGATAAGCAGGGAAGATACCAGTTGTGATTCATCTTTTTGGAAAGCACCACGTTCATAAATGACCCGCACTATTGGCACTGCCAAAGTTATCATTAAAGCACCCAAAGGCAACATGGTAAAGGCGGAAAGGATGAGTCCTTGGCGAATGCGCAGTTTCAAATCACCCCAATCCTTAGGATCGGTTAGTCGCGAAAATATCGGTAACAGGGGAACCAAAATCATGTTAGAAATGATTCCCAACGGTGTTTGCACCAAAAGACCAGCATTTGCTAGTGCTGAAGCAGCAGATGGAATACCAGACGCAAAAAACAAAATCACCCAGAGATTAATTTGCAGCATTCCAGAGGAAATGGTAGCAGGTCCCATAATTTTCATGACCTCGCTCACTCCAGGAGTGCTGATATTAAATCGCAGGCGAAAGCCACCCATACCAGCTTTTGCTTGAGCAACGAGTTGTACTATCCATTGCAGCAAGGCTCCAGTTAAGGTTCCTATCGCTAAAATCACTCCGCCTATGATGGCATTTTCAGGAGCAGTAATTTTATGACCCAATTGCAGCCATAAAATACCCAGACCGATGATAACGGTGATACTGGAAAACAGAGGACTAATTGAAGGAAGCCAGAATAGATTAGCAGCGTTGAGCGTACCAAAGCCAATACCAATGAGTCCAGCAAGAATTGCCATTGGTGCCATAATCTGGAGTTGTTGAGTGGCGATCGCCTTTATCGCCCCACCTTTTTCCAGATTGTTTAAGCCAGGAGCTACCAAATCAATGAGGTTACCAGAAAAAAGAACCAAAATAACGGTGAGAACCAGCAGTATAGCACCCACAAGGGTCGTAATTGTCTCCACCAAAGGAGCGGCTTCTTCTTTCGGGCGCTTGGCTAGAACACTCACAATGGCACTATGGAATGGACCATTGATCCCGCCAAGTAAAATTAAAAGAAAACCAGGAATAACATAGGCATATTGATAAGCATCAGCAACGACACCAAGACCAAAAGCAGCAGCAATTGCTTGCTGGCGAACCAAACCGACGACTTTGCTAATGAGAGTACCAGCAGCAACGATTCCTGCAATTCCAGCAACAGAACGAGAAACTTTTTGTTGTTGTGTCACAAAGAGTACCTGACATTTTTCTGAAGGCGCATATCTGGGAACATTTAACCTGAAATTTCGTAGTTTGTCAGGATAGTTTGGACAAAATCGACAAATGTAGGGGTATGAGTGAGTATCTATCCGCAAGCGGTACGGTGTGGGCTTCTACATATTTGTTTTGGGGTGACCTCTACACCTTTTTAGCTGTGGGGGAAGATACAGGTGGAGCATATTCGCTAACCGAGGTAGTACTGCAACCGCAAAGCATAAGCTGGACTAGCGTAAAGCAGCACCCATAACCAGGCAAGAATCCAAACGACAATCAATCCTAATATACGTAGTAGAATTTTTTTCATAAGCTTGCCTTTTGTGAGTAATTAGTTAGTTACCACTAACTACTCACAACTCGCTACTTCCAATCCTTACCAATCCGGATTGTGATATCAGATTCTAAGTCGCCAGTGGCTGAGACTTCAACATGACCCAAACCTAACATTTGTTGTAATTGTTCTCCTGCTTGTCGGTTCCCTTTTTGGGCTATGATCTTAGTCTCACTTCGGTTATCAGACCAATTCGGCGCAGCATGCACTTTTGTAAATCCTTGCTGTTTGAGACGATTGATAACCTGTTGAGTGAGTTGGGGTTTTGTGGAAGCATTCTGAATAGCAACTTTGAGGCTCGTAAGGGGTTTGACACTTGAGGACATACCCCCTATTGTCACTCCAGCATAATCCTCAAGTAAGTCAGATCGCCCAGTGAGATCTAGCCAGTAGCTATCGGGATCTTGGCTCAGACGGCTGAAAATTCCAGGTAATATGGTCATCTGGTAATTATCTCGCTCTAGCTTCAAGGTAAAGTTCACCAGTGCCATCATTTCTTCTAGTTTCAGGTTAGTGTCGAAGTGTCTTCGCATGACGCGAATCAGCTGAGGTAACCTGGATAAAACAGTAGGACTATTTAGGCGATCGCGCAATCCTACCAGAAGTGTTTGCTGTCGCTGGACTCTTTCCAAATCGCCCATTGCTGGTTCGCGAAACCGCACAAATTGTTCTGCTTGTTCGCCATTGAGTGTTTGCCAACCGTTGACTAAGTTAATCGAAAATCGTGTCGTAGGGTCTTTGGAAACCATTGCTTTAGGAACAAAAACCTCTACCCCACCCAACTGATCCACTAGGCGTCGTAATCCACTGGTGGAAATACGAATGTAGCGGTCAATAGGTGCATTACTGAGAGTACGGCTGACAACCCGTGCTGCTAATACTTGACCTCCTTGAGCGTTGGCATCAGATACCTTCGTTAATCCTTTTTCTGGAATCGCTGTCATGGTATCTTTGGGAATAGAAAGTACGCGGATTGTTTTATCGCTTGGGTTAAGTCGTATCAGCAGTATCGTATCACTATGACCTGCAAAACTTTCTGGAGAACCATCTACACTCCTGGGTACTGGCTCAATACCCATGACCAAGATATTCATTGGTCGAGTGAGACGGTATTCTGAAATGTTACTCCATAACTCCCCTGGTAGAGGTGTTTTTTGCTCATTCCCAGCCAATCCTAATTCTTCATCTGTTTGATCAATGTCACTCCACAGTGGAGTCCAAAGTGCCAGACTCGATACCAGCAAACCCGACAAAGTGATTCCTACAACAACTGTCAATATCCAAAAGAGCCATCGAGGCATGGCTAACCCCAGCCTATGATAGAGCTGGCTGGGAACAGAACCCGCAGATACGAAACGGGAAATATTTTTTTGCTTTGTTACTACCACCCCATTTGGGGATTGTTGTAATTGACTTGATGTACCCTGATGTTTTTGATCTGCTACTTGTTTGACCACAATAGTCTCCCCACTCATCCACTCCCTACACGTAATATTAATGCAAGCGAGAAATCTTGCTCGTGAACAAGGTCACCGAAAGTCTGAAGTCTCAAATGTAAATTTTTCATCCGACTCTGTCCTACGGAAAGTCCCCAGAGTCAATCTATATGTTTTCTCTTCACGCTTTTTTGGTATACATCTCTATCATCTCCTCTGAGCTTTGTCCAAGCATCTTTATACTTCATGACTTTTATTTGTCACAGTACACTTGTAGTGTTCTTTAGTAAGTTTTTCTGACCTAATGACTAGAGCATTGTTCCCTGTCATCCTTGCTGGTGGTAAAGGTGAACGTTTTTGGCCCCTGAGTCGTCAAAATCGACCCAAGCAATTTTTGAATCTTGATGGGACTCATAGAAGTCTCCTACAAGCAACTGCTGACCGACTGTTGACACTTGCAGGCGGTTGGGACAATTTATGGGTTATCACTTCTGGTCAGATAGCTCAAGGAGTGAGAGAACAACTCCCTCAATTGCTATCAGACAACCTACTTGTCGAGTCACAGGGAAGAGACACTGCTGCTGCGGTTGCTTGGACCAGTTTGGAAATTCAAAAGCGTTATGGAGACGACGCTGTTATCGGCTTTTTCCCTGCAGACCACTGGATTGCCGATCAAAAAGCATTTGTATGCACAATAGATGCAGCTACAGAGCTTGCAACAACTCAAGCAGCGATTGTCACACTAGGGATTAAGCCTACCTTTCCATCAACTGGTTACGGCTACATTGAACAAGGTGAAAAGATTGGTAGCTTGAATGACTTGCCAGCCTATCACGTCAACCGCTTTACTGAAAAGCCTGACCGTCAAACGGCTGAAAACTTTCTATCTACAGGACGTTTTAGCTGGAATAGCGGAATGTTTGTTTTTCGAGCGGGTGTTGTTCTCAAGGAACTGCACAGACACGCCCCAGAAATTATTGAACCGATAGAAAAGTATGGTCCTGATATCTACCAAGAGCTACCTAAGAAGAGTATAGACTATGCCTTGATGGAAAAAACAGATATTGCTTATGTTTTGCCAGCAGAATTTGGTTGGGATGATTTGGGAGATTGGAATGCAATCGAGCGTTTACTGAAAAAAGAAGGAACTCCTAACGTTGAATTTGCGACTCATGTCGGATTGGACACACAGGGAGCTATTATCTATTCCACAAATGATGAGGATGTCATTGTTACCATCGGGTTAGAGGATGTCGTGATTGTGCGCGATCGCAACGTTACTCTCATTGTCAAAAAGGACCGTACTCAGGAAATTAAGCAAGTCCTCAAAACCCTACAAGGCGACCCCCGATTTACTAACTTACTTTAAAACTTAAAACCCTTGGCAGAGGCACATTAGGTGTATCAACCAGTATAACATTTGTGTCTGTTATTTCATTTGAACAATTATGCAAATCAGTCGTTGTCAGCCTCTAGCCAAGAGCATAGCAATAAACAGTATTATTGCCTATCAAAAGCATATTTCCCCTCACAAAGGGTTTTCGTGTCCCCATCGTCTCTTACATGGTGGGGATTCCTGTTCAAATTACGTTAAGCGAATGCTGAGCGAACGCAGTTTCATAGAAGCTGTCAAATCATCTTTTCCAAGATTTAAGGATTGCGCTAAAGCAAGCGAAATTCTTAAAACCAAAAACAGTACTAACGGTTTCAGGTGCATCATCATTCCCTGCTGCTTACCTCTGTAACCTCTCTATTTCTGCATCCTTTTGCCTTTACGGCTCAATCAAATCATGTTTCTCACTCAAACAGTTCCTCGTCAAAGAGAAATCCTTGAAGTCCTGCTGCGTAATGGTTGGGACTATATGCGACGACTCCTGACTGGAGGAAAAGCCGATGAACCTCAGCTACCCACACCTGCTGTTTTAAAGAATATCCTGGTAGATTTAGGACCAGTCTACATCAAGCTAGGTCAGTTAATGTCTACTCGTCCAGACCTCTTGAGCGCAGCATACATAGAGGAATTATCAACACTACAAGATGAGGTACCACCAGTTCCTTGGGCAGATGTTGAAGTCGTCATTCGCAAACAGCTTAAACGTCCCTTAGAAGAAACCTTTGCCACAATCAATGCTATCCCAGTTGCAGCTGGCTCGATTGCCCAGACACACAAAGCTACACTTGCAAATGGTCAAGAAGTTGCTCTTAAAGTGCAACGTCCAGGAATAGATATCACTGTTCCCCAGGATATCGCCTTAATTCAAGGTATAGCCGATTTAGTGGCTCGTACCGAATTTGGTCAGATTTATGAAATCAAATCCATCGCCGAAGAATTTACCAAAGCCCTAGAAGCAGAGTTAGACTTTACACGAGAAGCAAGCTTCACCGACCAGTTACGACGCAATTTATCCGAGAGTCGCTGGTATGATCCCACACAATTAGTGGTTGCTGAAATTTTCTGGGATTTAACCACAACAAAATTACTCGTGATGGAGTGGCTGGACGGAGTTCCCCTGCTGTCAGCAGATCTTGAGAGTGACAAAAATGGCAAAGATCCTGCTGAAGAACGTAAAGCAATTACGACACTATTGTTTCGAGCTTTCTTTCAGCAACTGTATATTGATGGCTTCTTCCACGCTGATCCCCATCCTGGTAATTTATTTTATCTCAAAGATGGTCGCGTTGCTCTGTTGGACTGTGGCATGGTGGGACGACTTGATCCGCGCACACAAGGCATATTGATAGAAATGTTGTTGGCAATTGTGGATCTGGATGCTCAGCGGTGTGCTCAGTTAACTTTGCAACTTGCAGAGTCTACACAGCCAGTAATTATGGTTAAGCTGGAAAATGATTATGACCGAATGCTGCGAAAGTATTACAACTTAAGCGTATCGCAACTTAATTTCAGTCAAATCATCTACGAACTTCTGCAAATCGCCCGTAACAATAAAATTCGCTTGCCCAGTAACATGGGTTTATATGCCAAAACCCTGGCTAACTTAGAGGGGGTGGCGCGGGGATTCAACCCAGAATTGAACTTTATCGACGAAATTCAACCATTGCTGACAGACTTGTTTCGCCGACAGTTATTTGGGGATAGTCCTGTGCGATCGCTCCTTAGAACAGCTCTAGATCTCAAAAGCCTCTCTTTACAATCTCCCCGACTTCTAGAATTGCTGTTAGACCGAATTACCTCGGAATCTCTACAGTGGAATATATCGGTGCGAGGTTTGGATGGCTTACGCCGAACAACAGATGATGCTGCAAATCGTCTTTCTTTTAGTATCTTAGTGGGTTCACTGATTATGGGTGCAGCAATTATCTCTAGCAACCCGAGGACATCTGAGTTATCTTTTTTGAGCAATGTGTTGTTTGCTGCTGCTAGTTTATTGGGGCTTTGGTTAATTATCAGTATTCTGCGCTCAGGACGGCTACGTTAAGATATGACGTCATAATTCAGGAGTCATATGACATCACTTACATTAAACCTCGATTCTATTATTAAACTGACTTCAGAGCAGTTTTATCAACTATGCCAAGATAACCCTGATTTAAAATTAGAACGCAATGCTCAAGGAGAATTAATAGTAATGCCACCTACAGGAGGAGAGACAGGAAAACATAATGTCAATCTCATTGTTCAGGTAGCATTATGGAACGAAAAAACACAACTCGGCGAAGTTTTTGATTCATCAACTGGATTTAGTTTACCAAATGGGGCAGACCGTTCCCCTGATGTTTCTTGGGTAGAAAAAACTCGCTGGGATAGCTTAACTATTGAACAAAAAGAAAAATTTATTCCTCTGTGTCCTGATTTTGTTATTGAAATACTTTCACCATCTGACAACTTGAAAAAAACTCAAAAAAAGATGCAAGAATATATAGACAACGGTTGTCCACTTGGTTGGTTGATTAACCGGAAAAAACAGGAAGTAGAAGTCTACCGACTAGGACAAGAAATTGAAGTTTTAAAAAAACCTCAAACTCTTTCTGGAGAAAATGTTTTACCCGGACTGATAGTCGATATGCAAAAGATATGGAATTAAAGAACTCAGAAGTCATAATTCCGGATTCAGCAATGCGTGCAGTTTAAGCAACAATCCTGTATCGGTTTATAGAGCGTCGTGCTCAGCCCAGTTTAAGTGATGACAGACTCTAGCGAGAAGAGTTTGATTTAGTTGAAGTCAAAACTTGTTAAAAATTATCTGACTTAGTACAGCTTTGCGTAAAATCGTAGCGATTTGAAACGCATAGGCGCTGAGTCGCAAAGCGACACGCACTCGCGTTCGCCTTCCCGCAGTCTTTGGGACGCAGAGTTCTGGTGCAAAAATTTCGCTATGAACTTACGCAATATTGTACTTAGACAAAAGCCCAATAAGGCTCTACTCAGATTTCCTGCTGGTGGAAAACGCCTATTCCACCAATATGACATAATAGCAGTTGATAAAAAGTTACTTGAAATTATGAGTGTACTCACGCCCATATTATGTCTGAACTGAAGTAGAATGCACACTATTGAAAGTTTGAAATAGTAAATTATGACAAATTCTCAACACAATATCACAACGGCAATTAGCTGGTGTTTGGCTTGGGGAGACAAGCGCGAACCCAAGTTTGATATAGCTGTTTTAAAGCAAATGCGACAGGCGATAAATAATGGAGGAGTCATTCCAGAAGAAGTGCTTCCTCTTGTCGAACAAGTTCAGGAACTACAAGGAATTGATAAAAATTATTTTCCAGCAACTCTAGATGAATTAAAGGGTAAGTATTCTGAATTATGGAAGCAGACTACTCGCATTGGCTTAGTTTATGGTGGTGCGACTAAGATTAAGCAATATGTGTTTGAAGCGGCTAAACTTCCAGACATTCGAGGTGCTTCTGCGCTACTTGATAGAATTAACTTAGTTGACTTACCTGCTTTCTTTAGTTGCGAACAACATCCAGATTATCCTCAGTGTCAACAAGCTGAAGATTACTGTAAAAAGGTCAGAGAAAATTGGTTAGATAAATCAGAGAATTTTCCTCAACTTTCAAAGGCACTTATTCCAGAGTTAATCATCTACTCAACAGGTGGAAATATTCTGGCGTTTTGCCCAGCTGCTTTGATAGATGATTTGGCTAATGCTATTGAAAAACGTTATACCGAAGAAACTTTAACAGCTAATTCCTGTGCTGTTGGTGCTAAATTTAAACCTCTAGAAATCCGATTTGGCTTGTTACCAGATGAAATCAATAACGAGACATTCTGGCTAGAAAAATATCTAAACAATCTTGATAACCCATTAGTTAAAGCTTATTTTGACCAATCTGATACATCTGAACAGCAAGCTTTTAAGGAACGCAAAACATTTAATGAACTAGCTGGTAAGTTAGCATCTCTGTTTAATCAGCGCCGGAATGGAAATAGTTTACCAGAGAATAACAGAAGCTTGCGTTGTTACCCACCAATGTTTGAAACGCATCCTTACTTAAGGCGAGATGAGGGCGATCGCCGTTCTGCGCTTCTACAAGCTAAGAGTTCTCCCGACGATCCAAGCCAAGGACTTCCTGGCGATCCTTGGTTTTCTGAAGCTTCAGCCCGTAAGAGAGTTGTAGGACAAATAGCTAAAAGAGATGATAGCTCTCTAAAATGGTATGAGCAAGCAGGTTTTGAGTGGGAACCTGGTGAAAAAGCTATCGAAAGTTGGGTTGATAAGTTTGAGCAATATTTACATGATACTCCCCACAGATATTACGGCAAAATTCGCTCGGAAAAAATTCATCCTAGCCGTGTAAAAGAAGCCCGTTCAGTAAGAGAAATTGCTGATGCTAGTAATCCTCCTGGTTTTGTCGGCTATATTTATGCAGATGGTAACAACATGGGAGGTTATATCCAAAAAGAAATCAAAAACCCGCAAGACTACAAGCTTTTTAGCCGAGATATTTTTGATGCTACAGAGAAATCTGTTTACGCCGCTTTAATAAAACATCTCCAACCTCATAAATTAAACCCAAATTTGCAAGCTGAAAGAAAGAGTACAAGAGAAGTCTGGATTCATCCCTTTGAAATTTTGACCATTGGCGGGGATGATGTGATGTTGATTGTACCAGCAGATAAAGCTTTGGCTATTGCTAAAACCATCGGCGAAGAGTTTGAAAGCAGACTTGCTAAATCAGAAAATTACCAAATTCCACAGCGTTGCTTATTATATCATCGCTATCATCCACAATCAGCACTGCCCTCTCAATGTCAATTAAGTATGTCCACTGGAGTGCTAATTACCGCTGAAGATACACCAATTTACTATGCTGAAAAGCTCACCAGTCAATTGCTGAAATCTGCCAAAAAGTACGCAAAAGACCTAAAAAAACAAGATTACTACAGCGGGACGGTAGACTTTTTGGTAATGAAAGCTGTGACAATGATTTCTTCCAATATAAATGAATTCCGTTCTCAAGGATTAACAAAATCTGGACTGGGACAGCAAAAACTCAAACTATATGCTGCACCCTACACTCTACATGAATTGGGTGGACTTTTGGAAACTGCTAAGGCACTAAAAGCAGCAGAATTTCCCAAGTCGCAACTCTACCAAATCCGCAGCTTGCTAGAACGGGGTAAACAGACAGCGATGCTCAATTATCGCTATTTCCGAGTGCGACTGGCTCAAAACTCCGCGCAGGAATTACTCAAAAAACAGTTTGAAGAAGCATGGTGTAAGCCGAAAGATCCAAATAATAATGGTAACCTTGCACCTTGGATGTCTTTGAAAGAAGACAAAGAAGACGCTCTTGAGAAAGTGACTTACGAAACTATCTGGCGAGAGTTGGTAGATTTATACCCATTCATTGAGAAAAAACAACAGAACCCGCCAACTTGTCCCGAATCACAGCAACAGACAGTGCAATTATGATTTCCTTGCAGACTTTAACCGAAAATCAAGTCACAACAATTCCCTTAACAGCAGTCATTGACACTGCATTATGTGTCGGTGCTGGTGGTTCTGATGGTTCTCTTGCAGATAAACCCATCGTCCGCAATGCGAGAAGACAACTACTGATTCCTGCTTCGCAACTCAAGGGGAGACTGCGCCATGAATGCGAAAAGCTGGCTAGGGGATTAGGATGGCAAATTTTTGAATCACCTGGTGCGGAAACACTTTGTCCTAGAGAAGAACAAGTCGAAAGTCAGTTTCGAGAAAGATACCAGGTTGCAGGTTACAAAGGCTATCACTGTCCAATTTCTCAAATATTTGGCAATCCCATATTGCCATCACGAATTATAGTCGATGACTTGATTTGCGATCTAGAAGCAGAGGATTTAGCAGAAGTGCTACGCCCTGGCGTCACTATAAACCGCCGTCGTCGCGTAGCAGAAGAGCAAAAACTCTACTTTCTGGAGACTTCCCCAGCTAATAGTCAATTGGAATTTTCAGGGGAAATTCATCTGCTACCAGACTGTCCACCATACGCCAAGGCTTTGATATTAGCAGGCTTGCGACACATCCATGCTCTAGGCGGTAGTAAATCTGTTGGGTTGGGTTGGCTGAGATGGAAAGAACTCGAAACACTCCCAAAAGATGATTCAGCCTGGGAGAAATTATTACCGGAGGCTAAGTCATGAAGCGGATTAAATTAGAGATTACCACTTTGTCTCCATTGGCGATCGCCGGAAAAAAACCTGGTTCTGTAAGTGAAGCTGAAGATCATATTCCTGGTTCAGTGATTCGAGGAGCGATCGCATCTCAAATTCTACAACTCTCCAACCAGCAAACACCACGGATAGCAGAACAAAATTTCACAACAGGCGGCGGTGATTTTGAAGCATTGTTTTTGGGTGATGAACCTGCCATTTTTCAAAATGCTTATCCAGCCGTAGCTAAGATTGCAGATGAGTCTAATTCTACTAAAAAGAAGTCAGACTTAATTTCCCAGGTTGTGACTGATGAGATAATGGTTCTACCTGCAACAGCTGTTAGTTCTAAAACAAACCCAGGTTTTAAACCCAAAGGTAACGGAGTTTTTGATACTCTGATTGATCGCTTCTGTGCAGATGCTTACAATTTTCCTTACGATCCTAGTGATCCAAAATCTCTAGAAGACAAAACAGATGCGCGGGTTGAACCTTACAGTGGCTTCTACAGTAAGACTGACGATAGCAAAATTCAATATAAATATCGGAGTCATTCTACTAGCACTCGCTTCCTGACACGAGTGGGAATTAACCGCCGACGCGCCACATCAGAGGATGACATTCTCTATAGTATTGAAGTTTTAAACGAGTCATTTGTAGAAAATCCCCAAGCAGGTTTTAAAAACTGGCATCCTGTTGTTTACCGCAGTGCTATTCTGGTGAATGATACAGAATTAGCCCAGTCTCTAGAAAATTTTATCAATCAAAATTCTGGCATTCAAAATTCTGGCATTCAAAATTCTGGTATTTTTCGCTTTGGTGGAGCAACTTCACGAGGACTGGGAAAGGTAGAAATCACAGCAACAGTTGAGACAGTTTCAGAAGATATTTCAGAGAGAATAAATGAATTTAACGAAAAAGTAAAGCAACGTTGGGGACGCTATCGGGAAGTCTTTGGTGAACCTCAAAAGAATTTGTTAGAAAACCGTACCTATTTTACCCTGGACTTGCAAGCCGATGCTATCCTTGCAGAAAACTGGCGACGCACCACAGTGATTTCACCACAAATGCTATGTCAAGCGGTGGAATTAGATGATGAATTTTCAAAATTTAGTAAAGAAGAACAGGAGGATTTTCTGAAATTAGAAGTAGCCTACAGTAGCTATAACTATCGTTCTGGCTGGAATGCAGCTTGGGGGTTAATGAAAGATATAGAGTTAGTTACGAATCGAGGCTCTGTTTATTTATTTAGTACAAAGCAACAAAAATTAATTGATAAATTAAAAGAATTGGAACTGAAAGGAATTGGCGATCGCACTTGTGAAGGTTTCGGTAAAGTCCAAATTTGCAATCCATTTCATTTAGTATTTAGAGATGAGCTAATAGAGGATACTGTATGAGTTTATCTATAGAATCAAAAACAGAGTTACAAATTCAAAAAGGGATTCGTCAGGTTGAAGATGAGCTAGTAATCTGGATTCAGGAAGCTTTAGATCATGCAACATATGGAGACTTAGAAGAATCTCAATTTCGGAATTTGGTACGTGTCTCTGATACGACTGAAAGTGCAGAAGTCATTAAAAATTTCATCCGTTATCAAGTAGGTAGAGATAGGAAATGGGGAAGAGGACAAGAATCACTAGCTAAAAAGATTATTGAAGATATTGATGGCAACATCAAGAAAACCGCTCAAATAATTGCTGAGTGTTGTCAAACCGACTTTAAACCGATTTGGCTAGAATTGATTCGTCGTTATTTAGGCTATGGTGCGCGTCATTTGAAATACAAGCGCGATGGCGCAGCATGATAAGAGAATCTTGCTTTCATCACAAGAGAAAAATTAGTTGTCTATTTTCAGGAATATTATGAGAAATACTCTGATTTGTACAGTTGGCACAAGCCTTTTTAGTAATTTGAAATACACTGATGAACAAGCCATAAAGCAAGCTTTTGAAGAAAAAAACTGGCAGAAGCTAACGTTACTACTTTTAGATAAAGTCAACACCCATCGTATATGTGGTGCTGAGATTAATTCTATTGCCAGAATATGTGAAAAAGGATTTTTATCTTCCTTTGAAAGATTGATATTTTTGGTTTCTGATACAGAGGATGGTAAACAAGCTGGTGAAATCTTGAAATTGTATTATAATAATTCCCGTAATCCATTACAGTTTAAAAATGTTATGTGTCATGTACTGCAAGGATTACGAGATGATGATGTAAAATCATTTAAGCAAGAAGGTCTAAAAAGTCTTGTCCGCGAAATCAGTACTGAAGCTAGAAAATTTTCCTCTGAACAGATTGCAATTAATGCTACGGGTGGCTACAAAGCACAAATATCATTTGCTGGGATGATTGGACAAGCTTTAGGAATTCCAGTTTATTACTTGTTTGAGAAGTTTTCTGAAGTCATTGAACTACCACCACAGCCTGTTGCTCTCGACCTTGGTTTTTGGTTAAATCACTACCCGTTATTTGAGTTTTTAGAGACTGAACAAACAGTACCTAAATCAGAAATTGAAGAAATTCTTTCAGAAACAATTACAAAATCAGAAATTAACCAACTTCTTGATGGAGATTATATAAGGTCACTCATAGTTCAAGAATTGATAGATGACATACCTTATATAACTCTTTCAGAAATGGGTGTTTTATTTAACGAACGTTCGCGTTTGGAATTTGCAAAGCAAGAAACTACTCTCCTCTCACTAATTCCCCAAGATACCAGTGAAGCAAAAAAGAAAGAAATTAATCTGAGAGATGACCACGGTAAAGATGAATTGCAAGCTTTTGCAGAGAAAATTTGTCGTTCTTCTTATGTCAAAAAGGTAATAAATTCCCTTCCATTTAATTCAAAACAGAAGAATCCTATTCGTCAAGTAAAACCTAATGGAATTATAGAATTTGTTCTCACATGGACAGATAAAGGACTTGGCTTATGTATTGAAACCACGGGTAGAAATTTCGCGGAAGCTAACACTATCGCTATTCATTTAAGAGAAAAATATTCAAAATAAGAAGTGAGCTATGTTTGATATTTTTAAAAACCGCCTAACAATCACAGGCACACTAACTACAATAACAGCATTAAGAATTAGTGCAGGTCGCTCCAGTGAACCAATAGGTTCTGATTTACCTGTAATTAAAGACGCTTTGGGTAGACCATTAATACCCGGTTCCAGCTTCAAGGGTGCATTGCGATCGCGCTTGGAAAGTTTCCTCCGAGGTATCGTTGGAAATAACCGCAAGCTTGTAGCTAACCCAGCTATTGAAGATGAATGGTCAATTACATCTAAAGAGATATCTGACTTCAAAGAAACTATTAAAAACTTAAAACCAGGAGAAAAAGAAGAACAGCTACATAAATATATAGTAGAAAATATTGATTTAGCTTCTCACCTCTTCGGTTCTCCCTGGCTAGCCAGCAAATTCCAAGTCCGAGATTTAACCATATTACCTGACACCTGGTTCGGACAATACCAAGAAAGAGATGGTGTCGCCATTGACAGAGATACAGAAACAGCCGCAGATGGTAAACTCTATGATTTTCAAGTCGTTCCTGCTGGGACACAGTTTGAGTTTCAGGCTGTGGTGGAAAATGCTGAAGAATGGGAATTGGGATTGTTGATGATTGGTTTGCACCAATTTGAAACAGAACAGATACCTTTGGGTGGTGGGCGATCGCGCGGGTTGGGTGTTGTTCGCTTAGAAATTGACAACATGCATTGGGTAGACGTAACCAATGAAAAAGACCCAAACAAAACCGATCCAAATAAATTACTGAAATATCTCACAAAACTGGTAGATAACGAGTCAGCCTGTACTGATGCTAAGCCTCTAAAATCAAAGTGGACAAAAGCTCTCATTAATCATTTAGAGCAAAAGATTTCTCATCCTTCCACTGAATCAATTTCTTCGGGAGATTAATATGGCTTTTAGTAATTACAAAACTATTGGTGACGTTCTCAAAGCATTTCAAGTTGTCTACACCGAAGCTAATTTTGTAGGAGAAGTTGAATTTAATATCCCTGACTACTTCCGAGAAGATTTAGAAACAATCATGCGGGATGGTGTGGTTGATAACTCAGAGTTTGCTATTTGTGAAAATCTAATTTATCCAGTTCTGAAAGAAGTTTGGAAGCACTACCGCAGTCATTTCATTTTATGGAGTCATCAATCACTCAATTATGACGAAAAATTATCGGGTTTTCCTGAGTATATTCTGGCTAGACGTTCTCCTTTAGGAAAAGTAGTATTTGACAAGCCATACTTCATTTTAGTAGAAGCCAAGCAAGACAATTTTGAAGCAGCTTGGGCACAATGTCTAGCTGAGATGATAGCTGCACAAAGATTAAATGCTGAACTCCCTATAATCATATTTGGCATGACTTCTAATGGCGATCGCTGGCAATTTGGCAAGCTAGACGGAGAAGTATTCACCAGAAATATCACTTTTTACACGATTCAGGAACTAGATAAACTTTTTGCGGCTGTCAATTATGTTTTTCAACAGTGTGAGTTGCAGCTAAACAATCTGGTAGCTGCTTAAGATTCCAGATTATTACCAACTAAATTTCGTCATGCATAAAAGATTTGTTAATAACTGCACGATTGATATAACCCTCATTCCTGATGGTCCAATTCTCATCAAATCTGGTAAAGAAGGAGCAGATCCAACTAAGCCGGATATGGAATTTGTGGAAACTTATCATGCTGGAGGACGTTCTATATATTTGCCGGGAAGCAGTTTAAAAGGAGCAATCCGCGCCCATGCAGAACGTATTGTTAGGACGGTAGGTAAAGACAAGCGGGATTCTAATAACTGGAATCTGCTTTGGGCGAATGATCCATTAAATGATAAATATGATTATCTCCAAAATAAATCAGCTAGTGATATTTACAAACTCTCTAGTTTCACAGACCAAATGTTTGGCAATACTTCCATCGCTAGCCGAGTCAGAATTGAAGATGCTTATCCTGATAAATCTCAATCCCTAAAAATTGAAGAACGCAATGGGGTAGCAATTGACCGAGTATTTGGTTCTGTCGCAGTCGGTCCATTCAATTATCAAGTTTGCACTGCTGGTGAATTCCATACCAAAATTCATTTAAAAAACTTTACTCTTGCACAGTTAGGTTTAATTGGTTTAGTGTTGCGAGATTTAGATGATGGTTGGTTTGGCTTGGGTTTTGCGAAATCTCGCGGATTGGGTACGGTACAGGTGAAGTTGAATAAAGCCGTTGTGCAATATCCTGGATGTATTTTATCGGAAGATGAACAGCAAATTTGTGCTCTCGGTAGTGGGAAAAAATGGTCTAAGACTTTCCTCTTAGGTGCAGGAGAATTTTTAGAACTTCCGGAAGCACAATCATATGGTTTCCTGACAGAAAAACGTACACAAGACTGTCAAGATACTCCTGTTGCTGCACAACCAATGGATTTGGGTTTTGGAGTACAACTCACCTGGCGAGAAGGTACAGTTGAAGATTTATTTGAGCGTGCTGTTAGGTCTTGGAGTCATTTATTAGTAGGGGCAAAATGAAACCTTTTGTTGGTTATAAAAAAGAATTTTTATCAGTATCTCAACTGCTAGATTTAATTTCAAAATTCTCAAGTACACCTAGCTATTATTTCTTACGTTGGACTCATAAAGTCAGTGGAATTTTAGAACAACAACCCGTAGATAAAAACTTTCCCATGATTGAGGGACAAATGTTTAATCATGAGTGTGAACTGCGGTGGAAGTACAAGTGCCAAAATACTTATGAAGTGTTGCTGCTCACAATTGCTGACAATCATAATGATTTTATCCCAGTCAAAGAAACAATTAACAAAGAAGAAAAAGAACCTTGGCGGATAGAACCTAATAATCCTCCTTATGCATATCCTGCTTATGGGTATCGTCCTGATGAAACTCGTTTTCCCAAAAAGCTAATTTTCCCTGAGAGTTTAGATACTCGACGAGAAGAAAAAAACAATCAGCCCAAACTAGCTCAACGTTATTTTATTGATAATGAAACTTCAACTGTGCAATTTGTTGCTCTGACTGTGGAGTCCCAAACATGACTGGAAATCGTCCGCAACGACCTCAACAACCAAACAGACCTAACCGTGAAGCTTCATCAACACCTGAACTTGCACCTAAACCTTATGAATTCGTCTCTTTTCCCAAGGAACGTCCTAACCTACAGCGTCCCGTTGGACATCACAAATATTTGAGCGATCGCCTACACGGTACTTTATATCTTACCTTAAAAGTGCAGACATCTCTCCATGTCTCTACAGGGGTAGTTGTCATGGGTAGCGATATTGGCAGTCGCATTCCCCTGATTAAAACAATGATACAAGGTGTTGACCAAAAGCTGACAATTGGTGGCAGTTCCCTCAAAGGCTGCATTCGGTCTGTTTATGAAGCGATTACCAACAGCACTCTCGCAGTCATTACTTCCAAGTATAGGAGTCAGATACCTACCGAACGCTTACCTTGTCGCAATAAAGAACAACTTTGTCCAGCCAGTCGGGTTTTTGGTGCGTTGGATTGGCAGGGGTTACTTGATTTCAACGATGCTAAATGTGAAAGCATGGGCTTTTCCACCGGATTTATGCCTTCCTTGTATCGTCCTCGTCCAGATGAAACCAGCGCATATTTTATTCAAGGTAGGGTTGCAGGTCGGAAGTTTTACTACCATACTATCAGGGCAATTGATAAAGGGCAAAATACTGGTATTCCTGTACAACAAGCCGCAAGAGAGTATACTTTCAAAACCAAGTTGCACTTCAAGAATTTGCTACCAGAAGAATTAGGAACTTTGTTCATTGTTTTAGGACAAGACTCCAAAAATCCTATCGCCTTAAAGGTAGGAGGCGGGAAACCCGTTGGTATGGGAACAATGACAGTCACTGTGGAAAAAATCTTACAAGCACAAAACCTGCGACAGCGTTACTCGTCTTATAATCTCAATGATTCTGACGAGATAACAGGAGACAAATTACAACAATTTATACAAAAAAATATTCAAACGGCACATTCGCGCCTGATTCAGAAACCGCAACTAGAGGAACTCACAGCCGTACTGCGCTATCCAACTGACCG
The DNA here is from genome assembly GCA_012031965.1 of Scytonema sp. RU_4_4. Lineage (GTDB taxonomy): Bacteria > Cyanobacteriota > Cyanobacteriia > Cyanobacteriales > Nostocaceae > Brasilonema. The sequence goes on from JAAUSC010000098.1 coordinate 18,463, forward strand.
TGAACCGCCATCTGGAATGTACTAATTATGACTATGGTTGAATCTTCCTCGGAATCATTGACAGATGCAGAGTGGGATATTGCTCATGCGATCGCTCAAACCTTAGTTAAAGAAGATACAGATGTTAACGAATTGGGGAAAGCAATTGCTTATCTGCGTACTATTGTTGACAAACCAGCTCCAACTTCTCGGTTTTTCAAGTATTTAAAAACCTTGGTGAGTAATGGTAGAGTCATTGGACACAGTGGCAGAACTTCAGATTATTACCGCAGCATCGAGAAAGCTTGTAGTGATTCTCTCAAAAGTGTTGGGGATGCTTACACAATACTGCAAATTTTAGGTTGGGTATCTCGGCTGATGCGTTACTACAAAGATGCTGGTGTTCCAATTGGAGAAGTTCCTACTCCTACTGCATCCCCTGTAGAGTCATCCCGTCAAGTAGAAATTGCCAAAGTCGTTCAATCCCAAGACTTTCAAGTTGACCAAATATTAGAGGCAAAAGTCACCAAAATCAATGGTAATAAGGTCACTTATGAGATTCTGGGGACAATTAAGTTAACTGAGAAGGAACCGAAGAAAGCTAGTGTTCTTCAGGAAGGACAGACGGTGAAGATAGAGATTGTAGACATTAAGGAAGACGGGAGTATCAAAAAAGTTAAATCCGTTGGGTGAAGAAAATATTTCAGTATTAACATGGAACAAAGGCACACATAGTTGTGTCTTTTTGTTAGTCAAACCAATATTTTTTCAATAAAAATGACGAAGCAAAAATACTCACGCGTCACTACTCCGCCTCTGGAAGCAGTAAAAAGTGTTCATCATCCACCAGGAACAAACTCTGACTCCGATTTAACAGTTGATTCACCGTATTGTGACTCCGATTTAACAGTTGATTCACCCTATAGTTTCTGTTTCAGATTCAGTAAATCGAAAAGCTTTCCAGAACTCTTACAAATACTTCGTTTGAGCAAGGAAACTGAATCTGACAAACCCTCTGAAAATTTGCTTTTTGAGTTACAGGCTTGTCAGTAGACATGAAAGTGGTCACTTTTCATAGCTTTAGTCACTCTCAAAGCTGTTGTCTGAAAATCCTTATTCTTCCGCCAACTTACAAAAGTTTTCGATTTACTGAAAATACAAAAATCATGACAAAACACTCCAACGCTTCTGATAGCCAGCAACCAGAACGCTCGTCTTTCTTCACTAAGCAGTTTAAGGAAGACATTAAATATTGGAAGAAGCACTGTCAAGCAAAGTACAACCGCATTCAGGAATTAATACAGGAAACTAAAGAAAAGCCTTTTGACGGTAAAGGCAATCCTAAGCCTCTAGTACATATTAATTATGAAGGGCACAAGGCGTCCGCACGCAGAATAGATGAAGAACACCGCCTTGTTTACGTAGTTACTGCCGACAAGATTTTTTTTCTCCAAGCTCGCTACCATTACGAGAAAAAATAAGGTGATGCTTGCGAAGAAGTAGCTGAAATTGCAGTACTTCTTGCCTCCCGGAGCAGGGAGCGAACCAGCTCCGGTTGGCTTTGTTGGTAAGTGCTTTCAATCTTTGGAGTATTTTAACTATGATCCTTAGTAGTAGAGACAATAGCTGTTTTAGGTATTTTGGAAAATGTCAAACATTTGTCAGAAAATCAATTACTCCGAAGCTCAAGCTAACCTAGACGAACTTTGCAACCAAGTTGTTTTAAGCCGTGATGCAGTGATCATTGAAAGAGAAGGTAATGACAATGTGGCTCTCATTGCGGCTGACGAGTTAAGCAGCATGAAGGAGACTCTTTACCTACTTAGCTCTCCTGAAAATGCGGCTCGTCTATTTGCTGCTTTGGAAGAGGTGCAATCAGGTAATCTTAAACCTCAGACATTAGATGAACTACTTGAGGAACTAGAGAACGATGACGAAGATGAATCTGTCAATTAGCATAACTCTAAAGTGTGATTTTGCTTTTTCTACCTTGCAGCAGCTTGACTTAGATTTGGATTATTGGTAATATAATTAAACTATAGAAACCTTTGTTTCATTTATAAATATTCCTCTAAAGGGGATTGAAACAGTTCTATATGGTGACACAACTGTTATATCGGAGTTCACCACTTCCCCGCAAGGGGACTAAAATTAAGGAAAATGATATTCGTTTTCAATAGCTGACTGATTGATTTCCAAATCGTGTTACCTCAACCTTTTGATGCTGAGGCTACCGTTTTTTTTGTTCCGAAAATATAGTAGTTCCCGTTAAGATTAGGCTACAGGCAGGGGCAATACATGAATTATCCCTACGAAATAATCTGTACTCTACTCAACTGAGCGAGTAAAGACCATGCGATGAAGTGAATGCACTGAAAGCAAATGAACTTTATGACAAACTGTTAACAGACATGAAGACAAAGCCTTTTAGCGAATTGCGAAAGAGAATGACGCCAAAACGAAGGGCACAGAGCAAAACTCGCGCTAAACTGATTTTACTTCATCTTGCTCTCCTAGAACTGCAACAGTCGTTGGGGGTTGTAGAAGACGATTTGGAAAAAGACCTCGGTGCTGAGTAAGTCACTAAATATCACATAATGTCCATGCCCAAAATTCTCCTCGTCAGCGTCGGCGGTTCTTTCCAACCCATTGTCACCGCAATTCACAGCCTCCAACCAGAGCGCATCATCTTCATCGCCTCAGATGGCGACAAAGGAAGCAAGTCGCAAGTCATTGGTGAAGGAACACCTTGCGAAGTACGACGCGGAGGCGAAGTTATCGAAACGATTTAAAATTAGAACGCAATGCCTAAGTTCAGACTGAACCAAGATGAGCAGATTTCCAAGTACCGTGGAAGCTGTGGGGAATGACGTTGGGTAATGCTAATCTGCACACAGGTGAATCATCTAACCTATCCGCATCATATACCCAAACTTCACTACAATCAGAATTGCCATCGTACACAACTGTGATGATCCATCCTTGCTCAGGATTTTGGGGATTTTGGGCATAAATAGGTTCACAAGGATAGCGATTTTCGCCACAGTCAGCAATTGTAAGGGTGTTGGTTTTGTGGTCGAAACGGCGATCGCCCCAAATATTTCTTTGCTCGTATCCACTCCCTGTCGATGCATCGAAAGATAAGTTTGGTTAGTATATTGTCCCCTCTCTTGCGGTGGTACAACAGGGAACTCACAATTGTGATCTATAATTTCCTCAATTGCCTTAACTTTACCTATGCTTGGGTCAAGATGTATTTGCCACAAAGTACTGACAACAGAGTTATGAGTCTCACCTGTTGCAACTTGCCTAAGATACTCGTTGGTTTGAAAGTCTTCATAGCGCACCACATCGACAACTATCAATCCACTATCATCGACATATCCATTACCGAAATGCCATTGAAACCAAGGTTCAGTTTCACCACGACTCACTAGAGAGAGAGTTTCGCGGTTAAATACGAGAACCTGAGTACCCAGTTGCGGCTTCCACTCAAAAGAATCACCATAACAGCCAAATCCAGTTAACACTGGTAGAGCATTTAACCGCAGCGGAGAAACGAAAAAGACTAAATATTGCCTAGCTAGGACAAAATCATGTATTAGGGGGAAACCATCAAGTTCAAATGATGTTTTTTGCTGAATTTTACCCGTAGAATCGCTCTTATATATATTCAGTATCCCATTTAATCCTATGGAAATACCAAAGTTAAAAATATAGCCTGTTTTCGGGTCAATTTTGGGATGAGCGGAATAAGGCCATCTATTCTTCAGTGCTCCTAAATCATCTTTGCCCAAAGTGTTGAGTGTTTGCAAGTCGAGGGCGTGGGGGTTGTCAGCTTCCCACAGTGCTAGTAACTTATCTGGTAACGCCAGCACAGAGGTATTGGCAGAATTCTTGAGTGGTTTCAACCATCTGTTCCAAATGGGTTCCGGTGCAGTCATTCCATAATTGCCATAAAGCAATTTATCTGCTGCTGTTTCTTCTTCATAACCATCAGTGTGTACGTAGCGATAGACGGCGGTTGCACCCTCCTCAGGGGAATTGAAATGTACCGCAAGAATTGCCCCATCTCCATCAAACCAGTGTCCCACGCTCATACCACCGCGTTCTAACCTTCCAGGACCATTGCGGTAAAGTGTACCACGTAAATCTTCGGGTATTTTACCAGCAAGGATTTGCAGTTGGGTGAGAGGAAATTCTTTTGCGGGTTGGGCAAGGGCTTGTGCCCAAGCCTTTTTAGTTGACTTTTTGTCAATTGTATGCATTAAAATATGGAACTGTATCAACAACCAGAGTCTTACTTAAGTTTAATTATTATTGCGATTTCGTTACAATACCTTTCACCTGAGGACAAGTTAACGCAGCGCCGTAATTCCAAAATCCGTGCGGAGTGGTGGGGTACTTCACGAAAAAGCCCCAAAATATGGGGCTAGGCTGTTACGTATCAAGTTGAATGATTCCGGGAATTGAGAGCAGTCGCATTGATTTGCGTCTGTCAAGCAGGTGACTGCAATCACAAGTCCACATAAAATAAAAGCACCAGCACAAAGCTGGGCTTGAGATGAGTCGTCAAACTAAAGATGACTGATTGAATCATACTTTTGCCTTATCCAAGTTGTTGCCAAATTGGCAGATAAGTAGGTGGAAATAAACACCAACTATGTTAAGAAATGTAAAAACGCCTCAAATCCTTACTAATGAACGCCAGAACAAGCGTGAGGGAAAACGCCAGATGCTCTACTTGGGGAGACCCCAAGACCGCACTGGCTCCCCTCCTGCAGTACTGGCTCCTAATGACCAATGACTAATGACTGCCTTTACTAGTTAACTTTATTTGTACCGACCTACTTAATTTGGTATTTTGAATTCTTAAAGGGGTGTCACCCAATAGTTAATTCCCCCAACAATTTTATTTTGAAAACCAAACTCAGTTAATTTTTCTGGAGGCAAACCTACATAAGTCCAATGAAGTACATCATACTCTACAGTCCGGTACCAGCCATTTTGATTGAGAGCTTGTTTCTGCGCTTCATTAGATACTCTTAAATCAATAGCTAGTCCCCAAAGATGTTGTGATGCGCCTGGCGGTGCAACTATACCAAGGATTTTTGTTTCCTTACCTTGGCGTACTTGTTCCAAAGTATTATTATTTGCATATTTTTTCCAGAATCTCAAATTAGTGGCAAAACTGCGAGTACAATCACTAGCACCATAACCTGATTTTAGAGGTATTTGTACTTGCGCCCGTGCCTGATTTAAGGCATCTGCTGCTGACTTTTGTAAATCACAATGACTTGCATTATTCACTTTACCCATTGTTAAAGTCAATTGAAATTGTTTTGTCTCCTGGTCATTCGTAAATAGTACTTTTGGTGGAAGTTTAATTGCTGGCATTTGATTGACAAATGCTGATCCGTATGTACGCAGTAGTATATATTCAAAGGTATTCGGAGCAGGAATGATTGATAATTTATTTGTAATAGCTGCCAGAAATCGCTCTTTTTCAGTTAAATTTTGGTTGGGAGTGAATGGATATCTTTGAGTGGGTTCTATTGCTTTTTGAGGAAGATTTGTACAAGATTGGATTGAGACTCTGTTATTTTCATAAGGATGAGTCAGAACACAATCTTTTGAGTTTTGAACACTTGCCATCAACTTATAGCGATTCATTCCATGACTTGCGACTAATGCACAAGAAAGAAAAGCAATCAGAATGTAAAAAATATTTTTTTCAAAAAGAATCTCATTCGCATAATCATGGTAGATACATAATTCATGTGGAAATTATGAAATAATAACTCAGGCGCAACATCTCATAAATCTTATCGGGTTGCTATATTCGCTCTAGATAACTCTACTAAAAAGAAAAAAATATGAAGCGACCATAGTGATTTCGCTTACCTTTTCATCTTGAGTTTACAGCAATGCAAGCACCGTATCGGCTAATATTGAGATTGACTGTAATGCTTGCTTAAAGTAAGACCATGCACACTTGTGTTGAATTCCAAGACGCTTATGATGTTATCGTCGTCGGTGCAGGTCACTCCGGTTGTGAAGCAGCCCTTGCTACCGCACGCCTCGGCTGTCGAACCCTGTTGTTGACACTCAATTTGGATAAAATTGCTTGGCAACCCTGTAATCCAGCAGTGGGTGGTCCAGCAAAATCCCAGTTGACTCACGAAGTGGATGCACTCGGCGGGGAAATTGGCAAAATGGCGGATCGCACTTATTTGCAAAAGCGCATTCTCAACTCTTCGCGAGGACCTGCTGTTTGGGCGTTGCGTGCTCAAACAGATAAAAGAGAATACGCAGCGGTGATGAAGACTATTGTTGAGAACCAAGACAACTTAACAATCCGCGAGGGAATGGTCACAGATTTGGTGTTGGGCGCAAACGATGAAGTTGTCGGCGTTCAAACATATTTTGGTGTGGCGCTTGAGTGCAAAGCAGTTATCTTGACGACGGGTACGTTCTTGGGAGGACGGATTTGGGTTGGTAACAAGTCAATGGAAGCGGGACGTGCTGGAGAATTCGCCGCTGTCGGTTTGACGGAAACTCTCAATCGCTTAGGATTTGAAACAGGACGACTGAAAACGGGAACTCCCGCACGGGTAGACAAGCGGTCTGTAGATTATAGTAAGATGGCACCCCCAACCAGGGGATGAAGATGTCCGTTGGTTTAGCTTTGATCCAGAAGTCTGGGTA
>JAAUSC010000307.1 GCA_012031965.1 Scytonema sp. RU_4_4
TGCTTCAACTGTGCCACAAAAGCGGAATCGCCTCAGCAGGCTCGGAACAAAACTTAAACTTACACTAAACCGTTTCGCCAGTTGTCGTTGAGAACCTTCTTCATTGTTGTGGGCATCAATGATTTTTTGGCGTCGATCGGTAGAGTAAGCTTTCATATCAATACACATGGTTATTGATATACTCTATCCTCTCACACTGTATTTTACTCAACTGAGAACCGCTATATTATATTCAATTTCCATATTCACAGTTAGCCAATATTGTCAAGTCCCACTTTCCGGAATCTTCTCCCAAATTAGTGGAAGCTGCAGTGAACCGTTTTACCGAATTACGGCAGAAAATGGAGAAGGGGAAAGCTGGTAAAAAAGTTAGCACCAGTGAGTTGCTTGATTGGTTTGCGGTGTTGCGGCAATTTCCTCAAGATGAGGTGTTAAAGCAGTTGGAGGGAGAAATACCTTTTCCGGAAGTTCTGTTGAAGAAATGGGAAGACCATCTGCGGTATTTGCAACAATCATGAAACTAGAAGAACTACCACTACTAGAAATTTTTAACACCCTACGACAGCGACATGGTTTGCCGTTGGGAGTTGAAGAATACTTGGTGGTTTTGCATAGTGTGCAGGCGGGTTTTGGTATCAGTAATCGACAGGAATTAAAGCAGCTTTGCTGTATGTTATGGGCAAAATCTGAGGAGGAAAATCGCCTGATTCTACGGTTGTTTGAACAGATGTGGCGATACTCCCCAGCTGACTCAGGGAAAGAGACAAGCACAAAAAATGATACTTCCAATTTACTGACACCGGAAAATTTTCAAGCTCCCTCAGATGACACATCAATTCCTGAGCAGTCTTCACTTGATGAGCCATTGTCTGATTTAGAAACTTCTCCCACTATCACCCCGGAACCAGTGCAAGCAGTCCAAGCTGTGCGAAGTAGTCGCGGGGATAGGGAGATGAAACGCCCCCGTTATATGCTTTTGACAGAGTATTTTCCCGTTACCAAGCGACAAATGAAGCAATGCTGGCGTTATCTGCGTCGTCCGGTGCGCCAAGGAGTACCCACAGAGTTGGATGTGGAGGCGACAGTAACAAAAATTGGGCGTGAAGGTATTTTACTCCAACCTGTAATGATGCCACCACGTATCAATCGCACTGATTTGGTGTTACTAATTGACCAAGAAGGATCGATGGTGCCGTTTCATGATTTATCGCGACAGTTGGTGGAAACGGCACAACGGGGAGGACGGCTGAGAACAACCAATGTATTTTATTTTCATGACTACCCGGATGAATACTTGTATCGTCATCCTGCAATGCTTGATGCCAAGCCTATTTCTGAAGTGTTAGAGGAAATTGGAGAACGGGCGGCGGTATTAATTGTTAGCGATGCTGGAGCAGCACGGGGGAGTTTTGACCAAGAACGGGTTGATAATACTAAGGTATGGATTGAGCAGTTACAGCGATCGGTGCGTTATTTGGCTTGGCTCAACCCAATGCCGAGTGAATGCTGGGGACAAACGACTGCTGGGGAAATAGCTCGTTTTGTGCCGATGTTTGAGATGAGTCCGCAGGGGATGAATGCGGCGATTAGTGTGTTGCGGGGTCGATATATTGTAGTAAAAGAGTTGGATGAATCTTTATGCTATTAGAGTTAAGACAATTGAGGATTCAACCGGGACAGCAACTGCTCCTTGAGGACGTTAGCTGGCAGCAATTTGAAAATATTTTAGCAGAATTGGGAGAACATCGTGCTGCTAGACTTTCCTATAGTCATGGTTTTTTAGAAATTATGGTTCCTTTGCCTGAACATGAGAAAGCCAAAGAAATTATTGGCGATCTGGTAAAAATCTTATTAGAGGCACGACAAATTGCGTTTGAGTCGTTGGGTTCGACAACTTTGAAAAATGAACGCATGACTCAAGCAGTCGAACCAGATGCTTGTTTTTACATTCAAAATCAAGCAGCAGTTATAGGTAAAAATCGCCTCGATATGAGTGTCGATCCACCCCCAGATTTAGCGATAGAAATTGATTTAACTTCCCGCACGCAATTGGACAATTACCAAATTTTGGGAGTACCAGAACTTTGGCGATATGGAAAACAAGGGTTACAAATTAACGTCTTGCAAAGTAGAAAGTATGTAGATTCAGATTTTAGTCCTACTTTTCCAGATACTCCGATAATTGAGCTAGTCAATCAATACGTCCAGCAGAGTCAAGTTTCTGGTAGAACCCAAGCAATTCAAGCTTTGAGAAATTGGGTGCGGGATAATATTTAATTTTGGATGGGAGTCAGTTGAGGTTATTTGATGCCTACCACAAACAAAGAGCGGGAAATGCGAATTGCCCAAAGACGGGTTGAAGGGTTTGCCCAGCAGTTTGGGGAAGCACACCGCAACTTGGCTCGCCATGCGGCGTTTCCTTTGGTACTGACGCCTGATTTACTTTACCAAATTTGGGCAAACTTTGTTCCCGAAGCCCCTTGGACGGCTGTAGCTCATGTGTTGCTGTCGCGGTTGTGTCGCCAGGTGGGTTATGAGATGTATGAGATGGATATTGGCGATCGCAATTTGTTGTTGCGGGAATTGAAAGGGCAATTTGGACAGGCGCGATTTGATGAACTGGGGGAGTTTTTGCTGGATTATGTGGCGCAGCGATTGACTGATGATGACGTAGATACGCGGGATTTGCGGGAGGCTCAGGAGTGGACGGCGTTAACGTATACGAAGCCTGATGAGGCGGCGCGGGAGTTGGCGCTGGCGTTGAGTCAGAGGGTACACCAGCAGGATGTGGGGGAGGTGTTGCGGCTTGCTTCGTTAGTAGAGACTTTGGCGGAGCCTCTGGTAGAAGCTGGGTTTGAACCGTTGTTGGTTTACTCACTAGCAACAAAGAGTTTTATCTTTGGCAAGCTAGAGGATGCTGTTGAGCAATTTGAGGAAATTCTTGATGAGGAAAGTCAGCTATGGGTTGCTGGTGTAAGTTTGCCTGTTCCTGAACAGATAATCAGTGCAATTTTAGAATCTAAAGAACCTATGGTTCGTTATCTTCAAGCCTCTGAACCTGGATTAACAAGAATTGAACAAGCCATAAAAATAAGGCGTTGGGAAAAAGTCGATAAACGTTGGATTGAAGCTGCTAAGACTTCAGTAGAGAATTTAGAAAATTTTTGGAATATATTAGAAATTCCTGAAGATGATTTTATCAGAATTTGTCAGGCTGTGGATGTTGATTGGCGAGATATTATTTTCAGAGGAGGTCACTTTAGTACCCTACGTACCAAAATCAAAGATGCGGAAATTCTCAAAGCTACCCTCCGAGACTTGGGAATTGTCGTGAAAACAGAGGCGGATGTTCGTGGTTATAATGGTCAGAGAGTGCGGAGTGATGTTGTTGCAGTTCTTGAAGGCGAATATGACATCGGTTGGAATCAAAATTCTGATGGCTCATATGACTTAATTGCTGACTTGTGGGGCGTTGGAAAAAATCACAATCAGATGGAACTAATCAGAGCCATCAATTATAAGTATGCTGTTAATAAAACTTTGGCAGAACTCAAGCAGCGTGGTGTTATTAAAAAGATGAAATGCCCTAGATGTACTTCGACTCAAATTGGCAAATATGGCTACTTTCAGGGAAAGCAAAACTATATTTGCCGTAACTGTGGTACACAATTTGCAGATTTTTAATTAAACTTCATTCTTACACTGCTAAAAAAGCAAACACTCTAGTAAAATCAAAATTTACGCCACCAACCCAGCATCAATCAGTGTGAAAACAGACACGATATTCTACCGCCTATTCCAAAGCTTCCCCAGCATCTTCTTTGAACTCATCAACCAACCCCCAGAAACCGCCAACGCCTACCAATTTTCCTCCGTTGAAGTCAAGCAACTCGCTTTCCGCATAGATGGCGTATTTCTCCCCAAAAGTAATCCATCATCCCCCATCTACTTCGTCGAAGTCCAATTTCAACCCGATAAAAAATTCTACTCTCGCCTCTTTACAGAAATCTTTCTTTACCTTGATAAAACCAAACTTACCAACAATTGGCGTGGAGTTGTAGTTTATCCAAGCCGTAGTATTGACATAGGAGAAACAGAACGGTATATAGAGTTACTCACATCTGGACGAGTCACACGTATATATTTGGATGAATTGGACTCCACAGCAGAACAGTCGATTGGTATTGAGACTGGTGACATCCTCCCACGCCAAATCAAAGATTATGGCGTGGGCTTCCCAAACTTGCGATTGGGCTTTCCTGCTTCATTGGTCGTGTCTAGACCGAAATCCCCGACGGACGATACCTCCACAGGCAGCTTGACTGGGGGCGTGAGTAGCAACGGAACAGAAAACCGGGATAAGAAAATTGAGTTGAAAAACTAGAAAAAACTGTAGCCATGTATATACATAGATGAAAGCATTGAAACTACGTCATTCTTCTTGTTCACCCATGTATATACATGATAGTTTTGTTACATAACTTAAGAACAGAAAACCGGGATAAGTCCTCAACCCTACAACAAATCATCAAATTCTTCACGAGCATTAGGGTCACGCAAGGGACGCAGTTCTCCTTTCAAAATGGGTTCTGCTAACAAAAAATAATAACGCCCCAACATATTAATATGTTTGCGTCCCAAAGGAGAGAGTCGGGCAACGTCATCTCGATTTATTACCTGACCAAGAGAACTTAACTCATTGACTGCGGCATCCATATAGTAAGTATTCCACAGCACAATCACATTCACAACTAAACCCAACGCCCCCAATTGGTCTTCTTGACCCTCACGGTATCTTTGGTGGATTTCACCCCTTTGACCATGAAAAACCTTTCGGGATAAACTGTGACGACTTTCACCACGGTTAATTTGAGTCAAAATGCGACGGCGGTATGTCTCATCATCAATGTAGGATAGCAGATATAAAGTTTTGATAATCCGTCCCAATTCACCAATAGCTTTGGCCAAAGTAGAAGGTTGATTACCCCGTTGCAAGGAACGCATTAAGTCAGTTGCTCCCACCACTCCCAACTTCAGAGAACCAGCCACCCGCAACATATCATCCCAATTATTCGCAATCAGGTCAGTATTAATCTTGTTTTTCGTCAATCCATCCAGCGCACCATAGTGAGCAGAATTGTCGATGCGCCAAAACCGGGACTCACCAATATCTGCAATTCTCGGACTGAACCGATAGCCAAGAAGCCAAAACAAACCAAACACAACATCGCTATAACCCGCAGTATCAGTCATGATTTCCAAGGGCTGGAGAGGAGTCAATTGCTCTAACAAACCTGACAATAAAAAAAGCGAATCACGCAAAGTACCAGGAATGACAATCCCGTGGAAGCCAGTGAACTGGTCGCTAGTAAAATTGTAATAAGTAATACCCTTGCCCACACCAAAATACTTGCTATTGGGTGCAGCATTAATAGTCCTTACAGGAACAGTAAAGCGTAACCCATCTGCCGATGCGACTTCTCCGCCACCCCAGATTTGTGCTAGGGGAATGTGAGTTTGGGTATCAACCAATCGCGCATTAGCACGGATGAGAGTTTCTTGACGGAGATAATTTTGTTGCACCCAAGATAATCGCCCACGAGTTAATGCAGGTAATTCAGGACGCACCAGAGGTTCCAAACCAATATTGCAAGCTTGGGCCAGCAATACCGCGCAAATACTAATGTGCAAATCATCAACCCGACTGTTAGCCTGACTCAAATGGGTAAATTCTTTAGTAAACCCAGTCCGGGAATTAATTTCCAGCATGACTTCTGGCAGGTCAACATGAGGTAACATCGCCGCCACTTGCCTTTTGAGCGTTACCAAACTGGGTGGGTCAACCAGTTTATCTAAAGGAGTTAATACTATAGCGGTTCTCAGTTGGGTGCAATATAGTAGCAACAGTGGGTGAACCAACCAACAATGTCTTTTTTAGCAACTGTTTCTAAGGCTTGTGTGATGGCTTGATCTAATTCTTGATATGTCCTGGC
>JAAUSC010000099.1 GCA_012031965.1 Scytonema sp. RU_4_4
GGTCAGTTTATCTGATGATTCTGCCTATCTTCGGCATCATGTCCGAAGTGATTCCGGTTCACGCCCGTAAGTCAATTTTGGGTATAAGGCGATCGCCTATTCCAGTTTGGCAATCTGCGTCGTGGGTTTGTTCGTCTGGGTACACCATATGTTTACCAGTGGGACACCCGGTTGGATGCGGATGTTCTTCACTATCTCCACCCTCATTGTTGCTGTTCCCACTGGCGTCAAGATTTTCGGCTGGGTAGCAACCCTTTGGGGCGGTAAAATTCGCTTCACATCAGCTATGCTCTTCGCCCTTGGCTTGTTATCCATGTTTGTCATGGGTGGCTTGAGCGGCGTGACAATGGGAACAGCCCCCTTTGATATCCACGTCCACGACACCTACTATGTGGTGGCGCACTTCCACTACGTCTTGTTTGGTGGTTCCGTGTTTGGCATCTACGCCGGAATCTATCACTGGTTTCCCAAAGCGACAGGACGAATGGTGAATGAATCTCTAGGTCGCATTCACTTTATCCTCACCTTCATTGGCACGAATCTCACCTTCCTACCCATGCACGAGTTGGGTTTGCAAGGAATGCCCCGACGAGTTGCCATGTATGATCCGCAATTTGCCCATCTCAATGAGATTTGTACCATTGGTGCTTATATCTTGGCAGCATCAGTGATTCCGTTTACCATCAACATTCTCTGGAGTTGGGTTGCTGGAGCAAAAGCAGGTGATAATCCTTGGAACGCTCTGACTTTAGAATGGACAACCAGCTCACCACCATTGATTGAAAACTGGGAAGAATTGCCCGTCGTGACTCATGGTCCCTACGACTACGGCTTGAACAATCACAGTGCTGAAGTACAGCCATCTGCTGCAACTGAGGTCGGTGCTTAGTTACTCCCTTCCCGCCAAAAGATTACCGATTTGAAAACCGCAGAGGCGCAGAGAACGCAGAGAAAATACGCTTCGCTTGATAGGTAATTTTAGAGTGGGAAGGGAGTAGTCATTTCATTCCCGCTTCCAACTCTGCCAGGAAAGAAATTTCCTGGCAGATCAGCTCTTGTTAAATCAGTGAACAGTCAACAGTACACAGTCAACAGTACACAGTCAACAGTGAACAGTGAAGGAGTCGGGAGTCAGGAGCGGAGCCGGAGACGCTCCGCCTCCGGTCAGAACACTAAATTCTTTATTTCCTCCTTCTGAGTCAAGAATTGCAGAATTGCTGACTTCTTCTGCAAGTTGATAACTGGTAACTGATAACTGATAACTGGTAACTGATAACTGATAACTGATAACTGGTAACTGGTAACTGATAACTGATAACTGATAAGTAGGTCAACATTGAAAAACGTAAGATACAATTTTGGCGATTACTTCGCTTCACTCCGTTTCGCTCGTAATGACATTTTACGCTTAATTAGGTTGACCTACTTAACTGATTGTTGAACACTTATTCACAGCGCAGACGATATGGCTATAGCAACATCGACGAGTGTAGAACACCATCACGAAGAACATCCAGATTTGCGAGTTTCGGGGTTGTTAGTGTTCCTCGTCTCTGAATCTCTGATGTTTGGTGGATTTTTTGCCACTTATTTATTCTTTCGAGGCAGTACCGAAGTTTGGCCTCCAGAAGGAACCGAAGTAGAGTTATTGTTGCCTGCAATTAACACTATCATTCTGGTTTCAAGTAGTTTTGTGATTCACTTGGGTGATGCAGCAATCAAAAAGAATGATGTCCAAGGTATGCGGAAGTGGTACATAATTACCGCTATCATGGGCGCAATTTTTTTGCTGGGTCAGGTTATTGAATACATGAGTTTAGGATACGGTCTGACGACTAATGTATTTGCTAATTGTTTTTACTTAATGACAGGATTCCACGGTTTACACGTTTTTGTGGGACTGTTGTTAATTTTGGGTGTTGTGTGGCGTTCCCGTCGTCCTGGTCACTATTCTGCCACCAAACACACTGGCATTGAAATGGCAGAAATTTACTGGCACTTCGTAGACATCATCTGGATTATTCTTTTCACCCTGCTGTACATTCTCACCAGGTTTTAAATTGAGAATCAGGAATAGGAAATAGGTTTTACCTACTCCCTATTCTTAAAGGAGAAGTCTTATGCAAATTGATGTAGAAAAGTTTTCATGGTTTCAGGTTTCAGAGGACATCAAACAGTTATTAATATTGGCAGCAGAACATTGGGAAAATACTGCAGAATCAGAAAAGTATATTAACCAAGCTTTAGCTAAAACAGAAGAGTCTACAGATGTCTTAGTAGCAGCTTACAGATACTTTTTCTATAAAAACAATTATCACATGGCATTGCAAATAGCAGTCAAAGTTATAGCTAATATTAAAGCTTCAGAACAATTACTTGATAATTGGGAGCAAGCTAAGCCAATATTAATCAGTCGAAAAGAAGAACCAAAAATTAGATTATATCTAAATACTTATGCTGCTTATGGAATGGTCTTAGCAAAATTAGGAGAGATAGATAAAGCTAAAAAAATCAGTACTCAGGTCAAGGAAGTTGACGATAAAAATGAGTTTGGAGCAAGCATTGTATACAATATTTTGACACGTCCAATCGAAGAAGACGAATGATTTTTAAGTGATGATTTATCAGGTTTATGTTCAAATTGTCATTTATTCTACGGTTTAAAACATATGAAAGGAAGGGATTGGCTTGTCACTGAAGATGGACAGTATCAAACCTGTAAATCTGTCAGAGCATGGAACTTACTGAGAGATAACTATCGCTTTTATCGATTTCTGACTGAAGTAGAAGATGTCCTTAGTGATACGGAAGATGAAATCAGCAATCTTCCAGAAATTCGGATGTTGGTTAGGCGGTTGATTGTTAACTCCTACTGGGTACAAAGTCGATATTTAGAACCTTCTTCCAAAACAGGAATCTCAGTTGTTCTCCTTTATGATGAGTTAGGTTTTCCATTTACTGTGCAAACGGTAACATTGGCACCAGGAACGTTATCAAAAATTCACAATCATGGAGCTTGGGGTGTTGTCGCTGTGTTAAAAGGAGAAGAAAGAAATACATTTTGGCAGCGAACACCGAACTCAGAATTTCAGGACAAAATTAAACGAACAGGAGAATTAACTTTATTTCCCGGAGATATTATTAGCTATACTCCCGATGCAATTCATAGTGTGGAAGCAGTAGGTAATCAACCGACTGTGACTTTCAATATTTATGGAGAAACTCATATGCGAGAGCGTTTTGAGTTTGACACTGTTACACATACAGCTAGAAACTTTTAAGTAGGAATAGGGGATAAAAGAGCAGTAGAAAAAGAAAAAAAGAATGATAAATGAACCTCTGGCAAAAATCATTAAAATCCGGAAAAAGCCAGAAAAATTATCTGCATTTATCTGCGTGCATCTGCGTACATCTGCGGTTATAAATATTCATTCATCATAACTTTTGCACAACATTTAATGACTACTCACTAATAACGGAGAAACTGAAATGGCAAGAGTCATTTTCTATGAAAAACCAGGTTGTAAAGGCGGTACCAAGCAAAAAACTCTGCTAACAGCCGCAGGTCATGAAGTTGTGGCGTACAACTTACTAACAGAACCTTGGACTGCTGAACGCTTACGCTCATTTTTTGGCGATCGCCCTGTCGTCGAATGGTTTAATCGTAGTGCCCCACGGGTACAATCGGGTGAGATTATTCCTGAACAGATAGATGGTGAAACTGCCTTAATGCTGATGCTACAAGATCCGCTGTTGATTCGCCGTCCTTTGATTGAAGTGGGCGATCGCCGTGAAGTCGGCTTTGAGGTAGAAAAAATAGATGCTTGGATTGGCTTGAAGCCCAAAGATGCAACTCTTAAAGAAATTAGTGAAACGCTGATGAACCAAGATTTGCAAAACTGCTCTCATAAGCACGAGCACAAACATGGGCGAGGTTCCTGCGAACACTAGATGAACTCGTCCACTGCTGTTGATGGCTTGGGTGCATCACGCAAATGTGATGCACCCTTTTTGCTCATAAATTCCTGACATTGAGAAAACTATGTCTTGAGAAAGATGATACGTAATTCTAAAAAGATGTTTGTTAAAAAAAAAACTCTTGTTAAGAAAAGATTAAATACTATTAAATGAATAAGGTGAGCCGATGGAACAGCCTAATCAGCCAGACAAAGACAGCTTTCTTTACCCTCGTGGTCGCTACTACGGTCAATTTAAGCCAGAGAACTTAGTATTTAATGCCAATCTTCAAAAATTCGCTCAAAAAGTCGGTTACATCACATCTTTAGAAACGTCTGGGAAAATCTCTCCGTCAGATGCTTACAAGCAAATTAAAGCGCTCTGGAAAGAGTTAAAACGTAGCAAAAAGGAACTTGGTATTGGTGACGAGCCACCAGGCGAGCCAGAATCACCAGAGGTGACTTAAAACATCTTAAAATCATCGTTGACTACCTTAAACTCTTTTGGGGTCAACGACACCACAATATCTTCAGAATCTACCCGAATGAGCCACCGTCCGCTGAGATGACCACCTGAGAGTACCTCTTTATCACAGATAACTCCGACTTTCCCAGATACGTATGATGGGCGTAGAATCAGAACTTTGTTTCCTACTTTGGGGTCTATAGCACTCCTCAACTCAAAACTTCAAGCATGAACTTAATATAAGTGAAACCCGATGAATCATATAACCATATCTTAATCAAAAATGGTTCATATTCTTTCACTGATTCGCCGTAAAAAATGTGAAAAATATCTAAATTTTGATTACGCTGCGTAAGTAAATTTTATAAACACCAATTAAAACTAGAAGGAACGTTTGGATGCAATCCTTTTTTCCAGGGAGTAAAAAATATGTCAGGACAAGCTGTAGGTACTGTCAACATGCCCAGATTAAGCAAAGGTAATCAGGGTGATGCTGTCAAGATTTTGCAACTGATTTTAGACAACTTTCATGGATACTCAATTGCTGTTGACGGCATTTTTGGTTCAAACACAGACAAAGCTGTCAAAGACTTTCAAAATTCCCGTGATTTTGTGAATGATCCTCCAGGAGTTGTGGGTTATCAAACTTGGGAGGCGTTAGCGAATAGACAATAACCCTTGAGCCACTCCCCTGATTTCTCATCGGGGGATTCTGGCGGTTAAGTCGGGTTGACACTCTCCTTTAGGCACTACCGTGGTGTACACAAGTGGTAGCTGTAAGGGTTTCAAGTCTTTTAGACCCTTGAAATTGTCATTACGAGTGCAGCGATAGCGGAACGAAGTCATCGCATCCATCCCGTGGTTAAAGCGATTGCTTCGTCGTTCCTCCTCGCTGCGGACAGCGTTCCAGCACAATTCAACAGCCCAGAGCTAAACGATGAAACCCCGCATTCGGCTGAATTTTAAGACTTGTGTACACCACCGAAGCCCCAAAGGGGCTTCGGTAAATTGAATAGTGAATACTGAGGATGAGAAATTGGAAACTAGGGAAGAAAATTTCTAGTCTCCAATTCCTTATCCTCATAGGACTTACGCACCATCTGCTAGAAACCCGGTTTCTTCGTTCGTATTTGGTTGCAAAACAGACGATTTTTGGCAGAAACCGGGTAACTTTTGCGTCAGTCCTACCTCAGTCTTTTTTTTAACAACCGCAGCCGTTATGACCACAGCCTTTCATGGTTTCATGTCCTTCTGCACAAGCCTCTGAGCAGTAGTATTTCCCGTCTTTTTGAATAGCCGCTTCTAGTGAAACAATACACAGGCAAGGTTCACAAGCACATTTCATCTGAGTTACGCTGGTCATAATTTTCTCCTGACTTCTCCTAAAATTAGTCTACGACATATGAACATGTGTTCACACGTAACTAATATAACTTAACATTTTTGAAATATATTTTTTCTTTGCCACAGATTGAAGATTGATGATTTGATAAATGTAATGAGAATTGTTACCTACCTTCCGTAATCAGGCTGCAAATTAGCATGTGGCAAAACCAAATTCACAACTTACAAGGATGGCGTAGATTCGTTTTTGGAGCTAGAACACGTGTAATAGCTTCATATGTTGTGTTGGTAGTATTTTCCACAGTGTTTTCCTTGCTGGCAATCCGTCATATCCTCATTGCCCGTGTAGAAGAACAGATTGAGGCATCTCTGCGCCAGGAGGTGGAGGAATTTCGCCGCTTGGTTAAGGGACGCAACCCCAAGACAGGTCAACCCTTTGGAGATGATCTTGCTTCTATCTTCGATGTATATCTCAGGCGCAATGTACCTCATGACGATGAGTTTCTGCTGACGCTGTTGAACGGCAAACTATACAAATCCAGTCCTATAGGTCTTCCAGACTCGCTACACCCTGATTCAGTCGTAAATCGCTGGGCAAAATTAACCGAGCCTGAAGACGGCGAGACGGTAACCCCAGCCGGTCCTATCCGCTATCTGGCAGAGCCAATCAGGATCACAGGCAAAACGCGTGGAGTATTTATGGTAGCGTTCCTCCCTGCTAGCAAGTATGAGGAGGTGAATCATGTTGTTTTCATTGTCGGAGTTGTTGAGGGAATTTTGGCTGTCATTGCCTTAACCTCGTCAATTGCTTGGTTAGCAGCCGGAAGGATACTGAGCCGCCTGCGCTTACTCAGTGAAACAGCTCGAGTGATGAGCGAGTCCGATTTGACACAACGCATTCCGGTGCAAGGAAGCGACGAAATCACCGAACTTACAATCACTTTCAACGAGATGCTGGAACGGCTCCAGGTAGCCTTTACCAGTCAACGAGATTTCATTAACGACGCAGGTCATGAACTGCGGACACCGATCACTATTGTCCGATGCTATTTAGAACAAATTAGAGTCGAGTCCCCAGAACAACGTGAAATGCTGGCATTAGTCCTCAACGAGTTGGAGCGCATGAGTCGCTTTGTTAATGACCTACTGCTATTAGCAAAGGCAGAGCAACCCAATTTTTTAAACCTAGAAATTGTAGAAATTGGCTCGTTGACCGAGGAATTGTACACCAAGGCAAGTACTTTAGCGGTTAGGAACTGGTGCTTAGAAGCCAAGGGTTCGGGTCGGATGATTGCTGATCCCCAGCGTCTCACCCAGGCGGTGATGAACCTTGTGCAAAATGCGGTCCAGTATACAAAAGAAGGCGATGCGATCGCTCTGGGATCTACCTTGAGTGATGACAAATTCCATTTCTGGGTGCGCGATACAGGGGTAGGCATTCCTCCTGCTAACCAAGAGCGGATATTTCAGCGTTTTGTCCGAGGTGATGGTGGGCGTCGTTTGCAAGGCGCTGGTTTAGGATTGGCAATTGTCAAAGCGATCGCCGAAGCTCACGGTGGTGGGGTGGAACTGATCAGTCAACCAGGTAGTGGCTCCACTTTCACTATTGTGATTCCAGTTTAAACTTACCAGCCTAGGGTGTGTTATGAAACGAATTTTGATTGCAGAAGATGAAACTCCCATTGCTGCCTTTTTGGAAAAAAAACTTCAGGAGCATGGTTTCTTCACCTCAATAGCCAAGGACGGTTACGAGGCAATTCACATGGCTCGCAGCCACAATTTTGACCTTTTGATCCTTGACCTGGGTCTTCCTGGTAAAGATGGAGTAGAAGTCATGGAAGAGTTGCGCGGTCAGGGTGAACAGATACCCATTATTATTCTGACGGCTCGGGACGATGTGAAAGACAAAGTTGCCGGACTCGAAGGTGGAGCCGATGACTACATAACAAAGCCGTTTAGCTTTGAAGAACTACTGGCTCGGGTGCGCCTGCGGTTGCGCGATCATCAAGCGCCTGGACGCAAGCAGGAAATGGTTCTAAAACTGGGTAACATCGTTCTTGACTTGCCCAAGCGCCAAGTCAAAGTTGGCGATCGCCCAATCCAGCTATCCAACCAGGAGTTTATCCTCTTAGACACCTTTGTGCGCCATCCAAATCAAGTCCTCAGCCGAGAAGACCTTCTCAATTACGTTTGGGGTTACAACTTTGACCCTAGCTCTAACATTGTGGATGTTTATGTGGGGCATCTACGCCGCAAGCTTGGCGAAAACCTGATTGCAACTGTTAGAGGCGTGGGCTATAAGCTGCAAATCACTTGAGGGACTCCTTTTAATTGAGAAACTGATTTTTAAACCAGGATATGGCTGCGTCAGTAGCACGACCGGGATTGTAAAAGAGGTCTTGAGCGATGCAAGAGCGAATTCGCGAGAAACGCTCGGCTTTTGCGAGGCTCATTGAAACAACCTCTTCCACTTCTTCGGGATGTTGAACCACCAAACCCCCGCGCCGCCCCCAAGTCTCCAGGTCAACAATCGCCCCTTGTTCCCTCGCTTCTTGAATCAGTTCTGGAACATCCAAAAAGACGAGTGGTCGATTCAGCAGGGTGTACTCGTTGGCGACCGACGAGATATCCGTTATTAAGAGATCGCAGAGAAATAGCAAGGGGATAATATCAGGGGTACGCACAAGTCGAGTATGGGCATCTTCCAGTGGGGCGAGTTCTCGGAACCAGTCGATGAGAGTATTCTTCGGGTGATCGTGGGGTTTAATCAGCAGGTCATACTTGCCAGTTTTTAATAGACGGCTAATCACCACTTTGCCCATCGTTTCCAGAGAGTTGTGGGCTTGTCCGGTGGGAGCGTAGAGGAGGATAGGTCGCTGACCATCGAATCCGTATTGTGCGAGTAGCTCTCCACGGTTAAGTTCACCCGTGATCAAATGATCAGTTTTGGGAAACCCAATCGAAACTCCGCATGGATCGTCCTCTAGCAAAAGACCCGCTTCAATAAACTTCCGTCGCATGTAAGGACCGATTAGGAAGAAAACGTCGTAGGCAAGGATTTCGGGGTGTACTCCCTGGTTGCAGAAGGAAACCCCGTGGAAAATCTGAATTTTTGTTCCGAAGTTCTCCCATGGGGCAATAATTCGCTTGTTGGCGGAAAACAACACATCAAAGTGACGAGTCTGAATCTCGTCAACTGAGAGGATACGGTCTGGCGGAATGTGGAAGGGGTCATACATCGCTGTAGCGTCGTAGGTGAATCCTTGCTTCGTTTCCCTGCGTACCCCTCCAGATACGTAAACCTCAACGCCGGGAAATTGTATGAGCTGTTCGTAGAGCGGGCGAAAGCAGAGGAAGTGGACTGGTGCATAACCCGTAAACAGAACAGTAACAGGCTTGCTAGGTTTCATATCTAAACCTCAGATAAAAGGGAGCAAGGTGAAAAAGTGGGGTTGACTGCTCCTGTCATTTAATTTGAAGTTAACTAAAAGCTATCTTTTCTTCATGAAAGTTCGGTGAATGATGCATGAAAAGCCTTTCATCCAATCCAAAAGGTCTTTTGGGTCAATCAGCTGCGAACAAGATGAAAAAGCTTTCATCAAAATTTCACCAACCAGTCATGATGACTAAGTAAAAGTGAAGTTATTCTTTGATTAAAGACAAGTTAAGAAAAAGCTATCGAAAAGCAAGGTTCTTTAGCTCTCAATATATCCAGTCGAATAGGTCTGGAAAGCGGCTAGTCCCGCCCTACTTTCCTCCCCTAGCACTAGCCTAGGGGTAACCAGCGGGAAAACTTTTATTGTATTATGAAAAATTTGCTAACAGCAAACTACGTAGAGACAGAAGTGAACTCTAGTGTCGTTTGTGCAAACAATGGTGTTCAACAGTGTTTTTCTTTCGGTGAACGCAGCGATTTAAACCCCAGACTAGACAACGGGAAAGTTGCTCCTACCTTAACTTTGTCTCGGTGTCTGCAAAGAAAGCGGATTGCATTTTACTCCCATGATACGATGGGACTCGGTCACAATCGCCGCAATCAACTGCTCGCCCAAACACTTGCTGGTTCAGGGTTACAGGCAGACATCTTAATGATTGTTGGGATGCGCGAGCAGAACGCCTTGCCAATGCCCTCTGGGGTGGACTATTTGACCCTCCCGGCTCTGTATAAGGAAGTGGATGGGCAGTATCGATCGCGTCACCTGCATCTCTGTATCCAGAAGTTAATCGATCTGCGGGCAAAGACGATCCGTGCAGCGCTCAAAGCCTTTAAGCCAGATGTGTTTATCGTAGACAACGTGCCACGGGGTGCGCTCAAGGAACTCGATCCGGCTCTGAAGTATCTGCACAAGCACAAACACACCCACTGTATACTTGGTCTGCGCGATGTACTCGACGAACCGATGACTGTGCGTCACGAGTGGGAGCGTGCAGAAAACGAAGATGCTATCCGTAAATATTACGATGCAGTCTGGGTGTATGGTGATCCTGGCGTTTACGATCTGGTGCGCGAGTATCGGTTTTCACCGAATGTGGCAGCAAAAGTGCGCTATGCAGGCTACCTTGATCAGCGCCAGCGACTGAAGTTTGTGGAGACTGAGGAAACTGATCCACTAGCGGCTTTGGAACTGTTACCTGGCAAACTCGTGCTGTGTCTTGTAGGTGGTGGGCAAGATGGAGCAAGCCTAGCCGAAGCATTCTCCCAGGCTATTTTGCCACCAGAAACAAACGGGGTCATCATCACAGGTCCATTCATGTCACCAGAGGTGCAGCAGCGCCTGCATGATCGTGCGGCGATAAATCCCCGTCTGCGGGTGCTTAACTTCGTCAATGAACCTACCATGCTCTTGAGCCGTGCCGATCGCGTGATTGCGATGGGGGGATACAACACGACCTGCGAGATTCTTTCCTTTGAGAAGCCTGCGCTGATTGTCCCCCGAGTACAGCCTAGGCGCGAACAGTTAATCCGGGCTGAACGCCTGCGTGACCTGGGACTGATCGATATGCTTCATCCTGACAATTTAAACCCCAGCGCTCTCACTGCATGGCTCAGTCTTGAGAGGGAAATGCCACGGGTGCGCGAACGGGTAGACTTGAATGGACTGGCACGCTTGTCCTACTTGCTGGAGCAAGTAGTTACCACTTCATCTTCCCATTCCCATTTGCTTCAAAAAGTTGCGTAAGGGAGGAATAGAACATGGTTCTTACTAAGACTATGCGCGTTGGCTACGTGCTGAAGCGATATCCACGCTACTCTGAAACCTTCATCGTCAATGAAATTCTCGCCCACGAAGCTGTGGGGCTGGAAATTGAGATTTTTGCGCTGCGACCTCCAAATGATAGGTACTTCCAAGACATCATTGCTCAGGTGCGATCGCCAGTGAACTACTTGTACCTGCCGAGTGAGAACTGGATGCCTGAGGCTCTAGCAGCCGAAGCTATCAAAGGCACTATTTTCTGGGCAATACTTCAGGAAGCAAGTCTGGTCTTACCAAATTTTTGGACAGCACTGGAGATAGCACGGGGGGAAGAAGCCCGCGACGTCTACCAGGCAGTGCAGCTTGCCCGTGAGGTTCGCGCCAAAGGCATCTGCCACCTGCACGCGCACTTTGGCAGCGTGGCAACAACGGTGACACGGCTGGCTGCTCACTTTGCGGGAGTGCCTTACACCTTCACC
The DNA here is from genome assembly GCA_012031965.1 of Scytonema sp. RU_4_4. Taxonomy (GTDB): domain Bacteria; phylum Cyanobacteriota; class Cyanobacteriia; order Cyanobacteriales; family Nostocaceae; genus Brasilonema. The sequence goes on from JAAUSC010000099.1 coordinate 11,441, forward strand.
GCCCACGCCAAGGACATTTTTCATGAAAGCGTCCAGCCCGACGACTTACGCCGCAAGCTCAATGAGGCAGCAGCTGTAGTCACGGTGAGTGACTACAATCTCGCATACTTGCGTCAAAACTATGGCGATGCGGCAGAGCGGGTAGAGCACATTTACAACGGCTTGGATCTGGAGCGGTTTCCCTATGCAGCGCCACACAACCGACAGATGCGGATTGTGTCAGTCGGACGACTAATCGAGAAGAAGGGATTTGAGGATTTAATCACCGCCTGCGGGATTCTCGCCCGTCGCGGCTGTAGCTTCAGTTGCCAGATTATTGGCACTGGTCCGTTGGAAGCCGAACTGCGCGGGCAAATTGAAGAACTAGGCTTGCAAGCCCAAGTCGAATTCATGGGCGCACGCCCGCAAAGGGAAGTCATTGAGTACGTGCAAAAGGCAGCAGTGTTTGCTGCACCCTACGTCGTTGGCTCAGATGGCAACTGTGATGGTTTGCCAACAGTGCTTCTAGAAGCAATGGCATTGGGTACTCCTTGCGTCTCGACCGACGTAACTGGAGTTCCAGAAGTCTTGCGCGATCGCGAAACAGGATTGATGGTACCCCAGCACGATCCTACGGCGCTGGCGGCGGCTATAGAACGGCTGCTAACAGAATCTGCCTTACGGGTTGATCTTGCGGAACGCGCTCGCCATCTCATCGAGACAGAGTTTGATATTCATCGTAACACCGCTTGCCTCCGCACAATTTTCCGAGCAGTTCAGCGGGAGCTTCTGGGAGCAGGGGAAGCAAAGGAAGAACTTCCCAGATTCCAGTCCCCGGTTAAGATACCTCAGGAGGTCTATTAATGCGACTTGCTTACATTTGTGCCGATCCGGGCGTACCAGTTTTTGGTCACAAAGGTTGCTCAATTCACGTGCAGGAGATGATCCGCGCTTTGAGGAAACAGGGTGTCCAGGTTGAGTTGTTTGCTACACGTCTTGGGGGCGAGCCGCCACCCGATCTAGAAACGCTCCCCATCCACAGGCTTCCTCATTTACCCAAGGGCGAGCCCAATATCCGCGAAAAAGCGGCTTTGGCAGCGAACTACGATTTGCTTGCTGTCCTTGAGCACAAGGGTCCTTTCGATCTGGTGTACGAACGCTACTCACTCTGGAGTTTTGCCGGAATGGAGTATGCACATGCGAGATCGGTGCCAGGAATACTGGAGGTGAACGCACCATTGATAGAGGAACAGGCGGCATACCGCAGTTTGATAGACCGAGACAGCGCCGAGCATGTGGCAGCACGAGTTTTTAACTCTGCTACGGTGCTGTCTGCCGTCTCCAAGGAAGTCGCCGCATACCTGGAGCGTTACTTAATCTCACAAAACCATCTGTATGTGGTTCCCAATGGTGTGAATCCTGATCGCTTTCCCCCAGACCTGAAATCCATCTGCCCCAGCACTTCTAAAAACTTTACTGTAGGCTTTGTCGGCAGTTTGAAGCCTTGGCATGGACTGCCAGTTTTGGTCGAGGCGTTTGCCATACTCCACCAACGAGTTCCCAAAAGCAGGCTGCTAATTGTCGGCGATGGCACAGAAAAGGCGGATCTGGTGGCGGATCTGTCGGCACGTGGATTGTTGGAAGCGGCGCACTTAACTGGTGCTGTTCCTCCGAATGAAGTGCCAGAGTTATTAGCTTCGATGGATGTTGCCGTTGCGCCTTATCCCGATCAGTCACAGTTCTACTTTTCACCTCTGAAAGTCTATGAGTACATGGCAGCAGGTGTCCCAGTCGTCGCTAGTCGGATCGGGCAATTAGAGGAATTGATCCAGGATAAAGTCAATGGAATCCTCTGTCCCCCTGGCGATGCCATGGCACTAGCAGCAGCACTTGGGCGGTTGCGGTGGCAGTCTCAGTTGCGTGTTCGTTTGGGACAGGCAGGACGAGCGACTGTGTTAAAGAACTACACATGGGATGCAATTGTCCAGCGCCTGCTCAATTTGTGCAGCATGAATACAGCATCCGAACCTCGTTGTGTGGAGGCAAAAACTTAGATGGGACAACGACCACAAACGCTTCAGGAGTCCTTACCCGGTCTGTGGCGAATCTGGCACCACTTCTGGCCTTACATCCGCCAACAACGTATCCTGATCGCGGCTTCCTCGCTAGCACTGTTTGCCGAGATTGGTCTGCGGTTACTAGAACCCTGGCCGCTAAAGGTCGTCTTTGACCACGTTCTCGTCACTGCCTCAAAACGCGAACAGTGGGGCATTCCTGCCATTGATGCGCTGTCGCCAGCAACCTTACTCATCCTGGCAGTGCTGGGGGTAGTCGCGATCGCTGGACTGCGGGCACTAGCCGCTTACTACAACACAGTCGGTTTTGCGCTGGTTGGCAACCGTATAGTCACTGTTGTTCGTCATGAATTATACCGTCATCTCCAGCGCCTGTCACTCTCCTTCCATAACAAAGCAAGGAGCGGCGACCTGACCCTACGTGTTATTGCTGACGTAGGCGTGATTCAGGAGGTGACTATTACCGCTGTTGTGCCGCTTTTGGGCAGCTTCTTGATCCTGCTCGGTATGTTGGGGGTGATGTTCTGGTTGCACTGGCAGCTGACGTTGCTAGCGCTGTTGACAGTACCTCTATTCTGGCTTTCAACAGTGCGCCTGAGTCGGCGCATCCAGGAAGTTTCCCGCCAGCAGCGCCGACGCGAGGGCAAAATGGCATCAACTGCTGCTGAATCCATCGGGGCAATCAAGATTGTGCAAGCTCTCTCCTTGGAAGGGATTTTCAGTCAGGCTTTTTCCAGCCAAAATAAAAAGAACCTCAAAGAGGGCGTCAAAGCCAAGCGGCTGGCAGCTAGCCTGGAACGCACGGTAGACGTGCTGATTGCACTTGCCACAGCGCTTGTTTTGTGGTATGGAGCACGACTAGTGCAGCGTCAGGTACTGACCCCAGGCGACCTGCTGGTTTTTCTCGCCTACCTGAAAAACGCCTTCAAACCGATGCAGGATTTTGCCAAGTACACGGGTCGGTTAGCAAAGGCATCGGCAGCAGGCGATCGCGTACTTGATATCTTGGAACAGGTACCAGAGGTGCGCGACCTACCCGGTGCGATGCCTGCCCCTGTTTTTGCTGGAGCGGTGCGATTCGAGGGTGTCAGCTTCTCCTATGAGCCTGGTCAAGACGTATTGAAAAATATTGATTTCCAGGTGTACCCCGGTCAGCATGTTGCTTTAGTAGGTGCTTCCGGTGGCGGTAAATCCACCCTCGCCAGTTTGCTCCTGCGTCTATACGACCCGGTACGGGGTGCTGTACTCATCGACGGGCGCGACATTCGCCAGTATACCCTTGAGTCACTGCGCGCTCAAATCAGTGTAGTCATGCAAGACAGCATTCTCTTCGCTGCTAGTGTAAGGGACAACATCGCTTACAGCGCACCATTAGCGACACCCGCAGAAATCGAAGCAGCCGCCCGTCTTGCCAATGCTCACGAGTTCATAGAGGCATTGCCACAGGGATACGACACAATTCTAGGTGAACGTGGCGTAACTATCTCCGGTGGGCAGCGTCAGCGAATTGCGATCGCTCGCGCCGCTATCCGAAATGCCCCCATCCTCATCTTGGATGAACCCACCACTGGTTTGGACAAGCAGAACGAACGTACGGTGATGGCAGCCCTGGAACGTTTAGCCCAAGGTCGTACCACCTTCGTGATCACCCACGACTTGCACCTGGTGGCTCGCGCCGATTTAATTCTTTACCTTGAGGGCGGACGTGTAGTCGAGCGCGGAACCCACGCGGAACTTATGCAAAATAACGGGTACTATGCTGCCCTGTACAGAATGCAGCGTGCCAGTCGCGACCGAAATACCAACGAGGAGGAAAGCATTGAGCATCTCTGTCATTGACCCCTTCGACGTGACTCATGACCCGAAGATGCCCTTTCTGGCGCGGGCGCTTGACCCGCTTGAGGTTCAGCGCCAGTTGCAACATTGCTGCCCACGCTTGACCAGTGAGAATCAGCAAATCCACCTCTGTGCCATCCGCGTCACACGATACAAGCCAGGACGACGTTGCTTGATCGAATACGACCTGAAGCTAGAACGACCCGATGAATTCATGACTCTGGTTGGCAAAGCGCGATCGCGCTTTCTAGATCAATCCAGCTATCACCTCCTGCAGTCCCTCTGGAATGCAGGCTTTGCAACCAATAGTGAAGATGGTATCTGTGTCCCTGAGCCAATAGGAGCCATTCCAGAATTTCAGATGTGGCTCCAGCGAAAAGTACCGGGGGTGATCGCCACCAAGCTACTCGCCAAATCGGGTGGGGTCGCACTGGCAAGACGAATTGCAGAAGCCATCCATAAGCTTCATCAGGCAGGTATTTCAACCCACCGACACCACACAATGGCGGATGAACTGCGTATCCTGCATGAACGTCTGGCGCTCGTTGCTCAGATCAAGCCGCAGTGGACAGGACGCCTAGATAAACTCCTAGATGCTTGTGACCAACTTGGTAACGCTACCTCAGAACCCAGCCTCCAGGGAATTCATCGGGACTTTTACCCAGACCAAGTGATTGTGGATGGCTCCCGCCTCTACCTACTTGACTTCGATCTGTACTGTGAGGGCGACCCAGCGTTAGATATCGGCAACTTCTTAGGACACCTTACAGAACAAAGCCTACGCACTTTGGGCGATCCAAATGCCCTGGCAGATCGGGAAAAGGCACTGACAGAAAGATTTCTACAACTCTCCGGCAATGCCACCCAAGCTGCTGTGTCGGCTTACACTACGCTCACGCTGGTGCGCCACATCTACTTGAGTACACAGTTTCCAGAACGACGACCGTTCACCGAAACCTTACTGCAAATGTGCGAGCAACGTCTTGGGATAGCTGAAGGCATAGATGCAGACAAATTAGCAAAATTCTAATGCATTTTTGGCTTCATTTGTCAATAAAATCTTTTACTAAAAATGACCGAAAAAGAAAAGAATGTCACTGGTAGTAATTTGTCCGTCTTTATCCAAGATCTACGCACAATGATGAAAGTTTCTCACGGGCACAACTGATGCAATACTACTAAAAACGTATAATTTTCTGCGGCTTCTTTGCTATTTTTGAGGACGAAGGATGTCAAAGATTCTATGGAATGCTCTACGAATTGGTTCAGCTATCGTTAGTACCACTTTCGTATTTACCAGCAGTACCCTTGCTTTTGAGGTTCCTGCCGATAGAATAACTCCAAAAGATGTGGTTGCAGCCACAGACTATCCCACTCCTTCTCTCGAACAAAATAACCAATACTCCCAACTCACCAACACTCTGGCTCAGGTAACTTCGGTTTCCCAACTGTCCGATGTCAATCCCACTGACTGGTCATTCCAAGCTTTGCAGTCCCTGATAGAGCGCTACAGTTGCATTGTTGGATATCCTAATGCTACCTATCAAGGCAATCGAACTCTCACCCGATATGAGTTTGCAGCGGGTCTAGAAGCTTGCTTAAACCAGGTCAACAAGCTAATTGCTGCGGGTACTGCTGAGGTGGTGAAGAAAGAAGATTTGGTCACTGCGCAGCGGTTGCAGTCAGAATTTGCAGCAGAGCTATCAACTTTACAGGGACGGGTAGACAATCTAGAAGGACACACATCCCAATTGACAGCACAACAGTTTTCAACCACTACCACACTCAGAGGAGAAGCCATTTTTGCGATCGCTGGAGTCAGTGGCGGGGATAAAGCTGACGACAGCGGTGACCCAGTGGACGAAAATATGACCTTTGGTAGCCGATTACGTCTGACCTTTAATACCAGTTTCACCGGAAAAGACCGTTTAGTAACCCGTTTGCAAACGAGAAACGTCCCTAGATTTGATGATGCTACGGGTACTTCCATGGCTCGCTTGGGGTTTGATGGGAGTGATGAGAATCAGGTTAACTTAGATACACTTCAATATATTTTCCCCATTGGTGAACAAGCAATTGTCTACATTAATGCACAAGCTTCTTCTGATGACTTTGCCGACACGGTAAATCCCTTATTAGATAGCAGTGGTCGTGGTTCTATCTCCCGTTTTGGACGCCGTAATCCCATATACCGACAAATCGGTAGCACAGGTATTGGTATAGATTATCACTTGACTCCGGCTGTAAGTTTAGGGTTAGGATATCTAGCTGACAATGCCAATGATCCGACATCTGGGATTTTCAAGGGTGCCTATGGAGCTATTGCCCAGGTAATTTTTCAGCCTAGCAAAACTTTGGAATTGGGTCTAACCTATGTGCGTTCCCACAATACCCTCGATACAGCCACTGGGAGTGAGCTTGCTAATGACCCTTTTGATGAAGAAGCTGAGCATATAACAGCCAATTCTTTTGGGATTGAAGGTTCCTTCCAAGTTAGCCCTGCCTTAACTTTAGGCGGTTGGGTTGGCTACACCAAAGCAAGAGCCGAAGATTTGCCCAATAACCCAGAAGCAGATATCTTTAACTATGCCATCACCTTAGCCTTTCTTGATCTGGGCGGAGAAGGTAACTTAGCTGGTATTGTCTTTGGTCAACCGCCGAAAGTGACTAGCAACGATTTGGGGAAGAAATTTACCGATTCGGATACTTCTTTACATTTAGAAGTTTTTTATCGCTTCCAAGCCACCGACAACATTTTTATCACACCAGGATTGTTAATAATTACCAATCCAGAACATAACGATAGCAACAACACGATTTACCTAGGATTAGTTCGGACTACCTTGCGTTTCTAACCTACCCGCGCATGGAACGGGCTTCGCCGTTTTTTTGTAAAAATTTGATCTTTCACCAACTATAGATGATTCCTGATAGAAATCATCGGCAATTCAAAATTTGTTAAGACTTTCTTTAGTATCGCTTCCTATGGTACATTTCCCTATAAGTTCAAATCGCGTTTTTTTTATTCAGATATAGACTTTTTTCAATAATAATCATATGTCAAACCCTGCTAGGTATCCTACCATGCAGATCACAAACCATATCCACTTGAGAAATTTGCGTGGTGATGTGTTTGGTGGTCTGACTGCCGCAATTGTTTCACTTCCTCTGGCACTGGCGTTCGGTGTTGCTTCGGGTGCCGGACCTGTGGCTGGACTCTATGGTGCAGTCTGTGTTGGTTTTTTTGCTGCACTCTTCGGAGGCACGCCAACTTTGATTTCTGAGCCGACCGGACCCATGACCGTAGTGATGACTGGGATTGTGGCGAGTCTAACGGCTGCAAATCCAGAGAATGGCATGGCGATGGCATTTACCGTTGTCATGCTCGCTGGACTCTTTCAAATCATCTTCGGCATATTTCGGCTAGGTAAATACATTACCCTCATGCCCTACAGCGTGATTTCAGGCTTTATGTCTGGAATTGGCGTCATCTTGATTATTCTCCAGATAGCTCCCTTCCTCGGACAGGCTTCTCCCAAGGGAGGTGTACTCGGTACACTGCAAAATTTGCCTCAGCTTTTGGCAAATATCAAGCCTGTGGAAGCGACTTTGGCAGCACTGACAGTGGCAATTCTTTTCTTAATGCCATCCAAACTGAAGCGCATTCTCCCACCACAATTAGTGGCATTAGTTGTAGGAACTGTTGTTTCTCTCGTCTTCTTTCCCAATATCGACATCCGGCGAATTGGCGAGATTCCAATGGGGCTACCGACTCTGCAAATGCCAGTTTTTAGCTTTAACCAACTGACGGTGATGGTGATTGATGGGGCAATGCTGGGGATGTTGGGATGCATCGATACTTTGCTCACTGCCGTAATTGCTGATAGTTTAACTCGCACCCAGCACAACTCTGACAAGGAATTAATTGGTCAAGGTATTGGTAATCTGGTTTCAGGACTCTGCGGTGGATTGCCTGGTGCTGGAGCAACAATGGGGACGGTTGTCAATATCCAAACGGGCGCTCAAACGGCACTGTCTGGTCTGACTCGTGCAATGATTTTGCTAGTCGTCGTCTTATGGGCGGCTCCACTGACCCAGAGCATTCCGATGGCGGTGCTGGCGGGTATTGCATTGAAAGTCGGTGTTGACATTCTAGACTGGAGCTTCCTGAAACGCGCCTATAGAGTTTCTCCCAAGGGAACATTCATCATGTATGGGGTGATGCTCCTGACCGTTTTGGTTGACTTGATTGTTGCAGTTGGGGTGGGAGTGTTTATTGCCAATATCCTGACAATTGAACGTCTTTCCACTCTACAATCTCAAGAAGTGAAGACGATTACCGATGCAGACGATGATATTGTGCTCAGTGATGAAGAGAAGCAGTTACTCAATCAAGCGTCTGGGCGCGTGTTGTTATTTTATCTGAGTGGACCGATGATCTTCGGTGTTGCTAAGGCGATCGCCCGCGAACACAACGCTATGAAGGATGCAGATGTCCTCATTCTGGATTTGAGCGATGTTCCTTTGTTGGGTGTGACGGCTTCCTTGGCGATCGAGAATGCTATTAAGGACGCTTGTGATAGACGTCTTCAGGTGTTCATTGTTGGTGCTAATAGCAAAATCCAGCGACGGCTAGAACGCTTCGGTATTTCGACACTTATCCCACCACAGCACCTTTTGATGAATCGTGTAGAGGCATTACAGTACGCTGTTGCCTTAGTTAGGGAAAAAGTCGTCGTGGCAAATGAAACGACATTCGAGCGTTTGTGAATGATGAATGACGAGCGGCATTCGTAGCGCTTGAGGGATACTGATTGTAAGAATGAAAAGCCCTTGATATCAAAGATTACCTGAATTCTTACTTCTGTGTTTAAGAAGTTATCCACAAGAATCGCTAATCAATTTTTCCTAGCGCTGCTCGTTGCTCGTCAATTCTTGAGATACAGAAAAACATAAAACATATTTTTTTCACAACCAATAGTTAATTCAGGCGTTAATTCAATGACTTGGATATCTTCATTGGCTTCCCAGTTCCAGCTTTCCTTACTGGTAACGACAACAACAGAGTCAGAAAATGCTCCCGTAGTCCTCACTGGAGTCCTACTGAGTTTAGTCATCATTTACCTTGCTAGCAAATTGGGTGGAGAGTTGTCTAAGCGCCTAAACTTTCCTCCTGTTTTAGGGGAATTGGTTAGTGGCGTTGTTATAGGAGTTTCTGCCCTACACCTGCTCATGTTTTCTGAAAGTGGCGCACAGGCTTCTGACTCTGCCATCATGAGTGTCCTACAATTCATTTTTGATTTAAGTCCCGATAGCGTCACCAGCATCTTTCACTCTCAAAGTGAGGTCATCTCCGTTTTAGCTGAACTGGGGGTCATCATTCTCTTATTTGAAATTGGTCTGGAATCGGACTTAAGACAACTTAAAGAAGTTGGTTACCAAGCAACAATAGTTGCTGTGGTTGGAGTGAGTGTCCCATTTACTGCTGGTACTATAGGGCTGATGATGTTGTTTCACGTCCCGGTGATTCCAGCAATTTTTGCCGGTGCAGCGCTTACGGCTACTAGTATCGGGATTACCTCCAAAGTTCTATCAGAACTGGGGCGTCTCAAATCGAAAGAAGGTCAGATTATTGTAGGGGCTGCTGTCATCGATGATGTCCTTGGTATCATTGTCTTGGCAGTTGTTGCCAGCCTAGCCAAAACGGGCGAGGTTGATATTCTCAATGTTGTCTACCTGATTTTCAGTGCCAGTATTTTCTTGCTTGGTTCCATTCTACTAGGCAAATTCTTCAACAAAACTTTTGTTGCTATTGCCGATAAACTGCAAACACGAGGACAATTGGTCATCCCCGCCCTTATCTTTGCGTTTTTCATGGCTTTCATTGCCAATGCGATTCATTTAGAAGCTATTCTAGGTGCTTTTGCAGCAGGCTTAGTCTTAGACGAGACGGATAAGCGTAAAGAATTGGATCAGCAGGTTGTTCCTATCGCTGATATACTGGTACCAATTTTCTTCGTGGCAGTCGGTGCAAGAGCCGATTTAGGGGTACTCAATCCCACAAATGCTGACAATCAGACCGGGTTAATTATTGCAATCTTCTTAATTGTGGTAGCAATTGTCGGAAAAGTTGTTACGGGTTGGACAGTGTTTGGTCAACCGCAATTAAACCGCTTGGCAATTGGAGTCGGAATGATTCCACGGGGCGAAGTTGGACTCGTTTTTGCTGGTATTGGTTCTGCTAGTGGTGTTCTTGATAAACCTTTGGAAGCGGCGATTATTACTATGGTCATTCTGACGACTTTTCTAGCACCGCCTTTGTTACGGTTTGCCTTTAAAGGAGAGTTAGTAGAGGATAAACCAACTGTTGAGCAAGCTGATTTGGAGCGTGAACTCCAAAAGCAATAAGGTTTGAACAGGAAAATGTACGAGAGAGCGAATTGTTCCATTCTCAACTAACATAAAAACCCTTTCTCCTTTTTTGCTCTCTCGTTCTCTGTATCTGTGCGATTCATTCACAATCTTCTCGCGTCAGTCAATAGCAAGGAGCAGTGGATTCGGACTTTAAGCACAGGTTGGCAGCTTATAAATAGACCATATATAAACAGGAGCCCTTTGTCTGTCCTCAGCGCCCCGGAGATATTAAACTATCTATCAGAAATAGTGTATTTTTTCAAAATAATTACGACTAATAGCAAGTCCGGTTGATTAGTTATTATTTGGAGAATCTGTGCAAAAACCTTAAAATCCTTTCCCCCCCCCTGCACCCCACTCGCTGCTCAAACATTCAAAAGTATCAATTCAAAGGAGGGCTTTGCCCCGCTGCGCTAACAAAATTTAAAGAATCTTTTTTTGAATGAGCGAATGCGTGAATTTTGAATTCCCCCGGAGGGGGTCTCCCCCCTCTCACAAGGGTAGGTATTTTACTTTCTCGTTAGGGCGCTTACTTGGTTGACAAGGCGGACAAGATGACAAGGGAGGAAAACCGTACAAACTCCTGTACGGTTGAGAACCAGAACAGACCTAAAAAGACCATTTTGCGTAGAAAATCTTCCTTGTCTACTTTCCCTCCTTGTCTTCGGTGTCTTGCCTTCACAGATAATATTAAAAACCTACACCTGTGAGGTCTCCCCCCTGCACCCTGTGCCCTGCACCGAGTGCAGTCTTAATGATAAGTCTTTAACCGGACATGATATGACCCTTACCCAACAGGCAATTCCCGTGTTAGAAGCATGTGTATTAGCAACAATATTGTGTGGATTTTTCGGCATCATCTTAAAAAAGAACCTGGTCATGAAAATCATCTCTATGGATGTCATGAGCACAGGGGTTATTGCGTACTACGTGGTGATTGCATCGCGAGATGGCTTATTCACACCCATTGTTTCAGATGTCGCAAATGGCGCTTACTCCGATCCAGTTCCCCAAGCAGTCATATTGACAGGGATTGTGATCGGCTTTTCAATTCAGGCCTTAATGCTAGTTGGTGTCATGAAGCTGGCACGGGATAATCCGACATTGGAAAGCAACGAGATCGAGAAGAACAATACGCCTTGACATCCTCTCCCGCTACACCGTCAGGTTAGCGGGAGATTCCCAAGACTCACGACTTGGGTTTCTGTTTCTTTCCCAACGGGAGAGCCAAAAGAAGTTGGTAAATGCAATTTGCAGATGTCTCAAGCTTTGCTGCAATGGTACACAACTTACCTCATTCAAAAACTGGAGGTCATTTTGCTTCTTCCACTGCGTCAACATGGCAGAGGTTTGAACGTAGTCAACTCGTTGTTGCCTCTCATACCAAGCTTCGGTTCTCGTTGCCAAGGCTCGGTTAAATACCAACCGCACACAACCAATTGTCCGGCGCAAGAGAGATTCTTGCTCGGCAGTTGGGTAAAAACGGTAGCGGTAGGCTTTTTCCATGCCTCACATTCTACCGCAAAATCTCTGAAAGCCGTATATCTTGCTATGTTCCAAAGATTAATTACGCACTCGTCATTCACGCATTTGTCCCCTAAAAATCTGGCAGCCTTCTTGGTTGATTCTTCTTTGGAGTCGCGTACTCGTGGTGCTATTAAGGCTGCCAGATTTTTTCGTGTTAGACCCCGTCACCCCGTCGTCTGTTGTTGCTTTGCAACAATTCAACTTAGGGGTGAAACTCCTCGCTCGTCCCCATTCCTCTCACCGCCAAGCTTCGCTGTGGCGGGAGTCTCTTGGGGGTGCTAGATGAATACCATTACGATCGCATGGATCGCACTCCCGTTTTTTTGGGATTCACCATTTATCTGTTCCCCAAACTTGACCGATACCTCGCACTGTTCGCGGCATTTGTTTCGGCTGGATATGCCTTTAAGCTATTTGTCGAGCGATCGCCACTGACACTACAGTTACTGGATCATTTCGGCGTCACATTAGTAGTCGATCCGTTAAGCGGCTACTTTATCTTGACCAATGCGCTGGTAACGGCGGCGGTCATCCTTTACTGTTGGCACAGCGGTAAGACAGCTTTTTTTTATGCACAAGCCATCATTTTGCATGGCAGCGTCAATGCTGCGTTTGCCTGTGCGGACTTTATTAGTTTATATGTAGCATTAGAGGTAAGCGGTATTGCCGCGTTCCTTTTGATTGCTTATCCCCGCACCGATCGCTCGATTTGGGTGGGCTTGCGCTATCTGTTTGTCAGCAACGTGGCAATGCTGTTTTATCTGGTGGGTGCGGTGCTAGCCTATCAGACCAATCATTCGTTTAGTTTTACAGCTTTGCGTGGAGCACCGCCGGAGGCGCTAGCCCTGGTCTTTCTAGGACTCTTGGTTAAGGGGGGAATCTTTGTATCGGGATTGTGGTTACCGTTGACTCACTCCGAGGCGGAAACGCCGGTGTCAGCCATGCTGTCGGGAGTTGTGGTCAAAGCTGGAGTTTATCCGCTAGTGCGTTGTGCGCTGATGGTGGATGAGGTCGATCCACTCATCCGGATATTCGGAGTTGGAACGGCGCTGCTGGGCGTGTTCTATGCCGTCTTTGAAAAAGATACCAAGCGGATCCTGGCGTTTCATACGGTTTCGCAGTTAGGCTTTATCCTCGCCGCACCTAAAGTAGGTGGCTTTTATGCACTGACTCACGGACTAGTCAAATCGGCACTCTTCCTGATTGCGGGTGCTTTACCGAGCCGCAACTTCAAGGATCTGCAACACAAGCCGATCAATACAACGGTCTGGATTGCTCTGGTCATCGCCAGCTTCTCGATCTCAGGCTTTCCCATGTTATCTGGCTTTGGGGCGAAGGTGTTGACGACGAAAAATTTACTGCCTTGGCAAACGATCGCCATGAACGTTGCGGCATTGGGAACAGCAATCTCGTTCGCCAAATTCATATTCCTACCGCATGGAGCGGGACAAGAGAACGCAGTAAAGCCCGGTTTTTGGCCAGCGGTCATCCTGCTGCTCGGTGGTCTGTTTGCGGCCAACGTTGTGTATTACGAAGCGTACACCCTTGCGAATATCGTGAAACCACTCGCAACCATCGGCTTGGGCTGGTTGGCGTATCTTTTGATTTTTAAACAATCCGTACTCAAGCTGCCCCGCATGTTGGAGCAATTTGAGCATCTGATCGGTGTGATGAGTCTAATGTTGATCCTGCTGTTTTGGATGGTAATGGCGTAAACTACCCACACTGACCTGAAGCTGAAGCCAGGTACAGGTTCAGTGGGGGCTTTAAAAGTCCAAAGTTTACCCGACTAAGTACTATCAGTACTACGATTTTTAGGTCATCTCACCTACGAATACGTTCGCGCAAAGCGTG
>JAAUSC010000308.1 GCA_012031965.1 Scytonema sp. RU_4_4
GCCATCGTGATCCCTAGTCCCCTAGCTCCCCTTAGCTCCCCTACGTCCCCTCAGTCTCCCTAGTCCCCCTAGTCCCCATCTCCCCATCCTCCCGAAGGGAGTTATCACGACCTCTGCTTGGTCGGGCTTCCCTGCCTCATTTGGAGGCAAAATGATACTATTAAGACAGTTTAAATTTAAGCTGAAAAATAAAACTCATCATTTAGCGAACTGATTGGCTTGTTATCCTATTGTTTTTTAGCAAATTCTCATGTACAACCCATCCAAGACCACAAAGGGCTGGTTGGGTTAAGAGTTTATAATCAATCCCAATCATTAATTATCCCCATTCCCTTGATTTTGTATAATCTGCCATGCTAAAGACCTTGTTGGGCGACCCCAACGCTCGTAAACTTAAGAAATACCAACCTTACATTACAGAAATTAGCCTTCTAGAGGAAGACATAAAAGCTCTTTCGGATGACCAGCTAAAGGGCAAAACAGCAGAGTTCAAACAGCGTTTGAACAAAGGTGAAACTCTAGATGATATTTTGAGCGAGGCGTTTGCTGTGGTGCGGGAAGCAGGACGGCGAGTGTTAGGGTTACGGCACTTTGATGTTCAACTTTTAGGCGGTGTTATTTTACACTCAGGGCAAATTGCCGAAATGAAAACAGGTGAGGGCAAAACCTTGGTTGCTACCTTGCCTAGTTATTTGAATGCTCTAAGTGGAAAAGGCGTACACGTCGTGACTGTGAACGATTACCTGGCTCGTCGGGACGCAGAATGGATGGGACAGGTTCATCGCTTCTTGGGGTTGAGCGTAGGGCTAATTCAGCAAAGTATGACGCCAACGGAACGTCAAAAAAATTACGACTGTGATATTACGTATGTCACGAACAGCGAAGTTGGCTTTGACTACCTGCGCGATAACATGGCAACAGATATCAAAGATGTTGTGCAGCGCCCGTTCAATTACTGTGTCATTGACGAGGTAGACTCTATCTTAGTTGACGAGGCACGAACTCCGCTGATTATTTCCGGGCAGGTAGAAAGACCAACGGAAAAATACTTGAAAGCCGCTGAAATCGCAATAGCGCTGCAAAAAGAAGAGCATTACGAAGTGGATGAAAAAGCTCGTAACGTGCTCCTGACTGATGAAGGCTTTGCCCAAGCAGAAGAACTTTTAGGGGTAAAAGATTTATTTGACCCCGAAGATCCTTGGGCGCACTTCGTTTTCAACGCTATTAAAGCAAAAGAACTGTTCCTCAAGGACGTGAACTACATTGTCCGCAATGGGGAAGTCGTTATCGTAGACGAATTTACTGGTCGAGTTTTACCAGGACGACGTTGGAGCGATGGACTACACCAGGCAATTGAAGCAAAAGAACGGGTAGACATTCAACCGGAAACTCAAACTCTGGCAACAATTACCTACCAAAATCTGTTCTTGCTTTATCCAAAACTCGGTGGTATGACCGGAACAGCAAAAACAGAAGAAGCCGAGTTTGAAAAAATTTACAAATTAGAAGTCACGATCATTCCAACCAACAGAATCAGAAGACGCCAAGACTTGTCTGATATGGTCTTTAAGACCGAGGCGGGCAAGTGGGGGGCAATTGCCAAAGAATGTGCCGAAATGCACACACTCGGCAGACCAGTGCTGGTGGGAACAACTAGTGTGGAAAAATCGGAATATCTCAGCCAGTTGTTAAGGCAGATGGAAATTCCCCACGAACTACTCAACGCAAGACCAGAGAACGTGGAGCGCGAAGCGGAGATTGTCGCGCAAGCCGGACGCCGAGGTGCTGTCACCATTGCTACCAACATGGCAGGTCGAGGAACCGATATTATCTTGGGTGGTAATTCCGAGTACATGGCACGTCTGAAAATGCGGGAATACTTCATGCCCCGGATTGTAAAGCCGGAAGATGAAGATATGTTTGGCATTCACAGGGCTGCTGGTTTACCTCCTGCTGGAAGTGGCGGAGGACAAGGCTTTGTCCCAGGTAAGAAAGTCAAAACTTGGAAGGCTTCACCACAGGTTTTCCCCACTCAGCTTTCTAAAGAAACGGAGAAACTCCTTAAAGAAGCAGTGGAAGTAGCTGTGCGGGAGTATGGCGAGCGCAGCTTATCAGAACTAGAAGCAGAAGACAAAGTCGCTGTAGCAGCAGAAAAAGCTCCCACTGATGACCCTGTGATCCAGAAAATGCGGGAAGCATACAACCGCGTTAAGCACGAATACGAACAGTTCACCAGCAGTGAACACAATGAGGTTGTAGAATTGGGTGGGTTGCACGTTATTGGAACAGAACGTCACGAGTCGCGACGGATCGACAACCAGCTGCGAGGACGCGCAGGACGGCAAGGTGACCCTGGTTCAACAAGATTCTTCCTGAGCTTAGAGGATAATCTGCTGCGGATTTTTGGTGGCGATCGCGTCGCACGCCTCATGGATGCCTTCCACGTCGAAGAGGATATGCCCATCGAATCCGGAATGCTCACCCGCAGTTTGGAAGGCGCTCAGAAAAAAGTCGAAACCTACTACTATGATATCCGTAAGCAGGTATTTGAGTACGACGAGGTGATGAACAACCAACGCCGTGCTATCTACGCCGAACGTCGCCGGGTACTAGAAGGGCAAGACCTCAAAGAACAGGTCATCAAGTACGCTGAAAAAACGATGGATGACATCGTTGACTTTTACATCAACCCAGACTTACCCTCAGAAGAATGGGAATTAGGCAAGTTGGTTGATAAAGTCAAAGAATTTGTCTACCTACTAGCAGACTTGCAACCCGGTCAACTAGAAGATATGGGAATGGGTGAAATCAAATTCTTCCTGCATGAGCAAGTACGCATTGCCTACGACCTCAAGGAAGCAGAAGTTGACCAAATTCGCCCAGGATTAATGCGACAAGCCGAACGATTCTTTATTTTGCAGCGGATTGACACCCTGTGGCGAGAGCACCTGCAACAGATGGATGCCCTGCGGGAATCCGTAGGACTGCGGGGTTATGGTCAAAAAGACCCGCTGATTGAGTACAAGAGCGAAGGGTATGAATTATTCTTGGATATGATGACCAACATTCGCCGAGATGTGGTATACTCTCTCTTCATGTTTCAACCTCAACCTCAGCCAATGACGGAAGCACCTTCAGAGATGGTATAAGGTTGTACAGACGTGAAACTACCCACACTGTATTCGGAGTACCGAATACAGTGTGGGCTTTTAGTAGCCCTGAAGAGTCTGTACTGAGATTACAATACAAACCGTTCGAGCCTCCAAGCTGGTTTACAGACAGCCCCAAAGCTGCAATCATCTTTGCTCCATTCAAATCCGCGTCGTAACAATTCAATCTTGCTGTTGACTGGCACAATACATTGAGATAAGTATGCAAATCTTATAGGCAGCGAAAGTTATGATTGACCATACTGGCATTAACGTTAGCAATTTTGAGAAAAGCAAAGAGTTTTACGCTAAGGCATTAGCCCCGCTTGGTTATCAATTGCTGAGAGAGTTTGATGATTCTGTCACTGGCTCTACTTCTGTCGCAGGTTTTTTTGGAATAGACAGAA
Organism: Scytonema sp. RU_4_4; assembly: GCA_012031965.1. Taxonomy (GTDB): domain Bacteria; phylum Cyanobacteriota; class Cyanobacteriia; order Cyanobacteriales; family Nostocaceae; genus Brasilonema. Next base: position 3,557 of record JAAUSC010000308.1, read on the forward strand.
AGCCAGATTTCTGGATTGGGCAAGGAGAGGTCAACACACCTAGAATTCATGTTGCTTTCCGAGCTGACACTCGTGAGATGGTTCAGGCATTTTACAAAGCAGCGTTAGAAGTAGGTGGTCGAGACAATGGTGCTCCGGGTCTACGAACTCACTATCACCCTGATTATTATGGTGCCTTTGTTTTAGATCCCGATGGACATAACATTGAGGCAGTATGTCATGCTCCTGTGTAAACTGCAATCTAAGGATGGAGAAAAATGGCTCAGAATTCTATAGAACTTAGAAGGAAGAGGTACTTCAAGCTCAGTTCACAAATCGCTCAGTTGGATAATGCACAATTGCGTTCTTTGTTTGAGAATAGTGAGTCGAATGAATCGAGCACGGGTTGGGGGACAAATCAGGTGATCGTCCTTGGACAATCCAAGGTCTTTGTGAAACGTCTTCCAGTAACGAACATCGAATACGACAACCTGTTCTCCACCAGAAACCTCTATGATCTGCCGACTCATTGTAATTACAACGTCGGTTCCACTGGTTTTGGGATCTTCCGTGAACTTGTGACGCACATCAAAACCACCAACTGGGTGTTGGAAGAAGCAATTGTCACCTTTCCACTAATGTACCATTATCGGATTATTCCGTTCTCTGGGTGGCAGACGGATGTGGATATGGAACGTCTAAAAGATTATGTGGAGTACAGGGACAATAGTGCGAACGCCGGGAATTATGTGGTAGACAGAGCTCACGCCAACTATGAGTTGATTCTGTTCCTGGAGTACATCCCGCATATTCTAGAAACATGGCTGCGGGAAAACCCCAACAAACTTCAGAAACCCCTGGATGACTTACGCACGACGATTACCTTTTTGAGGAAGAAGGGAATCATCCACTTCGACGCACATTTTCGCAACATCCTCACCGACGGCGAGCAGACATATTTGACCGATTTTGGTTTGGTACTTGACAAGAGTTTTGCGTTGACGAAAGATGAAGAGTCTTTTTTTATGCAGAACACATTTTACGACTACGGAGAAGTCCTGCGGAATCTTGGACACCTGATTCGACCGTCGTATTATTCATGTTCAGAGAACGATAAACGCAGGATAATGGAAAAATATGGCATAAAAGAAGGCTTACAACCTTATGAAGTGGGATCCATATTACTCGACAACATCGAACAGATCCATGCTGACGGGATTATGAAGTTAGATGAATTCTATGTTGCCAGCATCGTCAAATATCGCAGCATCATTACGTTGATGCAAGATTTCTTTTCTGATATGTGGGGAAATAAAAAGAAGGACACGAAACTTGATCACGCAAAACTACGGCTGCTGCTTGAAGAGACAGGGTTTGTTCCTGGTGCTGAAACCCACGGCGGTTAACAATTCAAAATTTTCTTGCTTTTAACTTGTCACCAATGATTGAACAGCGGTTGCAACATCTCTATCAGTAGAAGGCTCAAATAAACAGACTAGGTGACACCTTGAAATAATCAGCAAGCGCTTTAGCTTGTGCCTTGCTAATCGAACGCTTACCATTCACAACCTCAGACACTACACCACTCGAACCGATAATCCCTACTAAGTCAGCTTGACGAGTATCACTGGCTTCCATAATGTGTTGGAGAATTTCATGAGGCAGAGATTGATCCATCGGATAGTTCTGTGTCTCATAGGCTTCAACCAATATTACTAGCAACTTGTGTAAAGCTTGCTCTTCGGTTGTGCGATTCTTTTTAAAGGTTAGCTGTTCTACTACTTTCAAGACACGTTCGTATTCTTCCTCAGTCTCAATTGCGACAGGAGCAACTTCAGCTAATAGATTGCGATAAATGCTTTGATCAAAAGTAAGGGTCATTTTTCCACTTTTGTTTGTCGTATTCCGCGTGTGTTAGAAAATATTTGTAGTAAACAACCTGGTTTTCATAGTCAATACCGACAATCAAGCGATAGTCATTGCCTTTAATATTAAAGATAGTGAAACTCCCAACTGCTTCAGCATCCCGGTAGATTTTACGAACATCCTCTAGATTACGCCAATCCGCCTTCTTGACGGTTACATACCAGTCGTCAATTTGCTTTTTGACATCGGGGAACTGAGCAGCATCAATACGGAGATTGCGAATCGAAATTAGATGCATTCGTTTTTAGTTTTTACGTCATCTTTATTAATCAATAAAAATTAATTAGATAAATTCTCTCGAAATGAGAGCAAAATGTCAATGCCCTGCGGGCTTTCTTGTAAGGGTATAAGTAAGTCGGCGAGAAAAATTCAATGTATATGAAGAAATATAAATTGTCCGTAGGGGAGCCAGTACGGTGCGGGGGTTCCCCCCGTTGTAGTACCTGGCGTTGTGTTATGCCGTAGGAATCGCGCACCTTGAACTCTTGACGGTGCGTTGCGC
>JAAUSC010000100.1 GCA_012031965.1 Scytonema sp. RU_4_4
AGTCTTTGGGAATTTGTAATAAAACCGATTGGTTGTAATGGTGGGAAGCTGTGTGATTTTGTGCAAAGAACCAATGTTGAATTGGTGTTAAAGGTGCGACTCCAGTCACTAACCCTTGACGAGCATTAACCAGCACGGTTGTTGTATTGGCAACTCTAGCTAATTCGGCGATGGTTTGATGTTGGAATATTTGTTTGGGCGTGATTTGCACTCCTCTTGTTTTGGCACGAGATACTACTTGAATGCTGAGGATGGAATCCCCACCGATTTCAAAGAAGTTGTCGTGGATACTGACTTGTTCAAACAGCAGTAGTTCTTGCCAAATGGTGGTTAAGATTTGTTCTATAACTGTACGTGGTGCTACGTATTCATGTTCCTGGATAATTCCTTTATTAAGTGTTGGTAATGCTTTGCGGTCTATTTTGCCGTTGGGTGTTAATGGGATGGTGTCTAAAGTGACAAAGACACTGGGCACCATGTATTCTGGTAGCTGTTGCTTGAGGAATTCACGTATTTGGTTGGTGGTGAGAGTTTCCTCCTGACTCACTACATACGCTACTAGTCGTTTCTGACTATAAACATCCTCTATCGCTATCGCCACAGCTTGTTGAATGTGGGGATGACTACTCAAAACTGCTTCTATTTCCCCCAGTTCGATGCGGAACCCCCGAATTTTGACTTGATGGTCAACGCGTCCGAGAAATTCGATGTTTCCATCACTCAGATAGCGAACTATGTCCCCAGTTTTATATAACCGTGTCGATTTGTCAGGGGAGAAGAGGTTGGGAATGAATTTTTCACAGGTGAGTTCGGGACGGTTCAGGTAGCCTCTGGCTAAGCCATCGCCACCAATGTAAAGTTCTCCTGGCACACCCACAGGTACTGGTTGCATTTGTTGGTCGAGAATGTATATCTGAGTGTTGGAAATCGGTCTGCCAATAGGTACACTACCAGTCTGATCTTCTGAGTTTCTTAAATCTGATTTGTAAATTGTGGCTGTAATTATCGCCTCCGTAACACCATAAGCGTTGTATAACTCGATGTGACTAGGAACGTGTTTCTGCCACAGAGCGACTCGCGACCATTGGACTTGTTCGCTACCTACTATCACCAACCGCAAACAGCTTGGTAAATCTATCTGGGATGCGGATAAATCCAAGATCCACTCATGCCAAAAAGCTGCGGGTAAATTTAATACTGTTAAGCTTTGAGTGTCGATAAATTCTACCCAGTCAACAACAGAAGTAAACATTTCTCGCTGAAGCAACACGACTGTTGCGCCACTTAACCAAGAAGGAAAGATTTCTTCAATTGCCACATCAAAACTTAAAGCTGCAAATTGCAAAATTTTATCCGACGAGGTTAAACAATACTCCGAAGCAATTGTAATAACACGCTCGACCAAATTCCGATAAGCAACTAAAACCCCCTTTGGTTGTCCAGTGGAGCCAGAAGTATAGATAACATAAGCCAAATTATCTGGTTTTACACCAGTCACCAAATTTTCCTGACTATGCTGCTCAATCACCTGCCAGTCTGTGTCCAAACATACTACCTGTGCAGCATGAGACGGCACAGATGACAACAAGTTGTCCTGTGTCAACAATACCTCAATCGCAGCATCACTCAACATATAACTCAATCGTTCTTGAGGATACGTGGGGTCTAGGGGTACATACGCTCCACCCGCCTTGAGAATCCCCAATAGTCCCACCAGCATCTCTAAAGAACGTTCGACACAAATACCCACCAAGACTTCGGGTCTTACACCGAGGGTTTGCAGGTAATTCGCCAGTTGATTCGCTTTGTGATTTAACTGTTGATAGGTTAATTGCTGCTGTTCAAACACCACCGCCACCGCATCCGGTGTTTGAGCTACCTGCTCCTCAAATAAGGAATGGATACATTTGTCTTGGGGATATTTTCTTGCGGTGTCATTCCACTCTACTAATAACTGATGGCGTTCTTTAGCACTTAGTAAGGGTATTTCACTCACCGCTTGCTGGGGATTATCGGCAATCGCAGAGAAAATTGTCTGCAAATGTCCCAACATCCGCTCAATCGTATCTTCTGCAAACCGACCGGAATCGTAACTAATCTTCACTAACAACTCATCCCCAGGTACCGCAACTATAGTCAGTGGATAATTAGTTTGTTCATAACTCTCAATCTCGCTTAACTGTAGTGAACCAGTTTGGGTTGCTAAAGAACTATCTATGGGATAATTCTCAAACACCACAATACTCTCAAATAACGGTGTTCCTCCCGGTACCTCGCTCAGGGATTGAATTTCCACCAGTGGAGTATAAGAGTAATGCTGTAATTCCAACATCAACTGTTGTATTTGTTCCAGCCAAGGAATAAGTTGTTGGTCTGGGGATATTAAAAGCCGTAATGGTAGGGTATTGATAAACAATCCCACCATATCTTCTACTCCAGACAAACTAGCTGGACGACCAGAAACCGTGACGCCGAATACGATGTCACGCTCGCCACTATAACGACTTAAGAGTATGCCCCAAGCTGCTTGTAGGATTGTCGATAAAGTCAGATGATGTTGTTGTGTCAGAGCTTGCAATTTATGGCTCACCTGAGTGGATAACCGTAATTCAAGTTCTTGGTAATTCGATGGCTGCACAGATTGATGCAGACTTAGCTCGACTACTAAAGGAGTGGGAGCGCTAAAACCTTGCAAAGTTTGTCGCCAAAACTCACTTGCTGCTTGTTTGTCTTGAGCATTCAACCAAGCGATATAATCCCGGTAGGGACGTGGTGTTGGCAGATGACAAGTTTCACCTTGAAGTTCAGCCGAATAGAAACTTAAGACTTCTTTAAAGATAATCGGTAAACACCATCCATCTATGAGGATGTGATGATGATTCCAAATAAACTCATAAGTATCATGACTGAGTTGAATGAACGTACACTCCATCAATGGTGCAACTTTGAATTGAAAACCTTGCTGTTTTTGGCTGGTCAACAGTTCTGATAATTGCTGTTGTTGCTCGGCTGTTGAGAACGACCGCCAATCCAGATTAGTCCAAGGTAAATCCACCTGTTTCAACACCACTTGTAATGGAGTCGGGCGATTTTCCCAAATAAATAATGTCCGCAAAATTGAATATCTATCTACCACTTTTTGCCAAGCTTCTTTAAAAGCAGCAACATTCACATCGCCCTTCAATTTCAAGGTCATCTGCTCGACATACACCCCACTCTCCGGGGCATATAAACTGTGGAACAGCATCCCTTGTTGCATCGGAGACAGTGGATAAATTGCTGACAGATTTTTGGCTGTTATGGAAGCTAATAACTCATCCAGTTCTAATTGATTTAACTGTGCATCAGGGAAATCACTTGGTGTATATCCATAAGCATCTTCTAACTGACAATGTTCGATGAAAGCTCTGAGGTTTTGAACATAGTTCTGGGCTAAATTTTCTATGGTATTTCGTTGATGAATCTGACTACTGTAACTCCAGGTAATCTCTAATTTTCCTGCTATGACTAGACAACTAATATCTAATCGATGCTCCGGATTTTGCAAGGGACTTTGTGCGGGACCAATGGATTCAAGGGCAATTTTCCATCCTGTTTCGGATTGAACAGAGTCGAATTGTCCTAGGTAGTTAAAACTAATTTCTGGGGTGGGTATTCTTTGTAGTTGTTCACAAACCTCAGTATCTGCACACAAGTAACGCAAGATGCCGTAACCAATTCCTCGATGCGGAATCGCTCGTAATTGTTCTTTGAGCGACTTAATCGCGGCGGCTGGTTGAGTTGATTTCGGCAGTTGCAATAACACGGGAAATATAGTCGTAAACCAACCGACTGTCCGCGATAAGTCTACCTCTTCAAACAGTTCTTCTCGTCCATGTCCCTCTAAATCAATTAACACCGTGGAATTTCCCGTCCATTCGGCTAAGGTCAGTACTAATCCAGTCAGGAGCAGATCGTTAATTTGTGTGTTGTAAGCCTTGTGAACTGGTCCTAGCAGAAGGTGAGTTTGTGCAGCACTCAATGTCACTGATACCTCATCAGCGCTTTCCTTAGTGCTGTCTGCTGCGTGAGGCTGACAATCTAAGGGTAGTGCGGTTGCTTGCTCCCAAGGTTGGTTGAGCCAATATCCTAACTCCGATTTAAGTACTTCTGATTGTGCATAATGATTTAATTTTTCTGCCCAATCAATAAATGCCGTGGTTTTGGCTGCTAGTTGAATCGGTTGTTGTCTAACTAATTGTTGATAAATTGTTTCTAGGTCTGATAATAAAATCCGCCAACTCACCCCATCTACTGCTAGGTGATGAATGATGATTAATAATCGTCCATCCCGCTCCCTACCCAAGTCAAACATCACCACTTGCACGATTGGTCCGGTGGACAGGTTTAAAGAAGCTTGATATTCGCTGGCGATTTTTTCTAAGGCTTGTGGTTGTTCCTCAATCACAGTTGTGGATAAATCTACTACCGCAAAGGGTATAGTCTGCTCTAATGAGTGGTTGAAAAGTTGCTGTTCTTTTGCTGATTCCGGAAAGCGTAACCGGAGCGCATCGTGATGCAAGAGTAATTTTTCCCAGGCGGTGGCGATGAATTCTTTAGATAAGTCTTTGGGAATTTGTAATAAAACCGATTGGTTGTAATGGTGGGAAGCTGTGTGATTTTGTGCAAAGAACCAATGTTGAATTGGTGTTAAAGGTGCGACTCCAGTCACTAACCCTTGACGAGCATTGATCAGCACGGTTGTTGTATTAGCAACCTTGGCTAATTCGGCGATGGTTTGATGTTGGAATATTTGTTTGGGCGTGATTTGCACTCCTCTTGTTTTGGCACGAGATACTACTTGAATGCTAAGGATGGAATCCCCACCGATTTCAAAGAAGTTGTCGTGAATACTGACTTGTTCACGCAGCAGTAGTTCTTGCCAAATGGTGGTTAAGATTTGTTCGATCTGGGTTTGAGGGGCTACATATTCCCGCTCTCGCTCTATGTTGTCATCAAGTGCTCTTAGCGCGAGTCTGTCTATTTTGCCGTTAGCAGTTAATGGGATGGTGTCGAGAATAACGAAGGCAGAGGGCACCATGTAAGCGGGAAGCTGCTGTTGGAGGAATTCACGTATTTGGTTGGTGTTGAGAGTTTCCTCCTGACTCACTACATACGCTACTAGTCGTTTCTGACTATAAACATCCTCTGTCGCTATCGCCACAGCTTGTTGAATGTGGGGATGACTACTCAAAACTGCTTCTATTTCCCCCAGTTCGATGCGGAACCCCCGCAATTTCACCTGCGAATCAATCCGTCCCAAAAACTCGATATTTCCATCTGCTCGCCAACGCCCAAAGTCTCCTGTTCGATAGAGTCTAGCCTGTGGGTCATCACTGAAGGGATTGGCAATAAACTTCTGGGCGGTCAACTCCGGTCGATTCAAATACCCTCGGGCGACTCCAGCTCCACCGATATAAAGTTCACCAGCCACTCCAATTGGCACAGGTTGTAAATGACTATCTAACACGTATATTTGTGCATTCGCTATCGGACGGCCAATTGGAACAACAGAATCTCCTTCAATTTCTTGGCAAGTCCACCAGGTCGCATCAATGCATGCTTCCGTTGGTCCATAAAAATTATGTAATGCCGATGAAACCCGCGCAAAGAATTTCTGTTGTAGGTCATGTCGCAACTGCTCGCCTCCACAAAATACATGCTTCAAAGACCTACAATTCTCTAATCCTTTTTGTTCCAATAACACGTTCAGTAAAGAAGGCACAAGCTGTACGATCGTCACTCCTTGTTGCAACACTGATTGAATAAGATAGTTACCATCGCTGTGTCCACCAGGTTGAGCTACAATCAACTGTCCCCCTGCAATCAAGGGTGCGTAGAACTCCCATATCGATGCATCGAAGCTGAAGGGTGTTTTTTGCAAAACCTTATCATCTGAAGATAATCCAAAAGTTGCTTTCATCCAAAGCATATGGTTACATATACTCCGATGTTCAACCATTACGCCTTTAGGAGTGCCTGTGGAACCAGAAGTATAAATCACATAAGATAGGTTTCTGGAGTTAGCAGCACAGTTAGGTGTATGATCCGAAAGTGCCGAGAGAACTTCAGATAAATCTTCAAAGACTAGAATCTCAGTGCCAGTCTGAGCTAAATCATCAACCAAGGATTCCTGAGTAAGTAGTAATGGAACCTGGGCATCTTCAATCATGAAGGCAAGGCGCTCTTGTGGATAGCTTGGGTCAAGGGGGAAATAGGCACCCCCTGCTTTGAGTATCCCTAACAGACCCACTACCATCTCAATAGAGCGCTCAACACATAACCCTACAATCACATCCGGACCAACCCCAAGCGATTGTAGGTAGTGCGCTAGTTGATTTGACCGCTTATTGAGATCTTTATAGCTCAACTGCTGGTGTTCATAGACCAAAGCAATCTCATCAGGCGTCTTCTCTACCTGCTCTTCAAATAACTGATGGATACATTTGTCTTGGGGATATTCCCTTGTGGTGTCATTCCACTTTACTAATAACTGATGGCGTTCGGCGGCACTTAGTAAGGGTAATTCACTCACTAATTGCTGGGGATTGTCCACTATTGCTGACAACAAGTTCTCAAAATGACTTGCCATCCGTTCAATGGTTGATCTATCAAATAAGTCGGTATTGTACTTAAAAGTCCCAAAAACAGATGAATTTCCCTCCACAATTTCTAAATCCAAATCAAACTGACCTTCCTGTTGTGGTATTTCATAAGGTTCCAGTACCAGTTCCCCCCATTTTATGGTGGTGCCTACTTGACTGGAATACAATTTGAGGACATCGGGAGTTTGCTGTAGTTTTTGGAGGACGAAGGAAGCTTGAAAGATAGTTGATCGACTAGAATCGCGATGAGGTTGCAGGCGTTTTGCAATGAGTGGGAAGGGATAATCTTGATGTGCTATTGCAGCAATGACCGTGTTGCGAACTTGGGTAAGAAACTCCCTAAAGGTGAGATTTGCTGATAGATTTGTCCGTATAACAACTGGATTTACCAAATAGCCAACTATCTGCGTAAATTCTGGGCGATGTCTGCTTGCAGTTGGAGAGCCGACTAAAATATTATCTTGATCGGTATAGCGATGCAGCAGCACATTGAAAGCAGCTAAGAGAATCGTGTATAATGTGGTACTCTCAGACTGAGCCAGTTCCTTGAGTTGCTGGGTAAGAGTTTCGCTGAGATAGAGGGGATAGGAAGCACCATTGTAGGTCTGTACCGAGGGTCGGGGTCTATCTGTGGGCAGGTTTAGCACGGGTAGTTCTCCTGCTAATTGTTGCTGCCAGTATTGCCACAGACGCTCTCCCTCTGCACTCTCGATTATTGTCCTCTGCCAACGCACATATTCATGGAAGTGTACAGGAGGGGGAAGAGTTGCCTCTCGACCAGTTGTGAATGCTGGGTAAAGCACCTTCAACTCATCTAACAATATTCCAATTGACCAACCTTCAGCTACAATATGGTGAATGACTAGCAGCAGGATATGCTCTTGCTGGGAGCGGGTAAACACTCTCACCCGCATGATTGGTCCGTGTTCGAGATCGAAGGGGGATTTATACGCTGCAAAAACCTCCTCTTTCAGTTCTGACTCACTACCATTGGTAGCATCGATCTGTTGGAAGTCTATTGGCTGTTCGAGATTGATCTGTTGGATAGGTTCTGTTCCTAATCTTGGGAAAGTGCTATGCAAAATAGGGTGACGTTCGGTCAGTACCTGAAAAACTTTCTGCAAAGCTGCAACATCTAGATCGGAGCAAATGCGACAGCTAAAAGCTACGTTGTACGCTGAACTCTCTGGTGCCAATTGCCACAAGAACCATAGCGCTTGCTGACCGTGGGAAAGGGGATAAACCTCTAACAGATTAGGCTGCTGTTGCAGCAAATTCAGGATTTCTCTTTTATGCTCTTTAAGTTGTTCTAATACTGAGGAGGTTGCTTCATTATTGGGGGCACGATAGCGCAGTCGCCCATTCTCGCTCCATAATTTCCAACCTTTAATTGAAATCTCTTGTAAAAACTCAGATAAAATCATATTTCCCCCTCAATCCAACTACTATTCTTCTCGCCTGTTTCGCTTACTTTCTCGTCACCAGAAACTCAATTTCTCGCTTTTTATCTTCTTGAGCTAACTCATTGGCTAAAGCAGCAATAGTCGTTCCTTCGAGAAATTTTACTGTGGGAATGTCTATGCCTAATTCGTTTTGAAAATTATTTTTTAATTCCATTGCTGTTAAAGAATCCATCCCCATGAACATAAGATTTTGTTCTGGTGTGGGTAATTGGGAATCTTCAAGTTTTAAAACACGGGCAACTTTATTCTGTACATAAGCTAGCAAAATATCGTAGCGATCGCCTTTAGATGCATCCTTTAATTGGTGTAACACCTCCCCAAGTTGCCCTAATTGTCCTTTAAACGGTTTTGGCAATTGAACCTTAATTTGTTTAAGGAGCGTTCTGTGCTCCCGTGCTTCATAAAGTTCTTTAAAGGTCGTCCAATCAATATCGATGATGACTTGCTGAGCAACACCCATCTCGAGCGAATACTCCAACATTTTAAGTAGAGCCTGAGGAGAATAGTGTTTTAAACCGATTTGAGTAACTCGCTCCCGCATTACTGTATGTTTCTGATGGCGATAATGCATACCGCCATCAGCTAATGCCCCGACATTAACTGTCAATGCAGGTAATTTAAGACTATGACGATAATGTGCAAATATATCAAGAAAGTGGCTTGCTGCTGCGTAATGACCTAGTCCTTCAGAACCCCAGACTGATGCAATAGAGGAAATACAAACAAAAAAGTCTAACTTCATCCCTAATGTGATTTCATGTAGATTCCACGTTCCTGCTACTTTGGGATCGAGTACAGACTTGATCAACTGAGGCGTCATATCCTGTAAGGGGTGAAATTCAGCAACACCAGCAGCATGAAAAATTCCGCGAACTGGCGGATAGTATGCCTTAATTTTCTCAAATATTCTGACAACATCTGCTCGAGAGCTAACATCAGCTTTGACAACTAAGACTTGAGCACCATTATCTTCTAGTTGCGTAATTGCTTGCCGAGCAGTATCCGAAGCATCACTCCGTCCGACCAGAACTATATGTTGCGCTCCTTTGTCAACCATCCAACGGGCAGTGTTAAGCCCTAGATGTCCTAAACCACCAGTAATTAGATATGTTGCATGAGAGTGCAAATTTATCGATTGTGGATTTGTTTGCACTTTTTGACTAGGCATAAGGCGAGCAACATACCTAGTATCGCACCGGAGCGCAATTTGGCTCATCTCCATCAAAATGCCAGATTTGATCGAACAATGCCTTTGCTGCATCAGGTGTGGAAAATTCGCGAGCAATATCTACAAGTCCTCCCCAAATATGAGGGGTTTCTATAGAAAGCGAACGTCCCAGCCCCCATATAGGAGCTTGGGCTATTGCCGACTCAACAGCCTCCGAACCAGTCTTTTGTGTTCCTTGGGTTACCAACCAAAGCTGAGGCAACTGAGATGCGTTTGTCCGAATCAGCGCTTGAACTAGGTGTAGTGTACTCGTCAATGTCAGCGTCCAATCCTTTTCTAATGAAGAGATTGTTGTTTCCTCACTTGGTGTAGTATTCAAACTCCAAAGATGCACAACACCTCGACAGGGGTGTTGTGTTCCCATCTGTTCGATTAGTTCCTGCATTGCTTTAGGATCAGCTGGATCGAGGAGTATTTCACCTTCTTGAGAAATTCGATCTTCATTGCTACAGTGCACTACAAAGCAGGTTTCTCCCTGCGCCTCTAAAAGTTTTGCAAGACTCTGACCAATGCCTAGTCGATCAGCAAAGACAATCCAATTACCTGTTTCTCGAACCAAAGAAGACTCTAATTTTACCAGCGTCTTGGGTTGCCATTGCAATTCATAAAACAAATCTGCATACCGATCTTCAAGCTTGGTCTGATGGCTCAAGTGTTCAGCACACTGCATTTGTAAACCGGAAACTTCTGCTAATAATTTTCCGTTTTGATCAAATATGCGGACATCTCCCTCAATTGATTTGTTAACTGTGTCTACTGAATTTGACAAAAGTGCATGGCTCCAAACCTGATTGCTCATCGGCTCGTACACTTGAAAATTCCTGATACCTACGGCTAAATAGAGTGATTGCTCATTAGTCGAAAGCATTTCATCTAATAAAGTTGCGATCAGAACTTGATGACAAGCCTCAAGGAGAACTGGATGAATTTTAATTAAATGATTGGAGTTAGTTTCTGTAATATCAAGCTTTATTTGTGCTAGCGCTTCTCTTTTACCAAGCCACAAATGTTCTATACTCCGAAAAGTTCCTCCTAGTCGAAGTCCATGCCGCTCTAATATTCTATAATATTCTTTAGCACTTCTGCTATCTGTACATCGCCTACGGATTTCTTCGAGTGTTTCTGTTTCTCCCATTGAGGGAAGAAGTTGCTCTTTTAGTAAAAATTTTTGTGTAGAACTTAATAATATATTTGTTTTTTCACCTAAGTGTTTTTTATTAGTTACCTGAGTGTTATAGCGTTCTCGAAGTTGATTGAGATGAGGTAGATGTGACAAAATAAGATTTTTACTTGGTCCAAAGTCAAGTAGGCAAGAAACTTCATCGACTCCAATATTGTCCAGTTTTTCGAGCAAATCAAGACATGTTTCTGGTGTTCCAATGAGTCCTCTAGAAGAGGCAAATCTTTCAAACAAAAAGTTAACAAAATCATCAAGATCTTTTTCAGATAACCTAGATATATCTACACTAGAACCCCTACTTTGAGCTAAACCATTAAGTAGACCAATATTAGACTTGAGATATTCGCAATAAGGGACACGCACTTGGTCGCGAACTTCATTAAAATCATGACCTACAAAAGTATGTACCATAATCGACACTATCCCAAGTTCACGATTGTGTCCATGCTTGGCTCGTGCTTGACGATAAAGAGAAATTTTGTCGGCTAATTCTTCTATACCTTGGTCGAGCAGGTGAGTTAAAAGATTAGCACCAATTTCTCCTGCTTTAATAAAGGTTTGAGGGTTACTAGCAGCAGTAATCCAAATTGGAAGTTCTGGTTGAATTGGTGTCGGATAAATCCTAATTTCAACCTTATTTCCATTTCCATCGGTCTTCTGGATCAATTCACCCCGCCAGAGTTTTTGGAGAACGTCTATGTCAATAAACAGTTCCTGATGACGGTCTTTAAACTTCTCAGGAAAAAAGACAAAGTCATTAGGATTCCAACCGGAAGCAAGAGATATTCCAACTCGACCTGCGGACAAATTATCGACAATAGCCCAGTCTTCAGCAATCCGGATAGGATTATTAATTGGCAAAACAACACTTCCAGCTTGTAATCTGATGTGCTGAGTTTCTCTTGCTAATGCTGCATTTAATATGGCAGGATTCGGATAAAGACTGCCATATTTTGTAAAGTGTCGCTCTGGAGTCCAAATACTAGAAAAGCCATGGCTATCGGCAAACCGAGCACTTTCAATCACCAGGTTATATTTATCTCCAGCTAAAGCATCTTCACTTGTAGCAAAAAACATTAAACCAAATTTCATAATTTATATATCAATTTTATTGATTTGATGAACACCTAATATTAGCCTAATTCTAAAAAAGAGATTTTCATATGTTGAGGTTTTGGTTTTATTGCTGATTACTACATATGAAAATTATATGTCTAAATGTGAATGGTTACAGTAGCATATAAACTCCAGTCTTGGGATGATAGCTGTTGATTGATTTGACAGCTATAAACATGAAAATTAAATTTATTTTTAGCATCATAGGCTAGAAAAAATTGGATTTTTTGGTTTTCTTTTGCGGATAAGAATAGAGGCTGATGGAGTTGCAAATTAGTTAAATGGTTGCATTTAACTGCTAAGGCTTCTTTTGTAGCAGCTAAAGCAATTTCTATATAAGCCGTGTGAGGCATAACTACATTGTCCCAAACCTGATAATCTTTGAAATTTAAAAGATATTGTTCATCAATTTCTGTTTCCCAGATATAAGTATTTGGTAAAGACGCTAAGTCTTTTAATCTATAACCTAAAAATGGATGTTGTTTAATATGATTTTGTAGTTGCCAACTTTGTTTTTGATTGGCGATTGTATGATTGCTTTCTATCCAATATCGTTGTCTTTGAAAGGGATAGGTAGGTAGTGCTAATTTGCTTCTTGGATAATACCGATCAAACTCAGTCCAATTAACCGCTACACCTTGAAGGTACATTTGCCCTAGACTGTGTAGCAACTGTAGCCAATTTTCTTGTCCTGCTTGGAGACTAGGCAAGAATAATGCTGTATTTTGTGGGAGACACTGCTGTGCCATTCCCAGCAGAATTGGTTTAGGGCCAATTTCTAATAATATTTCACATCCATATAAATGCAAGGTCTGGATACTACTAGCAAATTTGACTGGCTTTAGCACATGATTTATCCAGTGTTGGGGAGTGGCAATATCAACGTTTGCTTGTTCTCCCGTGAGATTAGAAATGATGGGAATACGAGGTTTATTGTAGGTTATTTCTGACGCGATCGCTTCAAACGATCCTAGCATCGGTTCCATCAAAGGAGAGTGGAAGGCGTGGGATACTTGCAATGGTTTCGTCTTTATTTCATCACTTGTCAATCTGTCACAGATAGTGCGGATGGCATCAGCAGCTCCGGAAATCACTACGCTAACTGGTCCGTTAATGGCTGCAATTGATACTTTTTCACTGAGTGGTTCAATCACCTCTCGCACTTTCTCCTCAGATGCCATTACAGCTACCATCTCACCCCCAGAAGGCAAGTTTTGCATTAAGCGTCCTCGATGGGCAATCAGTTTTAATGCATCTTCTAAACTAAATACTCCTGCTACTGTTGCTGCTACATATTCCCCAACACTATGACCCATGACTACATCTGGTTTAATTCCCCAGGATTGCCATAACTGGGCTAGGGCATATTCAATGGCAAATAGGGCAGGTTGAGTATAAGCCGTTTGGTCTATGACACAACTATTTAATTCTTGAGTATTTTCCGGATAAATAACGTCTAAAAAAGATTTTTCTAAATAAAATTGTAGAATTTGTTCGCACTGATCTAAGGCTCCACGGAAGACGGGTTGCGTTTCGTAAAGTTGCCGTCCCATCCCCACATACTGAGAGCCTTGTCCACTAAACAGGAAGGCAATTTTAGGTAATTTACTGTTACTAGATTTTCCATAAAATACATTTGAAAGTTCTTTTTCTGCACTAATTTTTGCTAATTTATCAACTAATTCTTGTTTGTTAGAGGTGATAATAGCTAGACGATGGTTAAAGTGTGATCGTCCCGTGTTAGCACTGAAACAAACATCTACGATCTCTGCTGTGGAATTATTCCCTAAAAATTCCTGATAACGTTGTGCTAGCTGTTGCAGCGCTTTTTCAGATTTAGCAGATAAAGTTAATATATGATGTGATCGCTCTTTTGACTTTTGACCCTTCGCTAGCCCCAAAGAGGGCGCTGCGCAAACGCTGCCTACGGCACGCTGCGCTAACAAGGGCATGCTTTTGACTTGTAAAGGTGCTTCCTCCAGAATTACATGGGCATTGGTGCCACCAAAACCAAAGGAACTGACACCAGCAAATCTTGATTTCTCACCAGCAGACCATTTTTGGAGTTCAGTAGGAATCTTTATGGGAGTGTTCTTAATTTTGATGTAGGGATTTAACTGCTTAAAATGCAAGTGAGGTGGTATCTCCCCATATTGTAGCGATAGCACCACCTTGATTAAACCAGCAATTCCTGCGGCTGCTTCCAAATGACCGACATTGGTTTTGGCTGTGCCAATCCAACAGGTTTGATTTACGTCTCTGCCTTCCATCAGCACAGTTTTAAGGGAGTTCACCTCAATTGGATCTCCCAAAGATGTGCCAGTACCGTGTGTTTCAACATAACTGATCTGCGCTGGTCGTACTTGCGCTTTTTCTAAAGCTTGACGGATAACCGCCTGCTGAGAAGGACCATTAGGTGCTGTCAGTCCGTTAGTTAGACCATCTTGGTTAACTGCTGAACCTCTGATAATTGCCTGAATGTTATCTCCATCCCTCAAGGCATCACAAAGGCGCTTCAGAACAATTACACCACATCCCTCTCCGCGAACATAACCATCGGCACTGGCATCAAATGTCTTGCAGCGACCCTCAGGGGACATCATTTGAGCTTGAGAGAAAGTGATAGTTGGTTCTGGAGACAGAATCAAGTTTACTCCCCCAACTAAGCACAGATTCGACTCTCCAGTCTGTAAACTCTGGCAGGCTAAGTGTACTGCCACCAGAGATGACGAGCAAGCTGTATCTATCGCCACACTTGCTCCCGATAAGTTTAGCACATAGGATAGGCGATTGGAAGCAATTGAAGAGGCAGTACCAGTACCACTATATGCTTCTATACGTGATAAATCTTTGTAGAGAAGCCTGTGATAATCGGCGTTGCTGATGCCGATAAATACACCAGTTTGACTACCTGCTAAGGATTTTGGGACGATTCCAGCATTTTCTAAAGCTTCCCAGGTTACTTCTAATAACAGTCTTTGCTGGGGATCTATTTGCTGTGCCTCACGGGGAGAAATCCCAAAGAAACTGGGATCAAACTGATCCACTTGTTCCAAAAACCCACTCCAGCGAGTATTCATTTTTCCAGGTGTAGCTGCTTCTGGATGATAAAAGGTGTCAATATCCCATCGTTCTGATGGTATTTCAGTAATAGCATCTACGCCATTACGCAAGATGTGCCAGAAGGCTTCTGGAGTCTTGGCATCAGGAAAACGACAGCCAATGCCAATAATTGCTATGGGTTCGATTCTAAATCTCATCGACTTAACTATATTTTAGGATTTAGGCCTTAACAGAAACAATCAAGTATGGATTGGGGATTTTCAGGCATTTCAGGTTTGATTTTTCAATTTTTATCTGAACTACCCCGGTTTGAATTGATATCATTCCTCCTGGCTTGTTGAGACAGCTTTACGAGGGTTGTCAATGCGGCGCATGGCAATTCGCACCAAGTTAATAGTTCCAATGTGAAAACCTATGATGCAAAAGTTGAGATATTTTTCATAACGAACGACTGCTTCTTCACCAATTAGGTTTACCGCAGCAGCACGGTTCGTCTTTAGTTTGGAAAGCCAAGCTTTGCAGGTTCGCTCGTAGTGTTCTGGGTCATTCCGGATTGCTACAATCTCAAAAAGTTGTTCGCTAGCCTTAGCAAGATCCGCTAGACGAGGGTAGTCTGATTCTGGGAATATTTCAGTAGCAATAAACTGACTAAAGTCTTCTCGGCGCATATTCCCATATACTCCAGTTTGTAAGGACATCCACCCTCCTGGCTGGAGCAATTCGTGACAGCGAAGGAAGAAATGACGATAGGTCTTTACTTTCTCCGTTTCAGATAATTCTAGTCTGGCGACATGCTCAAGAATTCCTACCCCCAAAATAGCATCATAGGGATTCTCCGGACAATGATCGCTCCAATTTTCTAAATAAACCTCTATCTGCGGGTTCTTTAAAGATTTAACCCACTCGGCTTGAGCTTTACTCAAGGTTAAACCGACTGCTTTCTCAACATCGTGTACTTCAACCAAACGTCTTAAGAGTGCGCCCCAGCCACAGCCGATATCTAAAACTCGTCTAGCCCTCTTTGCCTTTGCTTGTTTGATGTGGAAGTCAAGTTTTCTAATTTGTGCTGTTTTTAGGGCATCATACATTTCTCCTTCTTCCCATAAGGCACAGGTATAAGTCATGGTATCGTCTAGCCAAAGTCGGTAAAATTCATTACCTTCATCATAGTGATGCTGGACGGACTCAGCCGATGTACCTTTGTATTCATGCTGGATGATTTCAGTCGAAGTATCAAGGTTTTGAGTTTTCATACTCACTCGATTTTAGATTTTGGATTGACGATTTTGGATTAACTGAGACAAGTTTTGATTTGGGATTTTTGATTTGGGATTTTTGATTTTCAATTAAATACAGCACTTTTCAGGTAAGTGAGGTACACCCATTACGGGGCTAATAACCATATAACCATTAGACCTTACAATCACGACCAAATGGTGTACCTCATGAACTTGCAATACGCTGTAATAAATCGAAAATCGAAAATTATTTTGTGTGTTTTTTCCCATGAATGGAGAGGCTTGAAACCTTTGTTAGATTTTAGGTTTTGATTTTAAATCCAAAATCTAAAATCTAAAATTGTCTCGGTCACAGCCTATCAATATCGAGGATTATCTATCCGTTGCATAGTAATTCGCACAAGACCATTAGCTCCACTATGAAAAGATAGGCATACCAAAGTAAGATATTTCTCATAACGGCTAACAACTTCCTGCCCAACCAAATTGATAGCTGTAGCACGATTTGCCCTTAGTCTAGAAAGCCAAGCCTTGCAGGTGCGCTCGTAGTGTTCGCGGTCATTCTGAAGAGTAACTATCTCGAAAAGCCTCTCACTCGCTTTAGCTATATCGGCAATGGTTGGTAAATCTACACCAGGTAAGACCTGAATAATAAATGAATTAAAGTCTTCTCGAAACATATTTTGATAGATCACTGTTTGGAGAGACATCCATCCACTTGGCTCCAGCCATTCGTGGCAGCGCTTGAAAAAATTACGATAGCCCTCTAATTTTTCTTCTTGGGAAATCTCCAATTTAGAAAAATGTTCAAACGCCCCCACCGAAATAATCCCATTATAAAGTTGTTCCGGAGAATGGTCAGACCAGCCTTCTAAACGAACTTCAATTCGAGGATTTTCCAATGATTTGATCCGCTTAGCTTGAGAATTACTTAAGGTTAGACCTACTGTCTTTTCAACACCATGTACTTCTACAAGGTGTCTCAATTGCTCGCCCCAGCCACAGCCGATATCTAAAACTCGTTGAGCACCCTTGACTCTCGCCTGAACAGCGTGGAAGTCTAGTTTTCGCATTTGCGCTTGATCAAGTTCATCATATCCTTCATTTTCTTCCCACAAGGCGCAGCTATAGGCAAAGGTTTTACCTAACCAGAGCCTATAAAAATCATCACTGACATCGTTAATGTCGTAATGAGACTGAACTTCAGCCGCAGATGCACCTTTATAATTACTATTCTTCTGCATTTCCTCAGTCAAGGTATCAATATTTGGATTTTTTACTTTACTCATTGGGTTTCTTATTCCTTCTCTACAACTAAAGTACTTGAGCAAGCACTACTGACCTGATGGGTTTACTCGTTGCTTACAGGGATTGTCAATTCGGCGTAGGGTAAACCGCAAAAGATTACTGATTCTTTGGTGAAAACAAATAAGCGAAAAGCTGAGATATTTTTCATAGTTGCTAACTATTTCTTCCCCAACTAACTCGACTGCTGCGGCACGGTTTGCTTTTAGCCTGGATAGCCAAGCCTTGCAGGTGACTTCATAGTCTTGGCGGTCATTGCGAAGCATGACAATCTCGAAAAGACGCTCGCTCGCTTGGGCGATTTCGGCAAGAGTAGGGAAATCTGATTCGGGGAATATCGTCAGTGAAAATGAACTTACTACAGTCTTCTCTGCGCGAGTTTCCGTGTGCATTGACCTGGAGTGACATCCATCCACCTGGTTTTAGCCATTTGTGGCAACGCGAAAAAACTCACGATAGACTCTTATTCTCTCTTGCTGAGACAGATCTAACTTGGTAAAGTGTTCAAATGCTTCTAGCGAAATAATCCCGTCATAAGGTTCCTTTGGAAAGTGATCCATCCAGCTCTCTAGATGAACTTCTAGCTTAGAGTTGTTCAACGCTGAGATCCATTCATAATGAATCTCGCTCATAGTTATTCCAACAGCATGCTCGACACTATGAACGTCTAAAAGACGTCTCAATACTGAACCCCAACCACAGCCTACGTCTAAAACTCGTTTAGCTCCTTTTACCCTTGCCTGAGCAACATGAAAGTCAATTTTTCGTAATTGTGCCGCTTGAAGGTTGTCATGTCCTTCATTCTCTTCCCAAAGCGCACACGAGTAAGTCAAAGTAGGATCGAGCCACAAACGGTAAAACTCGTTACCAACGTTGCAGTAATGATGTCGAAGTGCCTCAACTGATGTGCCAGGATTTTGAGTTGTGAAGTTACTCATAAAGCCTCAGATGTTAGATATTGGGAAAATCAGGATTTTTACCATCTGCTTTAGGTTCTGTTTTTAAAACCCCTAAAATTTATTTATGGAAATTCCCTGTTTTCTCATGTCTTGGCTTGAGCTTCCTCTGCTAACTTTTGGGACAAAGCCTTAATGGTGGGATAATCATACGGCAGCGTTGGATCAACCTCAACTCCTAGCCAATCTCCTAAGTCACCAATCATACCTACTGCCGCCGAGGAATCTAGACCGTATTCGTCGAAGGGAGTTGTAAGGTCAACCTGATCCTGTGTAATTTCTAGCAACTCGGCTATGTATGAAACTAACCAAAGTTGAACATCTCTTGCTGTCAGGAACTTGCGATTACCTTCGTTACTTGCTGAAACTGTAAGCATCTGATTGGACTGAATATTTTGCTTTTCCATTTGCTTTTCCATTCCTTAAAACTCTCTTAGTCTTGATTAGTAAACCAATACTGCTCGATTAAGACCTTTTCGGACACAAAAAACAACGAGATTTCAATTGTTTCAACCTCACCTGATTTCCTTAACCGAGCATTATTGATTAGTAAACTCTTCCTAAATACAGGGGCTTGAAACCATTTGACGGAGCGCTTGCTCTTCCCTCTCTTCCCTAATCCCTAGCCTCTAGGGCGTGTTTTCAAACTCGTTATATCCTAAGAAATAGGCGATCGCTTCGTGAAGATGATGAACCGAGGAGACTTAAGCAACGAACGTTGGGAGAAGTTAAAACCCTTATCAGGCTCAATTTCCAACAATTCTGCTAAATAAGAAACTAACCAAGCTTGTATTTCTGCTGTGGTTGGTAGGTTCTTCTGTACACTTTTCGTCATGGATTTATGAAATGCTGTACTAAGTAGTTTTTTTTTAGAGCGGCAAAGTTAACTGGAGAAGCTGGGTTTCTAGGGAAGCCAAGTAAAGTTTAGGATCTCGACGGAATCTGAGTTGTTCAATCCGACCAAGTTGATGTTGGCGTAAGTTAGAACATAGTTGCAGCCAAGTTTCAACACGCTCCTTGTGCCAAATCCTCAGCGTTAGCTTACCTGAAATCTGTCCCTTCTCTAGCTAGATTTTACCCCTCTAGGTTTTTTAGCCTCTATCATTCCTGCTGTTGGAGCCTTAACATCCCAAGCTAAGCCAAACACTTCCAAAACGCGGATGATCCAGTAACCTAAATCAATTTGCCACCATTGTAACCCAAATTTGGCTGAATTTGGAAAAGCATGATGGTTGTTATGCCATGCTTCCCCAGCTGTGGGGATAGCTAAGCAAATATTGTTTGTACTGTGCTCGCGGGTATCAAAAGCACGGCTACCATACAGGTGGGTAATGGAGTTGATGCTCCAAGTCGCATGATGTGCCAAAAAAATTCGGACAAGTCCCCCCCATAGGAATCCTTGCAAGGCTCCTATCCAGGTTGCTGTCATAACTCCTCCCAAACAAGCAGGAATGGCAAGACCTAAAATTACCCAAGTTAGGTATAGTTGATTGACCTTGGCAATGGCACGCTCTTGCAGCAACTCTCTTGCAAAAAGGGCAGAATTCGTAACTTCACTGTTTAGCATCCAGCCGATATGGGCGTACCATAATCCGCGAAGCTGAGCAAATTTCTGCCCTTCATAAACGTGGGGAGAATGAGTATCCCCAGGTTGGTCACTATACTGATGATGGCGTCTATGGTTGCTAACCCAGTGGATAACAGGACCTTGAGCCGCCATAGAACCAAGAATAGCAAGGATAATTCGGATAACAATATTAGTTTTGAAAGCACTGTGTGCAAATTGTCTGTGAAAACCCACAGTAATTCCTACCATAGTTAAGGCGTACATACTGACCAATAGCCCTATCTCCACTCCTCCAACGTCTGATAGCCTAAAGAATCCAATTGCAAGAATTGAACCTATAAAAGGAATTAAAATAGTGGCAAAGGCAAAACGCTGTTGTAGTTGTTGTAGGTAATCATTCGCTATAGTTATTTTCTGCTTCTTACTTGAATCCTTAAGAGACTTTTCTTGTATTATGTTATCCACCTGCATCAACTTTCACTCCATTAGATATTTTGAGTTTCGGTTTCATAGTTATTTGCCAGTTTGTACTTTCTCCAACAAAGATTGGATATCAGTCTGTAAATACCGAAACTTTGCCTTTTGCGAAGGTTCTTCACTCCAGTCTTCCACCACATTCAAACTGCCATTGAGAAATGCAGTCCGACAGGTATAACGCTGAATCTTTCCACTGGAAGTCTTAGGAATACTGCCAGTCTTGAGTAGAACAGTGGCGTAAACCTGTAAGCCATGCTGTGCAGTCACAGCCTCAAAGATATTCCCTACTACCTCCTGCACATCCAGGTTCCGTAAGTAACTCCGCTCTACTTCCTGAACAATCACTAGTCGTTCTTTATCCTTGACTTCCACTAAAAAAGCTGCTCCACAATCAGATCGTAGTGCTGGATGACTCTTTTGGACTGTCAATTCAATGTCTTGGGGATAATGATTGCAACCTCTAATGATCATTACATCCTTTAGCCTTCCTGTAACAAACAACTCTCCATTACTGAAAAATCCCAAGTCACCTGTGCGAAGAAATGGTCCCTCTCCAGTATCTTTAAGCTCAGCTTGAAAGGTTTCTTGTGTTGCTGAGGGACGATTCCAATACCCAGAAGCTACACTCCCACCTGACACCCAAATCTCTCCTACTTGTCCTTTTCACAACGAGTTAACGACTTTGGATTAACGATAATTAATGTTGTGTTCATGTCAGGACGACCACATCCCACAAACACTCGACTTAGAGGCGATGAAATCTCACTCTCTACTACGGCATTTTGTTCTAGATCTTGAGCTTTAACTCCCTGAATCACTGGCTTTTGATTCTTGTCCCCACCCGTGGTAAACAGGGTTGTTTCCGCCATTCCATAGCAAGGATAAAAGGCTCTGTATTTAAAGCCACAAGGAGCAAATTTTTCCGCAAACTGCTTCAGAGTTTCTGCCCGTATTGGTTCCGCCCCATTGAAAGCCAAATCCCAACTGCTTAAGTCAAGATGAGCTAATTGTTCTGGTTGAACTTTATTTACACAGAAATCGTAAGCAAAATTCGGTCCACCACTGGTAGTCGCTCTATATTTAGAAATCGCTTTTAACCAACGAATGGGCTTCTGCAGAAACGCTAATGGTGACATCAGAATACTGGGGAATCCCACATAAATAGGCTGCAAAACATGACCAATCAATCCCATATCATGGAATAAAGGCAACCAACCAACAACGATACTCTTCTCACTATGACTAAAAGCTTGATGAATCAACTGCTGGTTGTGGATAATATTTCCATGAGTCACCATTACCCCTTTGGGTGTTCCCGTAGAACCAGAAGTATATTGCAAAAACGCCAAGGTTTCTGGTGTCACTGATTGAGGCACAATTTCTAGCTCTGAAGTTTCAATAGTATCCGTTGCTATCAACTTTACTGGCGCTAACTCTGCTTCTTCCCACCTTTTCTCAAGGTCAGCTAATATTGACGTAGTTGTCAATGCTACTTTTGCTTGAGCATCATTAACGATAGAAAGCAGGCGCGACAACTTCTGATTTTGTCTAGGAGGATAAACTGGAACCGCTATGACCCCTGCATACAAACAGCCAAAGAAAGCTGTAATAAACTCTAAACCAGAAGGATATAACAGTAACGCCCGTTCTCCTGGCATTGATTGGAGATGGGCTGCGATCGCTCTTGCTTGTCTGTCTAATTCTCCATAAGTCAGACTCCCTGACTCAGTTTCTCCATTTTGGAGAAAGATATAGGCTTGCTTGTTAGACTGATATTGCGCTCTATACTTGAGAATGTCTAATAGGGATGTAGCGATTGTGTCATTTTCCAGTAAAAGCATAAAATATCCAGCAATTTATGGGTAAATATGGGGAGGATAGAGACTAGCCCGCGTTACTCTTTTTCAATGGGGCTAGAAAAACTAGCAATGCGTTTGCCGAGTGTTGAGTACCTGTTGAGATGCTGTGATTATGGCTGACAAATGATACTCGCTCAATCCAGTGTTTGCTGCTATCATAATCACCGAAGCTAATTGCTTTGGCGTTAAGTTTTTGATTCTACTTACCATTTCAGCCATCGCTGCATCCGATGTCTCGTGCGAAATTGCAACTTGATTTTCCATACTGGTTGGTGTTTGTGTGGTATCGTCAGGTATGTCTTTGATAGTAGTTGCAATCTGCTTGTCTTCAAACGCTACAAAAGGCAGTGATTCAAGCGATGATAGTGATCGCGTTTCTGTCTGTGCTTCTTTTTCAGTCAAATCTTCTTGTGCAGAGATTGCGGACGTAGTTTCATAACGTGTAGGTTCTATAACGTTGACTGGTTTGTCAGACTTAAGCGAGGCGGTTTTTGATTCTACCGCTCTCCTTTTGGTTTTCCTATGTTGAGAGACAATTGCCTTAGCTTTAGTATAGCCGATGTTCTCGCCATTAGAAGCGCGTTGGAGGACTTCAACTCTTGCCTCTTTAGGTGCAGAAGGGGCAGCGATCAGGTAGAGAGCTGAAGCAGTGATATTCAAATTCGTAAAATTTACGAATTTGAACTGCTCTGCAACCTGCATAAATTTGGTTGCAGTTGATATACTCCAATTAAACTCAGATTTAAGCCAATTTATGAAGTTTCCATGTCCCAGATACTGTTTAACCTCAATTAGCTTTTGTCCAATATCGATAATATCTTGAGAATTACGGCGCATTAGCGTCTTAATTTCGTTGGTGTGTTGTTGAACAACTCTTCGGGTCTCAGCCTCTAAAATACCATATTCAAAATTTAGAGTTTGCTGAGTTGACAATTGGTTTGACAGTTCAATGGTAAATCAGTATGATTCATGTGATACTAAGTCCGTTTTTTTTAATGGTAGTGGCACTTTTTAAACTAAAGTTTAGACTGAAGCCTGATTTTGATGAAGTTAGAAAACTGTAGCAGGCTTCATCAAGCAACGGGTAAAGCGAAAACTTTTTATCTATATCCTTATACTTATTAGGTCTAGTGAAATCAACTTATGCACTAAAAGCTTGTTTATCAAGAAATGTAAAGTCAGTAAACTTTTAAGAAGCACTGTCAATATAGGAATCCTATTTGAGTTGTAAAAATATCGAACCGCCAAGCCTGCCCTCAAGCGAAGTGAAGGGACCCCAAGAACGCCAAGAAAAGAGAGAAGAGAGAATTTTACAAATGATTTAGGATTGCTATATAGCGCTTAAATGTACTGGCTAATTAGTTGGCGATCCCCGGATTTCTCACAAGACTTTAGAAAAGAGGGGTTAAAAACTGCCAAAATGTATGTTGCAAAGGAATTCCAGCAGTTTTAAGTATGACCCAAGTAAAAACGATTGTATACCGGAACAGTTCATATTTGGACTAGTAAAGTCATGCCCAGTTGTAGTTAATTTGAAGGCTGAGCCTGTAACATCGGATGCAGGGTTAACACTAATTGCGGAACTGGACAAAAAATATCAATAACATCACGACTGGTAGCATGTTTCAAAGATTACCGAAAACCAAATAAAATTTTGCATCCAGTTCATAGCTTAATCGCACAAAGAATATATGGCTTAATTATGGGCTATGACGATATAAACCTCATCCATATTGAAACCTGAAGTTTTTCAAGAATGTATAGTATTGTGTATTAAGTGGATCTAAGTGGGAATGAAACAGGGATGCTTAGAGTATAATGCGATCGTGGAATCAAAGTGCCTCAAAATTGAGAGAAGAAGCATTAAAAGCGAATTATGCTCGTACTCGCGTTGCTGTGTTACAGTCCTGATTTTATGCCTGTCGAACAGAAGTTTTGATAGAACCTGTTTCGCCCCAGCTTGTTCGCTGACGTCAGCCGCAGTGATAACGACAACTATCACCAAGCCCAAGGTATCGATAAGTATGTGCCGCTTACGTCCTTTGATTTTTTTACCTGAGTCATAGCCAACTTCCTTAGATACCATTGTTGCGGTCTCAACTGATTGGCTGTCCATAATCGCCTCAGATGGCGATGGTTCTCTGTTTTGACTGACACGTACCCACAAACGCAGGCGCTCGTGGATTTGTTGCCATGTACCGTCTTTGCGCCACTGCCGGAAATAATGGTAAACAGTTTTCCAGTTTGGGAAGTCGTGAGGGAGCATACGCCACGCACAACCTGCACACAAGATGTAAAGAATTGCATTTACCACTGCTTCGATGTCAACACTACGTTTTCTACCGCCTTTTTTAGCTGCTGGAATTAATCCTGATAGCAGTTCCCACTGCTCCAAAGTTAAGTTACTTGGGTACGATGAATTCATGGCTCTCGTAACGCTGTCATACTTAAGTATTTTTTCTACTGACAGGATACCGTTACGTGGGCTTTCTTACTTCTCAGACATCCTCTTAAAGACCTTGCTTATAGAACAGGTCAAACTATTTATCAACTTAAGCATGGATTGCTCTCAAACTATTTAATTCAACAGCTTAAACGTCCAACCATCCCTATACTCTTCATGTAGAACTGGCTGGCGATCGCTTATGACAGTTGCGTAAGTCCTGTTGGTTTTATTGTGCCGACTTACTTAGGCATTATGTAAAAATAACTTGGACAAATTACCCAAAGGCTGAATAATGAGAAGATAATAGGCATTGTAGGGTGATATGGCTAGTAACGAGGTGGTGAAAAGTATTCAAGACAAGTACGAGCAGTTGAGTCCTTACTTGAATGAGAAAACACGACGTATTTGGGCAGCGATTGAAGCCCAAAGCCTGGGTTGGGGAGGTATCAGTC
>JAAUSC010000101.1 GCA_012031965.1 Scytonema sp. RU_4_4
ACCGATGCTCCTCCAGCCTCCCCTACCGATTGGGTTAAATCGGATTAGTTGGAAACAAAACAGTTTATGTTGATAGTGCCAGCTATAGATTGTCCCTACCGATTGGGTTAAATCGGATTAGTTGGAAACGATAGTTTTCAATCTGAAATTAGAGAGTTTTTCGCCCCTACCGATTGGGTTTACTTACTCTTTCACTCTTGGCGTGCTTGGCGTCTTGTTGCTAATCGTTTAATAAACATTAAGTGCATCTATGGCTACGCCACGCAAGCTATCATGGAGAATTGGTATTAGGAGAGCGATAATTGATAACTGATAACTGGTCACTGACAATTCAGCGACACTCCAAGCTGTCACGGGTTGACACGCCTGTTACGGGATTAACTCCATCAGCACGTTTGCACATTAACTTCACTTCGTAGGGATCAATAATTGAACCAGAGAAATCTGCTCCTGTAATCACCGCATTGAAGAAGTGACTGCTGCTGAGCATAGCGTCAGTCAAAATGGCGTTAGTTAAATTAGCTTCACTAAAGATAACGCGATCAGCAAATGTTTCTGCAAGATTGGCTCCGCTTAAGTCTGCCTTCAGGAACGATCCCTTGGTGAGAATAGTTCCACTGAGATTTGCCCCTCGGAAGTTTGCTCCCTGCATATTTCCGCCTGCAAAGGACGTTCCATGTACATCTTTATTGGAAAAATCTTGATATTGTAAGTCGGCGAACGTATAGTTGACGGTGTTTTCTTGAGCTAGAACAGCGGGGGTATTCAAGAGCAAGCACCAAAGAGTCAACCAAAAAAGCAGCAGGACACTCAAAATAGACTGTAACCGAGTTTTCTCTTTCCGCTTCATTTATATTATTACAAAATACATCTTCAATTCAGATACTAGCTTCGATAGGGCTTGATTGAACCACCTTTTCTGTCAATTTGATATCTTGCAGCATTCTCAACAAAACCCAAAAAACCGGGTTTGGAGAACCAGAAATTAAGGTTTCTACGAGCAGGCATTCTCAAGAAACCCGGTTTTTCACTTCATGCAAGATCTGAGTCAACATCATATTTTAGTTTGATGTGGTGATTGGAGATAGTGTCTCCAAAAGGTATTCTTAAATTGGAATTGGAGTATGAGAATTGCATCCTCTCTTATTTAGTAGGGACATGCTTTGAAAGTGTCTGTCATTTTTATAACTGATAATTCATTACGAAGGTTGTCATCCTTGTGAAGTTAGCAGTCTTGCTTTTTCTCGTGAAAAAGGTACTCCCATAAGGATTTTGAATTTTCACTCTTAAAGGAGGTAGACCAATGTCAGAATTCCAAAGAGTTACAATTCGCCCGATAGATGAGTATAACCAGACATTGGTTTCTTACGTACATCCACCTGATTGGATCAATCCTCAACCTGCTGATTGCTATGACTTAGTGGTTATTGGTGCAGGTACAGCAGGATTAGTGGTGGCTGGAGGTGCAGCGCTTGTGGGTGGGGGTTTAAAAGTTGCCTTGATTGAAAAGCACCTTATGGGTGGAGATTGTTTGAATTTTGGTTGCGTACCATCCAAGTGCCTGATCCGCTCTTCTCGCGTGGTTGGCGAAATGTGGAATGCCAAAGCATATGGAATTCGTACGTCGAAATATATTGATGTTGATTTTCCTGAAGTTATGGCACGGATGCGGCGAATCAGAGCTGGGATCAGTCATCATGACTCAGCAAAACGCTTCTCACAAATGGGTGTGGATGTCTTCTTAGGGAACGCTCAGTTTTCTAGCAGTGATACTGTAGAAGTTGGTGACCAGACTCTCCGCTTTAAAAAAGCGGTTATTGCTACGGGAACTAGACCTGTACAACCTTCCATCCCAGGAATTGAAGAGGCGGGTTATCTAACTAATGAAACAGTTTTTTCTCTCATCCAAAAACCACAAAGTTTAGTGGTGATTGGTGGTGGTCCAATTGGTTGCGAATTAGCACAGGCTTTTCGACGCCTGGGTTGTGAGGTCATACTTTTCCACAAAGGTTCTCATATCCTGAATAAAGAAGATGCTGACGCCGCCGAGATTGTCCAAAAAGTCTTTATCCAAGAAGGAATTCGCTTAGTATTAAATTGCCAGATACAGAAGGTGGAAAAGACCCACGACGGCAAAACGCTTTACTTTAAGAGTAATGGTAAGCAAGATTTTGTCACAGTAGATGAAATCTTGGTCGGTACAGGACGCGCCCCGAATGTGGAAGGTCTGAATTTAGATGTCGTCGGGGTAGAGTACGACCAGCGCCGAGGCGTGGAAGTGAATGATTACCTTCAAACCACAAATCCTAGAATTTATGCAGCGGGCGATATCTGCATGCGGTGGAAGTTCACTCATGCTGCTGATGCTGCAGCCCGGATAGTGATTAGAAATGCGCTGTTTTCTCCTTTTGGTTTCGGACGGCAAAAACTGAGCAGTTTAGTTATGCCTTGGGTCACTTATACTGATCCTGAAATTGCCCATGTCGGAATGTATGAACATGAGGCGCAGGAGATGGGTATTAATGTAGCGACGATTAAAACTCCTTTTACTGATGTAGATCGCGCAGTTGCTGATGGAGAAGAAGAAGGATTTGTCAAAATCCACCACCCAAAGGGGTCTGATAAAATTTTGGGCGCTACTATTGTTGCCCGTCATGCAGGTGAGATGATTTCACAAATCACAACGGCAATTGTGGGTCATATTGGCTTGAATAAACTGAGTCAAGTGATTCATCCTTATCCGACTCAGGCTGAGGCTATTAGGAAGGCTGCAGACGCCTATTATCTCTCTACTGCTTTCACACCAAACACTAAAAGACTGTTGAGGTGGGTGAGAAAGTTTTCTTGAGTCAAGGAGAATGAAAATGAAACCAACGAAGGGGAGCATCCCAATTTTGCAAAAACGTGTTTGTCATTGCGTTAGCGCAGCGTGCCCGGAGGGCAGCGTAACAGAGTGAAGCGTCCCTTGCGCGTGTCCCCTTGGGACTCAGCAATCGCAAACTTCTGGGATTGCTACCCTGCGGGAAGCCCCCTCCGGGGTCTACACTGCGCTACCCTTCGGGAAGCCGCCTTCGGCGTCTACGCTCCGTTCGCTGCGGACAATTCATAACCTGGGTTTGATGTAACTTACACATTTGGGATGCTCCCCCAACGAAGAGCGATCGCTGGTGAACAATGTGTAGAGACGTTTCGGTGGAACGTCTCTACTCAGTATCTAAATTCCTAGTCTTTGGTAAACCTGTTCTAAATGTTTTAAATGCTGCTGTGGATCAAAACACACCTCAATTTCTGCTGACGACAACTTTTGGGTAACGCGAGAGTCTTTGACAATCAACTCATGGAAATCGCCATCTGGTTTGTTCCAAGCGGTGTGAGCATTCCCTTGCACAATTGCGTAAGCTTCTTCACGGCTCATTCCTTTGTCTACTAGTGCTAGGAGTACTCTCTGGCTGAAAACAACGCCTCCATAGCAGTACAAATTTTGCTCCATGTTGTCTGGATAAACCAACAGGTTTTTGACCAAGTCGGTTATTTCTATAACCATAAAGTGCGTCAAAATGCAAGTATCAGGAAGAATAACTCTTTCTGCCGAACTATGGGAAATATCCCTCTCATGCCAGAGTGCAATATTTTCCAAAGCAGCACCAGCATGAGAACGAACGAGTCTTGCCATCCCTGTGAGTCTTTCTGAACGAATGGGGTTGCGTTTGTGAGGCATTGCGGAGGAACCTTTTTGCCCTTTGGAGAAGAATTCTTCGACTTCTAGAACGTCTGTTCTTTGTAGGTTCCGAATTTCAACGGCAAAGCGTTCTATAGATGCAGCGAGCAAGGCAAATTGCTGCACAAAGTCAGCATGGCGATCGCGCGATATCACCTGTGTCGATGCGGTATCGGGTTTGAGTCCGAGTTTTTGGCAGGCGATCGCCTCCACACGAGGTTCAATATTGGCATAAGTTCCCACTGCGCCAGACATCTTACCAACAGCGATTGTTTCACGCAAAATTTTCAAACGTTCTTGGTGTCGCAAAACTTCTGCCAACCACCCAGCTAGCTTAAAACCAAAGGTGATAGGTTCAGCGTGAATACCGTGGGAACGTCCAATCATCACCGTAGTGCGATGTTCCTTTGCCTTTTGACGAATCACCTCAATCAACTCTTCTAGGCGTTGCATCAACACATCCAAACTTGCAATAAGTTGCAGTGCCAAAGCCGTATCCAGCACATCAGAACTGGTTAAACCCAAGTGGATATAGCGCCCCACATCACCCACATATTCATTGACATTTGTCAAGAAAGCAATGACATCGTGGCGGACTTCAGCTTCAATTTCCAGCACCCGCTTTGGATCAAAATTCGCCTTTGCTTTAATTTCCTCAACCGCCTGAGTTGGAATATAACCCAACTCAGCCTGAGCCTCACAAACAGCAATTTCTACTTGTAGCCAAGTTTTTAACTTATATGCTTCTGTCCAGAGATTGCCCATTTCGGGCAAAGTATAACGCTCAATCACAGTCCGCCACAGAGTACAACCGTCATATTGTACAAAGAACGCGGTAAGTCATAAAGACTATGTATCAGAGTTTTAGCAAAAATCTGCTTTCACTCATCATAGAATCGAGAATGAAAAATTTTGTATGAGTATAAAATCATACAATAAAAATAAATTCAAAATTTAATTTTGAATTTATATAATCCCCACACCCAGTCTCAACAAAAAATAGAAGTCGTTAAAATTCCCGATGATTTCTTCTACGCTTCATGCGCTTTGCCTGAGTAAAACGTCGCATGAAACGATTAATAAAGTTAAAGCCATCACCAGACTGTTTCCTTGTTTGTGTATTCCTATTGTTTGGTTTTAATCCTTGATCAAGACGAGCCTTTTCAGTCATATGAATAGAATTCTTATCAGGAATAATACGGGAACCGTACTTTCTTGCATAAACTTGAGTAAATTCAGCACCAAAAAAGAGAATCTGGGCAGCATAGTTAACCCAAGCTAGGATAACGACCACCGAACCAGCAGCACCGTAGGCTGATCCAAAACTGCCATTACCTAGATACTGTCCCAAAAGATACCTGCCAATAGAGAACAAAAGTGCGGTGAGAGCGGCTCCAATTAAAACATCATTCCAAGTGATTTTGACATCTGGCAAGACTTTGAAAATAAGTCCAAATAGCAATGTGGTGATGGCAAAACCAAGAAGGAAGTTGATAAACTGCCAGATAAAATCCACACCAGGCAGCACATTTTTAAAATAACCAATCAACGCCGCTAACACTGCACTAATCACAAGTGATACGAGCAATAAAAAACCAATGGCTAGCACCATCGTAAACGAAGTTACGCGTTGGCGAACCATGTTTTTCATTACGCGTCCTGGTTTTGGCTGCACTTCCCAAACTGTATTGAGCGCATCTTGCAACTCGTTAAATAGACCAGTCGCACCAAACAGCAGGACTATAACACTGATGATAGAGGCGATAGTTCCTGTTTTCGGCTGGTTGGCATTTTTAATGGCTTCCTGGATAACGCCTGCACCATCCTTACCGACTAAATCTTGAAGTTGCGCTCTAATTGCGCCCGTTGCAGCATCTTCTCCAAATACTGCACCGGCGATCGCAATCACAATAATCAGCAATGGGGCAATAGAAAAGATTGTGTAATAAGATAGTGCTGCGGCTAACCGTGACGCTTTATCTTTACTCCATTCATGAAATGTTTCTTGGAACAGCCCCACAATTGCCTTGAAATTCATCAAAATATCTCCTTTTTGGTGACGTATTGACCTCCTGAAGGATATAGATACCAGAAATGTGATGTTTACTGCATCTTTCCCAAGACGTTAGTGTCATGTCCTTGAGGTAGACATCACATCTGTCATGGAAATCAAGTCTTCTGAACGCACCTCACGAATCAAATCCCAGTTTTGGACTTTGCATCTGCACCCTCAAGGCATTTGCTAGCAATAAACTGTCTAACTGCATAAACTCAAAATTTTGATCTCTATAGAAAAACAAAGAGATTGAAATTTCTGTGATTCCGAAAAAGTTCCAAAGTGCTATGTAGCCCTTAAATAGACCTTTTCGAGAAGTCAGAGTTACACATACAAGTCGTAGCTATAAATGTAGCTATAGATCCTACTAGACCATCATCGCATCGCAGCGATACGCCCTTGGCGTCTGCGCTCTGCGCAATCGCTCTATTGTCAACTTCTACATTATTTATTTCGAGGGTACAACAATGAAAAAATTCCAATTGTCAATAGGTGCTTTAACTAGGGCATTAGTAGCTTCACTGACTCCAAATAAAAATACTGCATCGACAAGAACATCTGAATCTGAATCTGATGGAAACAGAGGTGGTGGAGTTGTTTGTGTTCCAAAAAATGGTGGTAGTAGGTATGATCCTCCCTGTAAGCCTGGTGATACAACTATCAGAGTAAGGTAAACTCTCCTGATTCAGAAAGCTAGTACCGCAAGGCGGAAGTCAAAAGTCAAAAGTCAAAAGTCAAAAATCTTTCATCATAAGCTTTTCGTTGATTTGGAATGGTAGCTTTATTTCCGCGCCCGCTGTCCTAGCTCTAATACCAATTCACGAAAATAGTGAAACATATCAAAAACCCCTCCCAACCTCCCCTTAGTAATGAGAGGTGCCGTTCGCGTAGCGTGCCGAAGGCATAGGCGGTGGGGTGCATTTGTTTCAATCATTTAGTGAATTGGTACTAAGTCATATCCTTCATCTTTTGGAAGAATTCTAACTCCCCTATGACTAGCCAAGAGGAAATTTTTACTCTTGGCTTTGCTGATATGATTATGTAATTTTCTTTATAAACGGGAAGTTTTAATGTCGTTACAAAAACGGTAAATGTCTTCGTTATTATTGGGGTTAGTTTTTAAATAGTCTCGCAGTAAAACACAACCACGCACTAGTAAATCATTTATATTTAAATTCCACAAAATAAGCGTTTTGTCCTGACTCGCAGAAACAAGTGCCTTGCCATCAGGGCTAACACTGATGCTATTAACAGCAGCCTTATGTCCAGTGATGGTAGATAATTCCTGACCATCCAAACTCCAAAGTTTGATGGTGTTGTCCTCACTTCCAGAGACTATGGTCTTGCTGTCAGGGCTGAAAGATATGCTATTAACACTACGGAGATGACCAGTAAGGGTTCTGAGTTCTTTACCATCCAAATTCCAGATTTTGATAATTCCGTCTTGACTTGCAGAAGCAATAGTTTTGCCGTCAGGGCTAAAAGATACACTTGTGATAGCAGCCTCATGACCACTTAGAATACGAAGCACTTGACCATCTAAATTCCAGATTTTGATCGTACAGTCCTCACTCCCAGAAGCAATAGTTTTGCCGTCAGGGCTAAAAGACACACTCGTGATAGCAGCTTCATGACCAGTTAGGGTTTTGGATTCCTGAGTATCTAAACTCCAGATTTTGATCGTACGGTCCTTACTCCCGGAAGCAATAGTTTTGCCGTCAGGGTTAAAAGACACACTCGTGATAGCAGCTTCATGACCAGTTAGGGTATGAAGTAGTTGACCATCCCAATTCCAGATTTTGATAGTCTTATCAAGACTTGCAGAAGCAATAGTTTTACTGTTGGGGCTAAAAAACACACTTGTGACTGCAGCTTGATGCCCAGTTAGGGTATGAAGTAGTTGACCATCCCAATTCCAGATTTTGATCTTACTGTCCTCACTCCCAGAAGCAATCATTTTGCCGTCAGGGCTAGAAGACACACTTTTGACAGCAGCATTATGACCAGTCAGAGTTGGCGGTTGTTGACCATTGCGATTCCAGATTTTAATGGTATTATCTCCACTCCCAGAGATAAGGGTCTTACCATCGCGGCTGAAGCTGATACTGTAAACTATATCGCTATGTGCATAGTAGTTTTGAAGAAATACACCATCCGAATTCCACACTTGGATGGTTCCATCCCAACTTGTAGAGGCAATAGTTTTGCCGTCGCGGCTAAAAATCACGCTTGTGACAGGACCTTTATGTAGCACCGGCAATGTTTTAACACTTCGATTACTCCGATTCCAGAGTTTAACGTTATAGTCCTGACTACCGGAGGCAAGGGTTTTGCCGTCAGGACTGAAACTGAGACTGTTAACAGCATCATCGTGTCCAGTTAAAGTATCAAGCAGTTGACCATTTAGATTCCAGAGTTTGATAGTTTTGTCTTGACTACCGGAGGCAAGGGTTTTACCGTCATGATTGAAACTGAGACTTTTGACAGCACCAGTATGCCCAGTGAGGGTGCGAAGCAATTGACCATCTAGATTCCAGAGTTTGATAGTTCCATCCTGACTACCAGAGGCAAGGGTTTTCCCGTCAGGACTGAAACTGACGCTGTTGACATCAGCACTGTGTCCTTTGAGAGTGTGAAGCAATTGACCATCTAGATTCCAGAGTTTGATAGTTCCATCCTGGCTACCAGAGGCAAGGGTTTTCCCGTCAGGACTGAAGCTGACACTCCTAACAACGCTGCTATGCCCTTTTAAGGTGTGAAGTACCTGACCATCTAAACTCCAAAGTTTAATGGTTTTATCTTCACTAGCAGAAGCAATAGTTTTGCTGTCAGGGCTGAAACTGACGCAATAAACATCACTAAGATGCTTGGACAAGCGGTTGCGTTCTTTGACTTGATAAACTGCTTGTCTCAACACTAATTTAACCTGTATCTGGGTCTGTGGAGGAGCAAGACCTAATTTTTGTAGTTTTTGCCCAGCCTGTATTGCGACTTTGAGCGAATCCAAATGTTTATTCAAGGCAAACAGCGCTGCTGAAGATTCGCTGGTGGCTTTAACTTCGTTTTTTGCTGATTCGAGGGATTTCCACCAAGCAACCCCAGCCAGACTCAGGGATAGCATCAAGCCAGCGGTGAGACCTGAGATAGTTAATTGTCGTCTACGCTTGTGCTTTTTCAGCTCATTATCCCGCAATGCCAAAGAAAGCTCAATAAAATGTCTTTCAAAAGAACTCAGTTCATCTATGCGTTTTTGCTGCCAGTATTCTGCATCCGAGAGTGGTTTTCCACGCAACAGTGCTCCTTCATCCTGACTACTACTTTCCCATTGACGAATGAGCGATCGCAACTGCTCTTGCCAATAGCGAAATTCACCATCAACTTGTATCCATCGCTCTAGGCGTCCCCAGCTTCTAATCAGCGCCTCATGCACAATTTCCACCGTTTCTTCACCTGATGACTCGTTGCGGTTTGTCACCACAAGACGTGCATCCGCTAAACGCCTTACCAAATCCCAGTTTTCTGACTTTACCTCATCATGAGTCGCTAATCTCCGAGTCACCTCTACTCCTTCCCCTAAACGCACCAACTGCATAAACACTTGCTGCGCCCGATTTCGGTCTATTTCAGAAAGTTGAGCATACACTGTCTCTGCGTGGCTAGCCAAAGCTTCCTCTACTCCGCCAATTTCGTTGTAACTTTGATGAGTCAACCATCCATCTGTCTGTTTTGACCACAGTTGTGTTAAAGCAAACTCCAGCAAGGGTAAACGTCCTGACTGCTCATCAACTGCATCAATAAGTTTATTTGTCAACTCCTTTTTTAGTCTTACCTGCATTTGTCGCGCAGGATTTTCAATAGCTGCTCGCAACTCCTCACGATTCATTGGACCAAGGTTCAGAACAGCTCCTTGCAATGCATCACTAAAAGGTCGGTAAGAAAGAGCATATCCGTAAAAGTCCGCTCGCAAAGTCAAGACTAGAGTAAATGCTGGAGCGAACTGAACTGCATTCAGTAATGCATCTAAGACACCCCGGCGTTCTTCTTCTGAGCAAAGAGTGTAGAGTTCTTCAAATTGGTCTGCTATTAAAACCAGACGAGTTTTGGGATTTTGCTGGACAAAGGTTTCAATGATTTTGTATAAAACTTTGTTATCTTGTCGCAGTGCTATTTCTAGTTCTAATTCTCTGAGGCGACGAGCAGTGAGTTTAGAATTTTGATTTCTTTGATTTATATCTTTATTTATGTTATCTGTGTGGAAGTCCTGAAGAGCTTCGCCAATGCTAGAAGCAAACGCCCCTGCTAATGCCTCCAAAGGATGATGACCCGGACGAAATGAGACAATCTGGTAGTCAATGTATGAGTCCTGGCGTAACTGAGGAACCAACCCAGCAAACACGACACTTGATTTACCACTTCCACTGGAACCAAGCACCGCAACCAATGGCTTTCTTTTGCTCGCCGTCACCAAGTTCTGTGTGAACTGTTCCCGCCCAAAAAAGAGGTGAGCATCTTCTTCGCGGAAAGCAAATAACCCGCGATAAGGACATGGGGGAACTCCGCCTAGCTTCAGCCAACTTGGCGGTTCCACAGCTGGATTTTGACAAATCACAGGTAACCAAGAAGCACCCGGAAAATCATCTTCTAAACCTTGTAACTTTCTGCGTGCTTGTTGGGCTGCTAAATATAAAGACTGTCGTTCAACTGCAAAAGCTTTTAAAAAATGCTTAAAAAACTCCTGTGCGACTAGATTTGGCACTGGTTCCCGCATGACAATCACTGTTGGAATATTTAATTTTTCCAACGCACTCGCCAATCCCAGCCCATCACAAGAATTGAAAATTGCCAGTTGTAAACCATTGTCGATCGCTGCTTTGAGAGCTTCTTCTAACTGTTCAATGGTTAAGCTGTTATTCTTTTGATTTTCATTAATAGAAATTCTGCCCGTTGCACCTTCAGTGTGACTATGACCTGCAAAAAAAAGAATGTCCCAGCCAGGATTTTGCCAAAGATGAGTGTTAAATTCTTGACGTGAAGGGTTGACAAGAAAAACGATTTCTGGCTCCAACAAGCTGTCAAGAAACTTGATTTCTGTATCTAAATCAATACCTTGGCTGTTGCCCAAAATCGCTAAAATTCTAACTTT
This sequence comes from Scytonema sp. RU_4_4, assembly GCA_012031965.1. Classification (GTDB taxonomy): domain Bacteria; phylum Cyanobacteriota; class Cyanobacteriia; order Cyanobacteriales; family Nostocaceae; genus Brasilonema. Next base: position 10,918 of record JAAUSC010000101.1, read on the forward strand.
CTTTCTAAGTAATTTTGACTGTGAGAGTTCTCGGTATTTATATTCTGTTTGGGAAAGCGCCATTTCTGCTAAGGGATAATCATTGAAAAAATCCCAACGGTGCCAGGGAAGTCGGCGCAACAAGTCATCATTGGTTTCAATAATAACTCGAATTTCTTCTACTGGTTGTAGTTGCGATCGCAGTTGTCTTTCAATGTTGAGAAATTCACAAGATTTGAGCCAATGATTAATATTTTGTTGTAATTTTTGGCACACATCATAAAAGCTAGCAATAGAGACATTCGTTACGCCTCCTTCGTCAATTTCCAGTTCATCATCTTCTTCTATCAATAGAGAACGCAGCTGTTGGCGACCACAAATATTTTTATAATTTGATTGCCAATTCTTGCACAATTCTACCAAAGATGGTGCTGCGGGTAAGCTACCGATAAATTGTTGTGGTAGGGAGTTTCCTGATGACCATAATCGAGCAGTAACACTTGGAAATCCGTTGTTTAAATCACCACTTCCTAGGCTAATAACAACTGATTTACTCATGGATAAGACTTCTCTTTTTTGTTTGCAAGCATGCTCTTTGCTACAAATTCAGTCTATTGTTTTTCGGATCTTTACATCAAATGCAAGATTTGTAAAATAATGAATTTCGTTTCGGAATGACAAGCAAGCCTACTGTATTTGAGAATAATTTAATTTTTCTAACTAAAAATGAGAGATAAATTATCTGTAAGAGGATGTCTGAAAACTTTAAGCAAGGTATATTTTGTCATTCTGTTAGCGCAGCGTGCCCGGAGGGCATACGTAACGCAGCGTAGCGGTTCCTCTTAGGAACTAGTGGAGCGTTCGCCTTGGCGCGGCGTTGGCGTTCGCGATAGGCGCAGCCGTGCCGTAGGCATAGCGTGTCCCCTTGGGACTCAGCCTGCCGTTAGGCATAGCCTCAGAATCCCAGTTTATCGTTAATTTTTGAGATGCTACCCTGCGGGAAGCCACTAGCCCCTAAGGGGGCGCTTCGCAAACGTGTCTACACTGCGCTGTCAGTTCCTTCGCTTTGCTCAGGACTCAGCATGACATTTTTGACTTCTCAGACATCCTCTAAATAAATTCCTTGCGGAGCCACTCCGTTGGGGAGCCAGTGCTGCATCAGAGACAACCTCTGTAGGTATCTGACGTTCGGCAAAGCCCGACTTGTAGACACCTTCTGGGCGACTTCCCGCTTTCCTCTTAACTTACACATTTTAGAAGCGTTATACAGTAAGGCTTTGAGAAACATCATAAAAATGTGCTTGTTTCATATTTTGCGGGAGCGTTAATCGCGCCCGTGGTCGGCTCATATCTTGCACCCTCCGGGGATGACCTCCGGTCACGCTACACTAACGCCAGTCGCAGCCTACGGCGACCTACGGTCCACTAGCCCCGGAGGGGCGCTGCGCAAACGTTAACGCTCCGCTAACATGGGGGAAACCAACGCCAGAACAAGCGTGAGGGAAACCCGGACTGCAGTACTGGCTCCCCAAGACCCTTACGGGGAAGACCTCCGGTCTCGCTGCGCTAACGGCAGTTACTTCACTTGGGGAGCCAGTTCGTTGCGGGGGTTCCCCCCGTTGTAGAACCTGGCGTGAGCCAGCCGCGTGCGGGGGTTTCCCCCCAACCCCACTATCGTGGGGACCCCCAAAGCCCCCCGTTGAGCGGTCTGGCGTGAGACCCCAAGACCGTACTGCCTCACCGCGCTGGCTCACCATTTTCAACAAGACCTAAAAAACCGGGTTTCTCAACGGAAAGTTAAGCTTTTTAAGTGGTGTTATTCTCAAGAAACCCGGTTTTTGACCCTGGTGCAAGATGTCAGTTTCTTTAGATGTGGCGTTCTCCCTCCGTAGGATAAGAGCGTTGGCGTACAAAGCGTTGTAGACGCATCCCTTGCGGTGTCCCCTTGGGACGAGAGCGGCTTCCCGTAGACCCCATCGCCCGATTCGTGCCGTAGGCATAGGGGGCGCACCCGTTGGGTAGGGTAGCAACTCCCGTCAAAGTGTCCGTCGCCTTCGCGTAGCGTGCGCCTGCTGCGCATAGGACGCCAAGAAAGAGAGGAGAAAATCTTACGAATGATTTAGGACTGCTATACAAGTACATCGCACTCTTGTTCAATTGATTGTATGATGTTTTGCTCTTTTAATAGAAAATGTGAAAATAAAATATGTTAAAAATTATAAATTTAAAATCAGTTTTAGTAATAATTTTCATTACAATGACACAATAACTAACAATTTCAAAATAAGTTTCATGAATTAACTTTTAAGCATTTACCATCTGACACTGTTTTCATCAGATACCTAAGACACCCATGAATAGGTTGGTAATTTTAAGCTTGGGTCAGGGGAATCTATACGAAGGTTTTCCGGTTGTCACAGCATATATTGGAGAAGCAGACAATCTCTATCGGATGAAATTTAGTGCTAGCTTACCCGCTGCACCAAAAATTCCTGAACTCTACCACAGTTGGAAGTTACTTTATTCTGCTTTTTCTCATCGTCCATTTTTACGTGTTGGTGTAAAGGAAATTGACGAAATGGACGATAGTTTTGAAACTGTGGAGGCTGGTGTTACTAACATTTCTGAAGTAGAGATGAAGGATTTATGCGAGCAACTCAACAACTGTTTAAACCTATGGCTGAATTCAGTAGAACTTCGCAAAATTGAACAGCAATTACGCACACATTTAAAACCATCCGAGGAAATTCGCTTCATTATAGAAACAAATGATAACTTATTGCGACGATTACCGTGGCATTTGTGGAGTTTCTTTGATGATTATCCTCTAGCAGAAGTTGCCTTGAGTACGTCGGAGTATCAACCGCCGCACAAGTTTCGTAAAACTAAAAAAGCTAAAATCAGAATACTGGCAATATTTGGTAATAGTCACGAGATTGATATTAGTCAGGATAGATTTTTTTTAGAGAAGTTATCTACTGGTGCAGAAATTCAATTTTTAGTAGAGCCAAAGCTAGACGAACTCAATAATCAACTTTGGCAACGCGGTTGGGATATTCTCTTTTTTGCTGGTCATAGTTGTTATAGTCAAGAAAAAGGTTGCCTGCAACTCAATCACAAAAGCATCATTACCCTTGACCAATTAAAGTATGGTCTCAAGCAAGCTATAAGTCATGGATTACGTTTGGCAATTTTTAACTCTTGTGATGGCTTAGGGTTAGCGCAGCAGCTACAGGAATTGCACATTCCGCAAGTTATTGTTATGCGTGAGCCAGTACCGAACGTCATAGCTCAAGAATTTTTAAAGCATTTTCTCGCTGAATTTTCACAAGGACAATCTTTATATACTGCGGTACGTTCTGCACGAGAAAGACTGCAAGGCTTGGAGGAAGAATATCCCTGCGCAACTTGGTTACCCGTGATTTGCCAAAATCCTGCGGAACCACCGATGGTTTGGGATGCGGAATGTCAAAGTACATATGCATACAAGATAGACTCCTTAGTCCCCAGAACAGTAAAGCGGAACCTGTTAGATAGACATCGCTTTGTTGGTGCAGCTAAGCGTCGTCTCTCAACTCTGCTGCTAGCAAGTGTGCTAGTAGCCACTAGTATTATGGGAGTGCGCTATTTAGGGATACTACAACCTTGGGAACTGCATTCTTATGACTATTTAATGCATCTGCGACCAGCAAATGAAAAGCCAGACCCGCGCTTATTGATAGTCACTATTGATGAAGCGGATATTCAGTATCAAATCCAAAAACAAATGAATATGCGTTGGTCGTTATCAGACCAAGCACTCACTCAACTCTTGCAAAAACTGGAGCAACATCAACCAGCAACTATTGGTATAGATATTTATCGTGATTTCCCCGTTGATCCTAAATATCCAGAATTAGGCGAAGTCTTGCAGCAAGATAAACGCATATTTACAGTGTGCAAAGTTTCTGCTCCTGATGATGGTACACCTAATGGAATCCCCCCTCCTTCTAAAGTCCCAAGAGAACGCATTAGTTTTAGTGATTCTCTGGCTGACGCAGATGGGGTTCTTCGTCGCCAACTTCTACAGTTGACCCCTCCTTTAGAATCTCCTTGTGCTGCAGAGTATTCTTTGGGCTTTCAACTTGCACAGCACTACTTAAATGCAAAAGGTATAAAATGGCAGATTAATCAAGAAAAAAGTTTGCAAATAGGAAATACTGTTTTTCCGCGCTTACGATCCCACACGAGTGGCTACCAAAGAGTGGATGCATCAGGATATCAAATCCTACTCAATTATCGTTCTTTACCATCTCCTCTCAATATTGCCCAAAAAGTCTCCCTTAAAGAAATTCTTAATGACGAGATTATTCCTGAGTTATTGCACAAGTCAGTGAAGAATCACATCGTCCTCATTGGGGTAACCGCCTCCAGTTCTCCTGATGATTGGGAAACTCCATACACTGCTTACGCTCCAGATAAAGAAAAGCAAATCCCAGGCGTGTTTTTACAGGCGCAGATGGTGAGCCACATTCTCAGTACTGTTTTGAATCATAGACCTCAGATATGGTCGTGGTCTGGAGGGTTCGAGGCGCTGTGGGTATGGGGTTGGTCATTGCTGGGCGGTATGATATCTTGGGGAATTCTACAGCCACTTCATATAGGATTAGCGATTGTTATAGCGCTATTAATACTTTTTAGTCTTTGCTTTGGTATATTTACTCAAGCGGGGTGGATTCCACTCGTCCCTTCAGCATTAGCATTAGTGTCTTGTGCAGTCGTGTTGAAGATACTAGCGCCCACCTATGCTAGTAACAGCAAAAAACGTTGGAACTCTCGAATATGACTAAAAATAAGTTACCTCAAAGACACTATCAACTAGCTTGTACTATCCTTTTGCTAGGTCTTGGGCTTGTGAATAACCCACAAAAAGTGCAAGCAAACCCAGAACAATCATTCCAGAATAGAATAACTCACACACCAAACCTTTTGCCCAGAAATTTCCTGATAACGGCGCTCCCAGGGGTCGTCGCCGAGGAGCAACAAGCCGTCGTGATGGGTGTCCAAGCTTGAAAACACCTGTGACTGCTTTAGTACCTGGTGAAGAAAAGAACAACAAATCGTTCTTGGGATTAACCGTTGCTGAGTATCCCACCTTTTGGGTTTATGTTCCGCAATTACCTACCAATTTGCGTTCTGGGGAATTTGTATTGCAGGATGAACAAGGTCATGATATTTACCGAACTTCTCTAACATTGCCAGCAAAGACAGGTACTATAGGCGTGAGCCTACCGTCAAGTTCACAATACGCTCTCAAGCAAAACTCAAAATATCACTGGTTCTTCCGAGTTTATTGTGGTAACCCTCAAAATAAACCTGAGTATTTTTTTGTAGACGCATGGTTACAACGGGTGGCGCTGACTCCCCAGCTTCAGCAACAGTTGAAGACTACCAAATCGGGAGAGTATAAGGTCTATGCAGCGAACAATCTTTGGTATGATGCCATAACAAATTTAGCAGAACTCCGCCGCACTCATTCGGACATTAGCACGTTGGCTAAAGATTGGACGAGCTTGTTTAAAGCTGTTGATTTGGAAGAATTGGCCCAAGCACCCATTTTGCAAGTTTATAATTCACAAAATTGACGCTTAATGTTTTTAGGGTAGAGGTAAGTAGTATACGGTCAACTTAAGCGCAGAGTCTCATGGGGTAAGCTTTTTATGAAAATAGGGCTGAAATTATCATTATCATATTGTTATACAGAATTTTAATTTTTAGCGCATGAATGATGATGTGATATCAATCTTCTCCGGTGCTGGAGGGCTTTCGTTCGGCTTTATCCAAGCTGGACTAAAACCTGTTTTCGGGATAGATATCAATCAAGATGCCTGTCAGACTTACCAGCTTAACCTAAACTCTGATTGTTATCAGTTGGATCTAGGTGATGAAGATCAATCAAAAGTTCGTCACTTGTTGACCCCTTACAAAAAACCCTTTGCTGTTATTGGTGGTCCCCCATGCCAAGGATTTAGTACAGCAGGAAGTAGAGATTGGAAAGACCCAAGGAACCGGCTTATCTTTAACTATTTCTCATTAGTTGAATATTTGGAGCCACGCTGGTTTTTGTTTGAAAATGTAGAGGGACTTCTGACTTCAAACCAAGGACAGAGTATTTATGAGTTGGTTTGCCTATTCCTAAATTTAGGATATTCAATTCGGCTTGAAAAAATCAACTTTGCTGCTTATGGCTTACCTCAATCACGTAAGCGTGTTGTTTTAATTGGTAATCGTATGGGGATACCATTTGATTTCCCACAAGAAACTTACTCTTTTGAAGCAGGAAAACACAAGTCACTTTCGTTATTTTTGCCTCATGCTCCAACTTTAATTCATGCTATATCAGGATTGCCTGATACTAGTAAAAAAGATGAGGTCTTAGCTTATCAGGTTTCACCAACTACAGAATACGACGTAATAATGCGTCATAGTAATTTTACAGGATTGGTTAGGCATCACTTTAGCTCACCGAGTCCACTTGATCTTGAACGTTATAAACTACTGTCACAAGGTCAAACGATGAAAGATTTACCAGAGGAGTATTGGCATCCAAGTTTTAAGAAACGCGCATTTCGTCGGGTTAAAGATGGAACGCCAACAGAGAAAAGAGGAGGTGCGCCATCTGGTATTAAAAGACTATATCCTAACTTATGCGCTCCAACTATTACAAGTGCTGTCTCTCGTGAGTTTATCCATCCTATTGAAGATAGACCCCTGACATTACGTGAAGGAGCTCGTCTCCAGTCTTTTCCTGATAAGTATAATTTTGTTGGCAATACCTCTTCAATTGCAACACAAATTGGAAATGCTTTTCCTCCAAATGTTGCGGAAATTTTCGCGAAAAATATTTTGTATTTTGACGGGCTTGTTGGGGGACAGTCTCATGTCAACCAATCTATTCAATCAAAATTAATTGGTTATCGTCTGACTGATGCTAATGGTAAAAGTCCGGCGCTATGCCGCACAGAGAAATTACTCCAATCATTAGCAACATATTCCATGAAAGAAGTAACAACTTATGCGGTCTAATTCTAGAGATAAGCGACTTACACTTGAACAGTCCCAGCTGATTACACGTGCAAGAACAATGGGATTAGCAACTGCTATACCAATTTATTTAGATGATTCTGAGCTAATTCGATTAGTGACTATAATCCTAAACGACTTAAACAAGACGCTTCCTCCAGAAGTTTCCCTATTGCTGCCTCAAAAAGTGGGAAATTATTATGATCTGCCACTCGATTGGTTTAAAGAACCTATGCATGAGGCAGAGTTTACAAAAATATATTTAAGTTGTATCCAGATAGTTCAGGATTTTGATACTTATTTCAAATGCTTATGTGAGATCCATAAAAGACGACGAAAGTATGAGCGGATTCTTTCCGCACAACCACTTCCAACAATGCTACAAATCTCTCCTAGAACATTACTTGAATTTGGGATAATCGCCTCTCGGGCTTTAGCATCTTGGATGGTTTGGAAAAAGTGGTTTTATGATATTGACAATCGTGCTGCTCAGGAAACTGGGTACTTGTTTGAACCAATTCTAGCGAGTGCTTTAGGGGGAGTACCTTGCGGAGCAAGAAATTCTCCTATTCGTAGAAGAAGCGATCCTAAAAAAGGGCGTCAGGTAGATTGTATTGTAGATAAAACAGCGTATGAGTTTAAATTAAGAGTGACTATTGCTGCAAGTGGACAAGGGCGCTTTGTAGAAGAGCTAGATTTTGCGGAAGATTGCAGAAATTCAGGCTTTAGTCCTGTACTTCTAGTGCTTGATCCAACTCCCAGCGGTCGATTAGAGGAATTGAGTCAAGAATATGAGCGTGTTGAGGGACAAACTTATATTGGAGATAAAGCTTGGCAACATCTTGAAGAGCAAGCTGGTGCTACGATGGGAACGTTTGTTGAGAAATATGTTCGTCGCCCAATTGCTGAAATAGACACATATGCTTCTAATTTATTAAACTTGTCTATTTCTAAATTATCTTCTGAATCAGCTTTTGCTGTGGAATTGTCAAATGAACGAGAGAATTTTTCTTGGCGCATTAACCGCAAGGAAGATCAGACACTAGCTGATGAAACAACTTCTATAGAAGATGAATACTCTATGGATTGTCTTACTTAGCTGGTGACAGTTCAAGGTGCGGAATCTGGGTTCAACATTTCATAACCAATTTCCCACTAATACAAAAGGAGCCCAGAAATATGGACTTTTCTGCTGGGCAAAAACAGTCAGTTGAGCACGCCGGAGCGCTTCGGCTTTATTCGCTCCAGTGTTCAGTTCTTGGTAAAACTGACTCATTAAATCTGCAGTATATTCATCGTCTACAGACCACAATGTTGCAAGTGTACTACGTGCGCCCGCCTGTACTGCTACCCCAGCAAGTCCCAAAGCGGCTCGCTTGTCTCCAAGAGCAGTTTTGCAAGCACTTAGGACAAGCAATTCAATAGTACTCGACCTTTTTGTGTCGCTGACTCGCAGTAAGTGATCAAATTCCTTCACCTTAAGTAGCTTATTCCAGGTGAGAACAAAGGTTTTTTCTGGATCGGAACTAAACTCACCGTGAGTCGCCAGGTGAAGGACTGCAAAAGGAGCTGATTGCAACTGGTTTTGCAGATTGTTTTCGGTAAATTTTTGATTTAGAAGTTCTTCAGTTTTGGGTACCTCAGACTGAATTTGTTGCAGTTCCCGTGGTACGTTCTCAAGTGGAGGAAACTTGCGGTTTTCAATGGTGCGTTCTGCGGCGACTCCAGCAGCTAAGGTGTTTAACTTGACTTGCTGCAATGGTTTGGGATCAAGGAGTTGTAAACCAGGAGCAACGGCGATCGCATATTTTTCAACTAGATATTTCTGCTGTTGTTTGTCATAGAGAACTGACATTGGTATGTTACGCAATGCTCCATCTAGTACAAACACTAAGGTTTTGATACCACTTTCGCTTAACTCTGTTTCAGCGGGTTGGATTAACCAGTCGTATACTTGTTGGGACATCTGCTTTACCTGAGAAGTTCTGGTGATATCGGGTAAATATTCTCTCAGGTCTTCTACAATACGTTCTACTTTCTCTTGAGCAATGACAGTTTTGTAGTGCCGCAAGTCCTGGTTAGGCAATTTGAGAATGACATCTAAACGGTCTGGTAAAATAATAGGATAGAAAACTGCTGAGCGTGGGTCTTTTTTATCAACGACTGGATCAAGTTCCTGCTTCGCAGTTAAACAAGCTGAGCGAAAGAAGTTATCCAATTCTGCTATTTGCAGCGATTCCATGACAAAACGAGCTTGTCGTAAGTTCTTTTGGTTTTCTGGCTTTTGGTTTTCTGGCTTTTGGTTTTCTGGCTTTTGATTTTCCTGGTGTTGGCTGGAATTTCCTTGTTCTGTCTCTGTGTTCTGTGTTTGCAACAGCAATGCGACTAACTCCCGATACACAGGTTCCACACTTTCCTGGAAGGAAAACTGAATGTTTGGATTGATAGCAACTAAATCACTACGTAGAGTCTGGAGAGTGTTGAAGGCTTCAGAATAGTAGGCGATTGCGCCTTTTTTATCTCTCTGCTGCTTGTGTATGCGCCCAAGTTGCCATTGCCATTGATAAACGATGTCCGATGCATTAATATTTTGAGCTATAAACAAAGCTTTTTGAGTCAGCTTTTGAGCATCGCTAAATTGCTGATTGATTTCATACAGATTACCAAGAGTCCCTAGGGCATAAGATTCTGCTCGCCTATCTTGTAAGCTTTGCGCCTGCTGAACTGCGCTAGCCAGTAACTGTGCTGAATCTTGGTTAGTTCCTACTTGACTCAGCACTTGTGAGTCAGAACTTTTTTTCTGACTCAGAACTTTCATCAAACTTTGGGCAAAGTTAATTTTGGCGTCAACTGCTATGCGACTGGAAGGCAAGTTGCTGATTTCAGACTGGATTTGGGACGATAATGCTAATACATTTGCAAATTGCTTTGTCTCAACAAGTAGGCTTAGTTGATTAAGATGTGCCTGAATACGTGTGGTTGAATCAGTCGATGCACTTGCAGCCTGTTGGTAGTAATCCAATGCCATTTTCGTATCGTACTGCGCACGGGCTGTGTTTCCCAGGCTAAAGAGAGTTTCACCGATCATTTGATGAGATGACGTAGCTTTTGCAAGCGCTAAACTTTGCTGCAACACCTTCTGAGATTCCTTTAAATCACCCATAACTTGCATAATATTGCCAAGACTCAGCAGTCCTGATGCTTTTGTTAATGAGTCTGGTTGGTTCTGAAGGGTTTGCGAAACCTCAGTTAAAATCTTATTTGCCTGACGGTATCGCCCTAAAACTTGTAGAGCTTGAGCCGAGTTAATGCGGTTACGGGTTAATGCGGTACTATCTTTCATTTGCTGATAAATATCAGCAGCTTCTTGCCAAGTCGTCACTGCTGCTTCAGCTTGTCCCTGTGACAATTGTAACCGTCCTCGTACATCGAGGGCTTGTGCCAAAATTTTAGAACTCTGTTGGGAGTTCTTCAAACTTTTCAATAAGTTGAGACTTTGAACAATCGCTTTTTCAGCTTGATCCCATAAACCGAGTTTTTGAAAAGCTAGAGAGAGATTGCTCAAAGTCATAGCTTCCCGTAAATTGTCTCCTTGAGTTCTAAAATCAGCAGCAGCCTGTTGCAAGACTTTAACAGCAAGAGTGAACTGTCCAGCCTCATAAAGTTTTTTACCCTGTTGCACAAGGTCTTGCATTTTACCCTGGCTAATTGTGAATTTGTGGGCAGCAGAATTGACAACAGAAGTATGTGCTAATGTTGGTGCTAACACTGATGATATTATCACGCAAACAAACACAGCTATTGCCACTAGTATTGGTTGAGCTATCCAACTTCTACCTGGGTATTGAGATGAAAAAATAGATTTTAGAATACGGAAAAATGTAGGCTTTTTTCTCGCCATGCTCTTTCTCCATAAACTACAATTCAAAATCTTCTTTTACCGTGAGATCCTCCCCTAAACTTAACTCAATACTGAAACATTTTCCTGGTTCTCCTTTGAAAAATTTCAGTTGAATGTAATTATCTTGCGATCTCGAAATGACTTGCTGAAGGGTTTTTCCTGCTTTAGATAGCAAAGTCAATTTCAGATCTGGCGGCAAATATCTTTCTCCACCTGCAGGATGTAACTGGATCAAAACACCCAATTTATCATCAGGTTCCTCTGTAATATTTACCAATAGAGCAACTGTTTGATGACCTAGTTGCACTCCCAAGTCAATGAGTTTGGCTTTTTTAGGACCTTTCTGTGTAGTTCTAGTACTTAAAGCTAAATTAGCTTCTGGATTGATGAGCGTATCAATCGTTTGCCAGCCTTCTTCAAAGACACCGTCTAACCATTGACTCAAGTTGGTTCTAGTATTATGCAAATATCTCTGGAGTGATATAGTGGGAGACTGAGTGGAAGCTACAGGTAAAGGAATTGCTGAGGATTCCAAGAAATAGTAGTAGAATAACAGATGATTGAGTTCGGCATCAAATAAAGACAGTGGTAGCTGATAATATTCATCCCGATCATGTAAATTGAATTGACTGCGGTAATTAATGAGTTCATCGTAACGTGAAAACCCTCTTAGAATAACTTGCTCTTCCTCTTCTAATACCTCAACAATAACGTAGAAATTGGCTGCAAATTCTGAGTTGTCAATTGCATCTCTTGGAATATTTATAACTTCATCAAGCAAGTGTTCTGTAGCAATTGGGAAAACTTTGAAATCTCCAACCTTGAGATGATAAATAGTTTCAAAACAATTCATTTCTCTAGAAATCGCTTTCTGTGGTATGCGTCCACTTAGCCATTTTTCACAGCCTAGGATTGCTAATGTATTTAGATAAGTTTGCCATTGTTGTGCTTCACCCGTTACTAGTTTGCTATGACTTCTTGCTTGGTCAAAATCTTCGGGTTCTAGCCAAACGACTTCTGAGAGAAAGAATCTTATATCAGTTGAATTAAGCAGATGATTAACCATTATTGTACTCCTGATTTATGTTTTCTGTTTCAGATTTTCCCTAGCCTTGTTTTAAAAGGAGGGTTCGAGGATATGTGCGTATACTGTTTGTGCGTTTTTCTATATATTTGCGAAGTTGCTGAGCATACAAGCTATTCATCGAACGGTTTTTCCCCGCTCTGATTTCTTCTGCTGCTTCTTGAAAGATTTCGTCGTCAGCAAAAGCTTCTATATATTCAGCCAATGTTTTCAGATAATTTGGTTCGGGAGGAATTTTGGTCAAACCCTTTTCTTCAGACTTCTTTAGAACTCTATCAAGAAGTTGTTGGACTGTTAAGGTGCGTACCTTACTGAGCAGTTCTCCCGGATTCAAGACTCGCCTAGCTTGATCCCAACTTGTCATCCCCAACTTGGGTGCAATCTCTTTAAGAGATAAACTTTGACAGTAATAGAGCTGCAAACCAGGAATAAATTGCTGGGTGAAAATGGCATAATTTTTGCTTTTTTTCAAAGCAGTTATGCGATCGCTTATTTCTTGCTCTATCGCACGCGTCAAGGCTATACTCAGTTGCTCATACAAAAAATCCAATATTTCTTGTTGTTCTATATCTACCTCATCGATGTTGTCAGCGGGTAAATCTGCTCTATAACTATAACCTCCAGTACGGAAGTCGTGAACTTCCAACGGTTCTCTATAACTCCAGATATCATACTGTCTCAGTTGTGTCACGACCTGTTTGAGTTCATTCATCAATTCCACTGTTGAGTGGATAATGACATCTCTTTTGCGCAAGCCGTTGAGCATTTCTTGCAGTTGGGTACTTGAGGGATCTGGACATTTTTTTGATCCCCTTCGAGTTTTGTTGAAGTCTGTCACGACGATAGACAGTATGAAAGACTTCTACTAAGTGGCGATCGCGGTTTGATAAACGTTCAAATTGTTTTGCTTTCACTCTATTAAGAAGCGCCCAGTCACTAAGATGCTTAAATCCAAAATCTGCTAAAAAATCTTTCAGTTCGGGATTTTGTTTAGTTTGCAAGTATGCCCAATTGTCTAAACTCATCCTAGACTCTAAATCGGCATTAAATGTTTGCAAAACTTTGACAGAAAAGAATTTGTAAGCAGTTGTCCTAACTCGACCATTGTTATCGACAATGAGTTGAGTTTTTCCATCTTGGTCTACGATCACTAAAGTTTGTCCATCGTCATTGAGGACATAGGGTAGCAAATCCCGGTAGGTGAAAAACTTTTCACCACTGAACAGATTGTCAATTTTTTGACACGCTTTTAAAATGGGTTCAGAAACATACGACCGTAAACAAAGTCCCGCCTTGGCGCGACTTATGGCATCAACAGCAGAATGTTTAGGGAGAAAATAGGATAGGAGAACAGCTTGCGTGTCCGTTGTAGCAAGATTGCGAATTTGTTTTAGGTACTCCTGTGCTGGAGGAACTAAACAGTGTTCGTATCCAACTTTTTGACTAGAACTGATTCTGCAAATTTTCCAGTATCTAGATGATACATCCATAGTGACTACTACGCCCCAGAATAACTATTGTCATATAGTTGCATTTATTATTTAGGTGTCAGCGTTTTGATCTGATGCAGTTCCCAACCAATCACCCTGAGCGTATTTTTCTGACACACTATTGCTCTTGATAATTCCTTATTTTACGGCATTATGATGAGGGCAAAGAAAAAGTAGAGTAGTAGGGTGGGCACTGTGCGTGCTGCTCATCACCCTACAATTTGAGGTTTTCAGTATTTCGCCAACTCCCTCATCTCCCATTGTTCACAAATCTTTTAAGATGATTTTTTCATTGGGACTGACTTTCTTTGTAATCCCAAATCTACAGCAATGCGATGAGCACAAGCAAACCCCGAAAACGCCACCGCATTCAAACCCTGACCTGGGAACGTACTATCTCCCACACAATAAAGTCCTGGGATAGCTGTTCTATTAAACGGCATCCCCAACACCCCCGCAACCTCCGGCGGGGAATTGGTCCGTAA
>JAAUSC010000309.1 GCA_012031965.1 Scytonema sp. RU_4_4
TGTTTTGGCTTGGCGCATTCTGTGCTTTAGCACAAGAATCTAAAGCAAAAGCACCCGCACTAGTTCCAAGTAAAAATAAGAAATGACGACGAGCAATAGCCATAAGAGTGATTGTGGCAGAAAAATGTTGTTTTCAGTGGTTATTTTCTGAAATTTAGACTAAATATTATACCGATATTTGATTTTAACCATAAATAGACGTAAATCAGTGTAAATTCTTAATACTTATTTTTTTTAGTAGTGAGCAAACTTACTACGAAGAGCTACCCACCGGCGGCGCAGCACCTGTTATGAATGAAACAAACAAGGCAAATCCGTCAAACCCTCTTCCCTTCTGCCTTCTGCCCTCTGCCTTCTGCCTTGTTTCTTCAGAGCTACCCAAACACTTCATGGGCTATAAAAATTCCAGTCTGTGCGTAATTTGCCCTTTGTGCTGAGTTCTATCAATTAGAAAGCTTAAAGCACAAGGAGCTGATTTAAGGTGAAATGTAGTGTATTTTAAAATAGCCATATTACATTTGTGATTTTTTTAAGGACACTTGCATGTCAAGATTTGTCCGTAAATTTACAGTGGTTAGACAGCGCTCTTGGGAGGGATATCCTCCTGCAGTATTAGCTTCTCCGTAGACGATTATCCGTTCGGCTACGGAATGATACTAAGTTGCAGATACGCTCAGAATGACAAATTTGAACGTAACTTGGTATGAGGTCTTGCCTGTCCTTGTTCAGGATTGGTTCTCTTTTTTACCTCATAATCGCTGGATTTTATACAACCAAGAGTCAATATTCGCTGTCGTGTTTTACACTTTGTATTCGTTCTATCGTTAATCGCTAATTGGATAAAACATAAATAGCAATTACCAATTAGCAATCAGTAAAACAAATCGCTTTATGGATGAAATTGACAAGCAACTGCTAGAGCTAGTTCGAGCTGTTCAGCAGAATTCACTAAAAGCATGGATAAAACAGAAACTATGGAAGTTAAAATTCGTAAAAGAGCGAGGGACAAAGCATTAACACTTTTAATTCATATCATTCAACAATCTGGCAAGATTGTTCTGTAAAGGGAAATTAGATTTCCCTCACCAAGTTTATACTGAAGCACTCCAAGAAACTTGGTTGTATATTTGTCGAAATATTGATAAATATGATCCAGTAAAAGGAAAGGTTCTAACCTGGGTTAATTTCATACTCGACAAGAGATTTAAAGATGCAATTAAAAAATACCGTAAGGATTTACAAACACAGTCATTAGATGCTCCACTAAAAAACTCCTATTCTACTGATAATTACAATATGACTCTTAAAGAAACTATTGAGTCGCCTGAACCTAATTTTTTGGAATATGAAGAAGTGCGAAAAATCATTGTAGAAGATGCTGATGGAGAATTCAAAAAGAGACATATAAAAGAGCATCCAGAAGCAAACTTTCAAGAAATTGCTTTACGTCGATTGGATACACAATCCTGGCGACAAATGTCGGATGAATGGGGTATTGTTGTGCAAACACTGTCGAGTTTTTATGAAAGGTCGATAGAGTATTTTACTTTCCAATTTAAAGAATACTTGGATAAATAGGAGAAAATTAGCTATGAGTTCCCTAACAGAACATTTGACATTTTCAGTTCCCATAACTATTGAAGCTTATAGGCTAGCTGAACAGTTTAGTCGTGGTCAAAAAGATAGCGAGAAAGCACAACAAATTCGTCTCAATACTCTGGCAGTTTATGTCGTTAATTTCTACTGCCAGTGTATGGAAATAGAGACGGAATTAGACAAAAGTTATAGTTGGAATTCTGCATCCCGGATATTGATGAATGTTGCTGATTTATCAATAAAAGATATAGGGAAGTTAGAGTGTATTCCAGTGTTATCAAATACTAAAGTTTGTCATATACCCTCAGAGGTTTGGAATGACCGTATTGGTTATGTAGTGGTGCAAATTGATGAGGAAGCTTGGGAAGCAAAACTATTAGGATTTATTGAAAAAGTGACAAAAGAAGAGTTATCCCTGAATCAGTTAGGTTCTTTAGAAGATTTAATTGATCGTTTAGAACCCTTGCCAGTGCCGTCTCATTTCAAAAATATCATTTCGGAACTAGAACAGGGGTTTGTGCGCTTAAATCAATGGTTTGACGGTTTATTTGATAGCGGATGGCAACCAGAAGAATTGGTCTTTGCTGCTGTTCGTTCTGCTCGTAGTGCTGACGAACCAGAAGTCAACGCTGCTAAGGTGATTAGATTAGGGCTGCAAATGCCCGAACACAACGTTACCTTGATTATTAGGCTGCGAAAACTCTCGGAGGAAGAGATCGATATTCGCCTGCGGCTTTATCCGGGAAATGACTCTCTTTATCTTGCAGATGGGGTAAAACTCACTATACTTGATGAATTTGATGAGCCAATTCCTACGTTGGAAGCTGAAGCAAAAGCAGATAACTGGCTACAATTACAGTTTACGGGTTCTCCTGGAGATAATTTTTCTGTCAAAGTTACTTTAGAAAAAAACAGCATTACTGAAAAATTTGTGATTTAATTAACTTTTCCTTCGTATCTTTCCTTGTCACGGAAAAATCATTACATCTACCCAACACCGTCATGGATAAAGTTGTTGTCCTCAACTTCGTGGTTGGAGATTTTCAGCGAGGTTTCACCGTCACCCTCCAAATAGGTCAAGAAGGTGCGTCCTTATCAGCGGGAACTTCTGGCGGATTACCTCCATGTCCAAAATTGCCTCAATATTATAAAAAATGGCAACAAGCTCATCACCACCAACTTTCACGAGCAATTAAACCAAAATTTGGAGTCACCAATGCTTCCATCAACACAGAACAGGCGGTGGGTGCAGCTCTTGCGTTGCGAAATCAACTCAATACTTGGTTCAACCAATCCGAGGAATTTCGCCTGATTCGTGAAAGATTGAAAGAAATATTACACCGCGATGACACGGTTAGGATACTCTTACAAACAGAAAACTCGGAGGTGCAACAACTTCCTTGGCACCTATGGGACTTCTTTGAGCGTTACCCCAATGCTGAATTAGCTCTAAGTACGACAACTTTTGAAGCAGCCACTACAGTAAAAAATACGACTCCAAGAGAAAAAGTCCGCATTTTAGCTATTCTGGGCGATCGCACAGGAATTGACATCGACACAGACCGCCAGTTACTACAAAAAAATTTAGCTAGTGCTGAAATCGTCTTTCTGGTTGAGCCATCTCGCCAAGAATTAAACGAGAAACTGTGGGATAATTCAGGTTGGAGTATTCTGTTTTTTGCTGGGCATGGTGAAACAGAAGGAGACACGGGCAAGATTCATATCAACCCCTCGGAAAGTTTAACAATTCCCGAATTAAACTACGCTATCACCGCAGCGATGCAACGGGACTTACGTTTGGCAATCTTTAACTGTTGTGATGGCTTAGGGTTAGCAAGGCAGTTAGCGTCTTTGCAGCTTCCGCAAGTGATAGTTATGCGGGAGCCAGTCGCAGATAAAGTTGCACAGGAATTTTTAAAGTACTTTTTGGCTGCCTTTGCTAGTGGAAAACCTCTGTATCTATCAGTACGACAAGCACGGGAACGCCTAGAGTGGTTAGAAAACCAATTTCCTTATGCCAGTTGGTTGCCTGTCATTTGCCAGAATCCTGCAGAATTACCGCCAAGGTGGATAGATTTGGGGGATACTCCTCGTTTCCCTTACAAAGGGTTATCCGTTTTCCGAGAAGAAGATAAATCGGTGTTTTTTGGACGAGAAGCTTTCACACACCGACTATTAGAAGCAGTGAAAAATAAACCGATAGTGGGGGTGATTGGACCAAGTGGCAGGGGTAAATCTTCGGTGGTGTTTGCTGGACTGATTCCCTATTTGCTTAAGGAACCGGACAAATGGCAAATTGTCGATTTTCGTCCTGGAAAGCATCCCTTGGATGCCTTAGCAGCAGCACTTGTGACTATGCAATCAACTCAAGCGGATGTTGGAAATGAGGAAGAATCTCAGACAAACCAAGCTGCTCGCCTCTTTCAAATTCACCAACTGGCAACAGAACTGCGTTCAAACAAAGATACTTTAACTCAATTCATAGCCAGGATATCATCAGTTCATGCTAAATCGATTGTGTTGGTAGCTGATCAATTTGAGGAACTCTACACCCTCTGCCCAGATTTTGAGGAACGCGAGAGTTTTCTGGATTGCTTGTTGGGGGCTGTGTACGATGCGCCTTATTTCAAACTCGTGCTGACGCTGCGGTCTGACTTTTACGGCTATGCTCAATCCCACCGTGCTTTTAATGATGCTTTAGAAAATAATTGTTTGAACCTAGGACCAATGAATGAGCAGGAATTACAGGAGCGATCGCACGTCCTGCATATTCCTGCGGTGTCACATTAGAGACAGGATTAATAGAGCGTATCCTTAATGATGTTGGTAAAAAACCACATAGAGAACCAGAAAACTCGCAATACAAGTCGTCACCAGACAAACTGCCTTTGCTGGAATTTGCCCTGAAACAGCTCTGGACAGAAGCAACAAAACACAGAACTCGTCAACTGACCAATCAGGCTTACGATGAAATTGGTGGTATCCAAGAGGCGCTGGGTAAATACGCCGAGGAAGTCTACGATCAGGTTATAAAAGAGTATCAACCAAAACAAATACGGCGAGTTTTCACCCAACTGGTGCGTCCTGGGGAAACAACGGGGACAGAAGACACCCGCCGTTTAGCAACGCGCCAGGAAATAGGAGAAGAAAACTGGGAGTTGGTGACGCGCCTCAACAGTGAGGATATGCGTCTGGTGGTGATTGGTTATGACGAAGTAACCTCTGAAGAAACAGTGGAAGTGGTGCATGAGGCTTTGATTCTGGGTTGGGGACGCTTGAAAGAGTGGATGAAGAGCGATCGCACTTTTCGCACTTGGCAAGAGCGGTTACGGGGAGTCATGCGTCAATGGGAGGTTACTAATAATGATGAAGGAGCTCTGTTGCATGGTGTACCCTTAGCGGAAGCTGAGGATTGGTTGCAACAGCGACGAGAGGAGATTAGTTCACCAGAGAGGGTGTTCATTGAGAAGAGTTTGGGGTTGCGCGATCGCCTGCGGCGAGAAGAGGAAGAACGCAGACAAAGAGAGCTACAGCAGGAAAAGAAAGCGCGAAAAGCAGCTCAGACCAGGACTGGTGTCGCCATTGCTTCCACTATACTTGTGAGTGCAGCAGCTATTTTTGCTTTTCACCAGTGGAATGAAGTGCAAAAGCAGTACAAAAATGCCAAACTCCAGGCAGAGAGCAAAACTGCCAGTGGGACTTACAACTTGATGGGTTGATAAAAAACTTAGAGGCAGGGAAAAATCTGCGACAATTGATACACTCAGGCGAAGCAAAACCCGACATCAAGATGCAGGTCGTGACAGGCTTGCTACAAGTTGTTTACGATGTGAGAGAGCAAAACCGCCTCATTGGTCATAGCACTGAGGTTTTTGGCGTCAGTTTCAGTCCGGATGGGCAAACCATCGCTTCTGCAAGTGTTGACAAAACTGTCAAACTCTGGAGGCGAGATGGCACCTTCATGACTACTCTCACTGGGCACAATGCTGCGGTGATTAGCGTTACTTTCAGTCTGGATGGGCAGACAATTGCTTCTGCAAGTCATGATACACGTTAAACTCTGGAGGCGAGATGGCACCTTAATGACTACTCTCACTAGGCATAGCGATTTGGTCAATAGCATTACTTTCAGCCGAGATGGACAGACGATTGCTTCTGCAAGTAATGACGCAAGTGTTAAACTCTGGAGGCGAGATGGCAGCTTAATCACCAGCCTTACTGGTCATAACACTGTGGTTAGTGGCGTCAGTTTCAGTCCGGATGGGCAGATCATCGCTTCTGCAAGTTGGGACCATACCGT
>JAAUSC010000310.1 GCA_012031965.1 Scytonema sp. RU_4_4
ATTTCCCACAAAACTGTTTGAACTTGTTTATTTTCTTCTGTCGATAGTGTGGGTTTGTTGCTTAAGTGAGGAAATTGTGTTTGAAAAACTCCTTAGCTTTAGAGATTTCTCTGTGGTGTTTTAGCTGAACGTCTTCCCCTATAGGAAGTATCTGCATTTGCCAATTATTTAGTTGGTGATACCATAGTAATTTAAGTTACTTAACGCTTGATGAAACATGATATTCACAGCGAAGCAGCACCAGAGATTTTTTGATTCATCTTCTGGGGGCTATATTTACATATAGGTTTGATTTTGGGAAGATATGCAGTTTTGGGAAGTGTTGAACTAGCAATCCTATCTGATTTGTGAAAATTGAGAGTAAAGCGCCGTGTGATTGTCGTGCAATTTCTAATCGCCTGGGCTGGATACAAAATTTGAGCCTCTTGTGGGTGTGGTGATCGCTCTTGTTATACTGTGTCACCTTAATCGCGTCTCTACCAAATATGATTTGTATTATATTTTGTGAAATGGTGCTATATCTCGAAGAAACACAATTTTCTGTAAGCTTTGATATATAAGGCTTAGAGAATTTATTAATTGAAAATAAACTTCTATTTGCCTCACACAAGTGTATAGGTCGATTGGACTTGAACCTATATAAAAGTAGAAGCAGGATAAACAAGTAAATACCTTCTGAACAGTATCGATATAGCTTATTACTTGTTTTAGAAGTCAAAAGGAGTATTTAAATGAATTCCAAGATGCAAAATCAAAAAAGTCTCGAACAGCAAGTCCAAATCGCCTCTTCTGACCTTGAGTTATTAAAGGATGAGGAGTTAGAAGCGAGAGCGGGACTTGACGACCTATTAAAAAACCTCTCGTTGCGAGGTAAGGTCGCCAGGTGGGCTGCCGTGGCTGTACTCGTAGTAGGGAACTTTGTTGGTATGGTTATGCCAGCTCATGCGGTCAACCGTGCCAGATGCGAGCCTGAAACCTTTAACATCGCTCAAGGACCTCGAGGCGACAGAGCCACAATGTGCTTCGCTAATGCTGGCGAGGTTCTAGTTGGTATCGCTGACGTGCATAGAGTGTATACTGGAAACAATGAAGGCTTTGTTATGACTAACAAGGGAACATTCAATTTCGGAAGGCATCAGGTCATTGATTTCATCAACACGGTTGGCACAGTGACCATTAATACCATCCATATCAACTGATGTTATAGCCGCGGTTGGCACCCAGCCGCAGGTCGTAATTCTCATCGGTTATGTCGACACACGCGATCAGGTTCTGCCCTGTGGCCCCGAGCCACAGGGCAGGACCTGCAACCTGGGTTCCAAAAAGCCTACAAGGCGTTGCAACAGAATACGGATGCTGTGATGCTGTTGGCGAAATATTTCTTAACATTGCCAACCAAGAAAGCGCGATGTCTGGAAGGTTTTGAATTTTGCCTTGGAAACAGCTTTTTTGGGTGATTTAGAAGCTGTCAACCAAAAGTTTTAGTTCTGCAATCATTTTATTTAAGGCTTTTTGGGCGATTTTATATAAAATGCGATCGCAAGTCTATGCTGCCAAGAATTGGGAACAAGCCAAATATGACCAAGATTTTCAGGTGTTATTGCAAAAATAAGAACGAGTAGTTTACTTTTGAGTGCCGATACCGTCACACAAAGTGCGATCGCTCTTACTAACATCACGATTATTCTTCAGATAATCACGCACCCAATCGCAACCATACGCCATTACCTTATCTAGATCGACAACTTGATCTAAATTCCACAGAATCACTGTCTTGTCGTCACTCGCCTCGGCGAGAGTTTTACCGTCACGACTGAAAGCAACTCTCCAAACTTTACTGCTATGCCCATTGAGAGTAGCCAGTAACTTGCCCGTCTCGATTTTCCACAGTTTGATGGTTTTATCTGCACTCGCTGAAGCTAGAATCTTACTATCAGGGCTGAAAGCCACTCCAAAGACTATAGATTTATGTCCGTTAAGAGTGGTTAGCTTTGTCCCGTCGCGCTTCCAAAGTTTAACCGTCTCATCTTCACTAGCTGAAGCGATTGTATTGCCGTCAGAACTGAAAGCAACTCCCCAAATTCCAGCTTTGTGTCCCTTAAGAGTATTCACTAAGGTGCCGTTTTTATTCCATAGTTTGACTGTCATGTCTCCACTAGCTGAGGCGATTGTATTGCCGTCAGGGCTTATTGCAACATCCCAAATCGGCTCTTGATGCCCCTTAACAGTTGTAAGTTCGGTGCCGTTTTTGTTCCACAGTTTGACTGTTTTGTCCAAACCCGCCGAGGCGATAGTGTTCCCGTCGGGGCTAAAAGCAACTCCCCAATTCCCAGCTCCGTGCCCTTTAAGAGTATTCAGTGGGGTGCCGTTTTTGTTCCATAGTTTGACCGTTTTGCCCAAGCCTACCGAAGCGATAGTGTTGCCGTTGGGACTGAAAGCTACTCGGTAAACTGCTTCTTTATGGTCAAGCGTAACGGGTAACGTGCTATCCTGAGTCCAGAGTTTGACCGTTCCATCATCACTCGCCGAGGCAACCGTCTGACCATCAGGGCTAATAGCAACTCCGATAACTGATTTGCTATGACCTCTAAGAGTAGTCAGTAACGTGCTCTTTAGTTTCCAGAGTTTGATAGTCTTGTCCGCACTTGCTGAGGCGATTGTATTGCCGTCTGGACTGAAACTAACTCCCCAAACCCTATCGCCATGTCCATTCAGCTCAGTTAACAACATGCCGTCTTTGTTCCAGAGCTTGACAGTATTATCCCAACTTGCCGAAGCTATAGTATTACCGTCAGGGCTGAAAGCAACTCCCGAAACCCCATCTTGATGCCCCTCCAGAGTTTTCAGCAACTTGCCTTCCATATTCCAGAGCTTGAGTGTCTTGTCTCCACTCGCCGAGACAATTGTGTTCCCAAACCCCTGCGGGGACGCTACGCGTTCGCCCTTGGCGTGCCGCAGGCATACGGGGCTGAAAGCAACATCCCAAACTGTATCGTTATGCCCAACGACTGTGGTCAATAACGTGCCGTCCCGCTTCCATAGTTTGACGGTTTTGTCTGAACTAGCCGAGGCGATAGTATTCCCGTCGGGGCTGAAAGCAACTGCATTAACCGAGTTTTCATGTCCCTTGAGGGTAGTCAATAAGACAGGCATTTTATCATGCGACACTCTCCAAAGTTTAACCGTCCAATCATCACTTGCTGAAGCGAGCGTTTTACCGTCAGGGCTGAAAGCAACATTAAAAACTGTACCACCATGCCCCTCCAGAGTCGCCAGTAACGTGCCGTCACGCTTCCAGAGTTTGACTGTCCTATCTTCACTAGCGGAAGCTAGAATTTGACCGTCGGGGCTTATTGCAAGATGTGAAACCCCAGCGCGATGCCCTTTAAGGATAGCCAGCAACGTGCCGTCACGCTTCCAAAGTCTGACGGTTTTATCGTTACTCGTCGAAGCGATTATGTTACCATCTGGGCTGAAAACTGCACTTTTAACTTCACCGTTATGCCCTTCCAAACGATTCGACTCAACCGCCCCATAAACTGCCCGCCGTAGCACTAATTCAACCTTATTGTCTGTGTCCACACTTCCTAACTTTTGCAGTTTTCGTCTCGCCCTAATTGCTTCTGTGAGCGCATCCAACTTTTGATTTGAAGCAAACAGCGCTGCTGAAGATTCACTAATCGCTTTAATTTCATTATGAGCTGAATTCTGCCATTGCCACCATGAATTTCCAGCTAGCATTAAAGCTACCAGCAGCATACAAGTAAGCCCGAAAATAGTTAGCTGTCGGCTGCGCCTCTGTTTTTGCTGCTCTTGTTTGCGCCATTTAATGCTAGCGTTAATAAAACGTCGCGCTCGTGGTGTTAGTTCGTCTCTCCGTTGTTTGTACCAATCTTCTGCTACTGCTAGCCGTGTTCCTTGCAATAATGCTTCTGGGTTTCGATCGCTATTTTCCCAGTCACGCATTTCTTGCTTGAGCCTTTCTTGCCAAATGCGAAACTCACGGTTTGCTTCTATCCACTTGCGCAAGGTTCTCCATTCTCGAATTAATGCTTCATGGACAATTTCTACTGTTTCTATTTTCTCAATTTCATCCCACCCAGTCACCAGCAAACGCGCATCAGCTAAACGTTGCACCAAACCCCAATTTTCATTCCCCACCTCGTTGCGAGTCGCCACACGCCTGGTGTCTTCCGTTCCTTCCCCTGGACGCACTAACTGAATAAATACTCTTTCTGCTTGTTGTTTCTCTTCCTCAGATAGGTTTTTTAAAACTTCATCCGCGTGTTTTGCCAAGGCTTTTTCTAAACCGCCAATTTCTTCATAAGCCTTATGAGTCAAATACCAATTTTTCTGTTTCGACCAAAGCTGGGTTAAAGCAAATTCTAGCAGAGGTAAACGACCGGGGCGATCGCCCACACTATTAATAAGTTTACTAGTCAACCCCTCCTCCAATTCCACCTTCATTTTTAAAGCTGGTTTTTCAATTGCATCTCGCAATTCCTTTTTGTCCATTGGAGTTAGTAACAATGGAGTGTATTTTGCAAAGCCTTCCCCATTGGTTGATAATCAAGCACAATTCCCAAAAAATCTGCTCGCAGCGTTAACACCAGCGTCAACCCTGGAATAGATTTTACAGCCAAAAGCAGTACATTCAAAAAACTGTAACGTTCTTCCTGGGCAGCAAGAGTGTAAAGTTCTTCAAACTGGTCTGCCACTAACACCAAACGCTGATACCCTGAGGAGTTAATAATATTTTCGAGAAAATAGCATAATACTTTCTCATCATGTCGCAGGTTTACCTCAAATTCTAGTTCAGCCAACCTGCTAGCAGTTTCTCCTGATGCTTTTGTTTGTCCTTGTACTAGGGACTTGCAATATTTGCTCAGCGCGATCGCCATTGCATCAAACGGATTTTTCCCTGGACGAAAACTGACTATCCCCACATTCCTAACAGATCTTAAACGCGGAATCAACCCTGCAAACACAACAGAAGACTTTCCACTCCCAGAAGCACCAACTACAGGAACTAACGGTTTGCTGTTTACTGCTTCCACTAAATCTGCAATAAACTTCTCCCTACCAAAAAAGAAGTCCGCGTCTTTCTCCCCAAACGCAGATAAACCGTGATAGGGACATTCAGGAAGTTCACCAGAAAGTCCTCCCAAATCTTCCCAACTCGGTGGTGGTTCAGTTGTATTTTGACAGATAATTGGTAACCAACTCACCCCCGGTAGCTGCTTTGCAATATCTTTGTCGTCTGCAAGTTCTTTGAGTTTATCTCTGGCTTCCCTAACTGCAGTAAATAAAGATTGACCTTCTGCAAAAGAATTTAAAAAATACTTGAGAAACTTTTGTGCTAATTTATCTGGTACTTCTTCCCGCCAGACAATGATGTAGGGAAGATTTAAATCTGCTAATTGTCTTGCTAAACCTAAACCATCGCAGGAATTGAAAATTGCTAATTTTAAACCTTTGTTAATTGCTGCCTTCAGTGTCTTTTGATTTCTGATAAACTTAAACTATCATTACGATTAATATTTATTATGCCTGTTTGACCATCACCTTTTGTTTCGCTATGACCTGCAAAAAATAGGATATCACAAGCTTCTTCCCAGAGCGCATTAAAATCTGAACGATTTGGTTCAGTCAGAACTATGAGTTCTGCTGCTCGTTTTGCAATTTTTGCAGTAAATCTTTATCGGCACTAGTATCAATATTTTTACTATCTCCAAAAATACTAATAATCCTAGGTCTTCTAATTTTACTAGAAGTGGATAATTCTTTTGATGCCGTAGTACTTGCAACACAAGAATGAAAACAAACAGCCGCTTCACAAGAGAAATTTTCAGCAAAAAATCCCATTCCTGCCAA
>JAAUSC010000102.1 GCA_012031965.1 Scytonema sp. RU_4_4
TACGAAATCGACGCAGAGTCAAAACAAAAGCTGATAACATGGCACTTTACCAAGCTAGAAGTGAACATCCAAAGGTACTGAATATGACGTTAGGGTGACAAGGTTACTGAGATAAAGCTCTCACTGGATGGAATGGTAGAACTCATTTTCATCATTCTCATCATTATTGATAATTTATTTTGTTAATTTGGACAATGCAAAAGTGCTTTGTTGCACATATACACCGCGATTTATCTCGCGGTGTGTTAGTTTGGTTCTTTTCGAGGAGCTTTGTCATCTCTGCATGCGCAAAGCAGATGCTTTATATCAATTCTGTCTGAAGCTACACATTATTTTGACCCCTCCAAACCTCACGCATAGTTTTACTTTTTTACTAGTTACTAAATCTACTGCATCGGTTTGAGTTCTTTTGTAATTGTTGTACAGGCGACAAGCTAACCAGAAATTATCTTCGTTGTCAGCACCTCCTTTAGCTTTGTGCATATTTTTGAATTTTTAACCCTATAATAATATAAAAAATCGTATTAATAATTAAAATAAGAACTTAAAAATGATTGCACAAATTAACCCAGGAACTTTAATCAATAATCGTTATCTAATTGAGAAAATTCTCGGACAAGGAGGGTTCGGACGTACTTACTTAGCATTTGATACTCAGCGCTTTGGTGAAGCCTGTGTTCTCAAAGAGTTTGTACCTGCAACCACGAAAGAAGAGATTATTCGTAAATCTAGGGAGCTATTTGAGCGGGAAGCAAAAGTTTTACACCAAATTGAACATCCTCAAATTCCCAAATTTCTGGCTTGCTTGACGGAGAACCAACGGCTATTTATCGTCCAGGAATATATTGATGGTAAAACTTATTCACAAATTTTATCCGAACGTCTTTCTGGCAAAGGTAGACCATTTTCTGAAACTGAAGCCAGAGCATGGCTACTAGATATGTTGCCAGTTTTGGAATATATCCACGAGCGCAAGATTATTCACCGGGATATTTCATTGGATAATGTCATGCTTCCCCAGAAGCAATCTAAACCCGTGCTGATTGATTTTGGAGTGGTTAAGGAGAAACTCACTCAAGTCTTATCAGCCCAATCTCCACACCAGTACTCACTTCAAGGTTCAGTCGTAGGGAAAATTGGCTACTCTCCACCAGAGCAGCTGCGTTTAGGACATTGCTATCCCTCCAGTGATATCTACGCACTTGCTGTTTCTGCGCTTGTCCTTTTGACTGGAAAAATGCCATATTTGTTAATAGATAATTCTCTAAAGTGGCAATGGCGCTCTTATGTCAAAATCAGTGACTCTTTCGCTCGCATACTGGAAAAAATGCTGGCAGAATCACCAACAGAGCGCTACCAGTCAGCAAAAGAAGTTCTTGTCGAACTTAATAATAATCAATCACCATTGTTACTTGGTGGTATAGTTTCGAGCCAGTTACCGACAACAATTCAAATTCATGCTCACACTTCCCAAGAGCAAGAAAAGCAAAGTGAAATAAATAATAATTTGCATACACAAACGCCAGTCTCTATCGAACCAGAATTTTTAGAGTTTGTGGGGCGAGAATTGACTAGTTTTATTGGTCCTTTCGCCAGTGTTTTGGTGAAACATACTTTGAAGCAAAGTCCAAACATTGAACAAAAGGAATTCATTGAAGCGCTAGCTGAAGCAATTCCGGATGCACAAAGGGCACAAGATTTTAGAAATCGCATCCAACTTCCTGTTGAACCTAAATCCCAAAAGCTTCAGAGTTCTATAAACTCACAGATACCTATCGGTAACTCTCCTGCAATTAGCAATCCGGAGTTTTTAGAACATTGTCGGCGAGAACTGACTAATTTTGTTGGTCCTTTTGCTAGCGTTATTCTTAAAGATACTTTGAACCAACACCCAAATCTCACTCCAAAGCAACTTATAGAAACTTTGGTGGCGGAAATTCCTAACGAGCAAAAAGCACAAAAATTTAAAGAACGCTTTGATCAATAAAATGCTCAGGGCTTACGTAAGCATAACGCAATTGTGTGATTGTAACTGAGCGCACTTGCGTTATTTTTCGTCAGAATTTTTGAGTTGCTCCCGGAACCGCGATCCACTGCATAAGTTATTTTTATTTACACCTATATAACTTGTAAGGATTTACGGTTGTTTCAATCAACTAAATTCATTCACACCTACCCTTGAAAACGTCTACAGGTTATTAACGAATGAGCTACTTGTACGCTTTGTTAATAGGTATTGATTGTTATTTACCTAACAAATTATCCAATGGTGCTTCTTATAAAAGCCTTAAGGGATGCGTGCGTGATATTAACCATGTGGAAGCTTTCCTAAAGCGCCAGTTTAATCTATCATCTGAGCAAATTTACAAGCTAACAGCTTCTAATGTTGACGATTCTCCTATGCCATCCGAACCACCTTCAATGTGGCCAACCTACGAGAATATTGTAAAGAAGTTTAAAGAACTTACAGAAATTGCTCAACCTAAAGACCAAGTTTACATTCATTACTCTGGTCACGGCGGACGTGCAGCAACAATTTATCCAGAACTCAAGCAAGAAAAAGGATTTGATGAAACGCTTGTTCCCCTTGATATTGGTGAACCAACATCTCGTTATCTTCGGGACTTGGAGTTAGCAGCACTTGTGCAAAAGATGGTGGATAAAGAATTAGTTGTCACAGTTGTGTTAGATAGCTGTCATTCAGGAGGAGCAACGCGAGCAGGAGATTCTGACATTCGTGGCGCTGACGCAAATACTGTTGACACAACGCAACGACCAACAGAAAGTTTAGTAGCATCAGCTCAGGAATTGAAGAAGACTTGGCAAGACTTGACCAGAGGAACTCGTAGTGCTGCTGTTGTAGGTGGGATGCTCCCAGAAGTTAAAGATTATGTTTTATTAGCAGCTTGTCGTCCGTCAGAATTTGCTTATGAGTATGCCTTTAACGGGAAAGAGCGTAACGGAGCTTTAACATATTGGTTGTTGGATTCTCTACAGAACCGCAGTCTGGATTTGACTTATAACGAACTTTACTTACGCATCAACGCCAAAATCCACAGTCAATTTCAACAACAAACTCCCATGCTGCTGGGTGAGGGTAACCGTTTGGTTTTGGGTAACAACTACCAATCTCTCCAGTATGCCGTCACCGTGATGCAGGTAGATGCAGCAAATAATCTAATCCGAGTTAAATTAAATGCTGGCATAGCCCAAGGTGTGGAGGAAGGATCTCAGTTTGCTATCTATCCACGCGGAATAAAGAATATTACCCAACAAGACAATTACTTAGCTATAGCTGAAGTCACAGAAATCGGTGTCACTGATGCTTGGGCGGAAGTTATTAAGACGCTGCGTGCAGGAGAAATCGAGCAAGGAACTAGTGCGGTTATGCTATCCGCACCTGTGGATCTTATTCGGGGAATCCGTTTGATTGAATGCACCCCAGAGAATACAAAATTGGAGGACTTACCACCAAAACAAATCAATCAACGAGCAGCTTTGCAAGCGGTTGCGATCGCCTTTGGCACTGCGCGGAGCGCAATCGCTGCTTCACAAAATGGTTGGGTGAAATTAGTTGCTGATGAAGAAGTTGCTGACTACCAAATTTCTATCAACAAACATGGTGAATACGAAATTTGTGAGCCAACAGGTAAGCCTTTTCCTAATTTACGACCTCCATTAAAGGTGGGCGAAACTGATGCAGCTGCAAAGTTAGTGAAACGCTTGGTGCATCTCACTAAGTACAAAGCTACGGAGGAATTGGATAATTCTGCTACTTCTCTAACAAAAAAGCTCGTGGTTGAGTTAGTTGGCAAGCAAGCTAATTATAGACGTACAAGGCAACCATCTCCTCAACCATTTGATGACAAGAGTCATCCTAGTGTACAAGCAGGGGAAACTGTCTTTTTGCGTATTCGCAATGAGTCTTCTCAAGTTCTCAACGTGGTTGTACTGGCTTTAAGTTCGGATTGGTCAATTTCCCAACTCAATATACTAGGAGACAATGCAAATTTTGTTCCTTTTGACCCCGGACAAGAAGAATCTATTCCACTCAAAATGAGTCTTCCAGAAGGTTATCAAGAAGGAACAGACATATTTAAAGTGTTTGTCGCAGTTGAACAAGCTAACTTCCGGTGGCTGGAGTTACCGTCCCTTGACCAACCAATTCCTCCTAGTAGCACTAGAGGACTCAATTCCCCCAGAAATCAACTAGAAGAACTCCTAGCAGCTGTGGGTGCTGATGACGAACCTTCCACAAGTAGAAACGTACAAGTTGTCGCCGATCCAAGTCGTGGATGGACAACAAAACAGGTAGCCGTAAAAGTGATAGCGAATTAAATAGAGCAAAGCATTGCACGAGTGAATCTGTAGCCAAAACCAAAATCCCTGATTCTGCAATACTTCGTTACTTTTGCCTGGTGAGAGTCACACAAAAGTATTCATACAAACCAGGTACGCAACTATGATCCAAACAAATACGCTAGTAAAAGCACAGAAAATAACAAGTTTCAAGCGCAGTTTGGCAGTAGTCATTGGCATAAACCAATACCAGAACAAGATTCCCAAGCTACAGACGGCTAGACGTGATGCTGAGGTACTAGCGCAGATATTAGCAGAAGAACATCAATATGATGAAGTAATTTTAATCACTGATGAGACTGAGTGTAAACCAACGCTAAAGAATTTATTAACCCTACTTGAGGAAAGACTACCCAAAGAAATTCAGCCGACAAAAGACGACCGTTTACTCTTCTACTTTGCGGGACATGGAATAGCACGCGATAGCGATAAAGGACCTGCAGGCTATCTCGTACCACAGGATGCAGATCTAGAAAAAATGAAAATTTGCTCCCCATGCAGAAGTTGCACGAATGTTTGAGCGCACTTTCGTGTCGTCACCTACTGGTCATTCTTGATTGTTGCTTTGCTGGAACTTTCCGGTGGTCAACTGCCAGATTAGCGACAGTGATTCCCACAGTCATTCGTAAAGAACATTATGATCGCTTTATCAAATCTCCTGCATGGCAAGCAATTACTTCTGCAGCCCATAACCAAGAAGCATTGGATATTCTCCGCGATAACCGAGGTGGCGATAAGCACTCACCTTTTGCTCTTGCTTTATTCAAGGCTTTGCGGGGTGAAGGAGATGTCATTCCTGCAGCTAAAAATGGCAAATCCGCAGGAGATGGAGTTATTACAGCAACAGAACTTTATCTCTACTTGCGCGACCATGTAGAAACTGCTTCTAATGAAAGTCAAACGCCGGGGATATGGACTTTATCAAAACATGATAGAGGCGAGTACATATTTCTAGTTCCTGGTGCTGAACCCAAATTAAAACCAGCACCAAAATTAACTGAAAAAAATAATCCTTATCGAGGATTACAGTCTTTTGAAGAAGAGCATTCACAATTATTTTTTGGCAGAAAGGAACTGGTAGAAGAATTGTATAAGAAGGTTTCCAATGCGAAGAGTTCGCTAACTGTTGTTTCAGGAGTTTCCGGTTCTGGTAAATCCAGCTTAGTCAAAGCGGGACTCATTCCCTACTTACGCCAGAATCATTCCCAAAAGTGGTACATTCTCAAACCTATGCGTCCTAGTGAATCTCCTTTTACAGCTTTAGCTAGGACTCTTCTGTTAATTATTAACAATGTTGTTGTCAGCAAGCAGCTAGATAATTTACATTTTATTGAAAAATTTATTCAACAAGAAATTACAGCTTTAAACCAAAGAATTGATAATGGTGATATAAATAGCGAAGAAGATGAAATTATCCAATTAGAACAAAAAGTTAAGAAATACGAGAGAATTGTTAATATTTGGAAGCGAGGAACCAAAGAAGCAAAGCAGCGTTTAATTGTCGATCATTTTGATGAACTCAATAATTTATGTCACGATAAAAACGAACAAAAGCTTCTACAAGAGACAGTTTTAGATTGTCTCAATCCACTCAGCCAACGTTTACAAGACCCAAAAGAATTCATCAAAATTGTCAAAACATGGAGCGAACAAAGACCTGGTATTAGGCTGTTATTGGTAATAGACCAATTTGAGGAGTTAATCACCCTAAGTTCTCACAGTGAAGAAGATAAGCAAAACAAGCAACCGAATCTTACGGAGTCGCAACAGTTCTTAAAACTGCTAGAATTGCTTCTAGCAGCTAAATTGCCGCAACTGAGCATAGTCATAACATTGCGTTCCGACTTTGAACCCCGCTTCCTCAACTCGGAGGCGCTCAAGTCCTATTGGACAGGCGCTCGCTTTCCAGTCCGTGCTATGCGTTCCGATGAGTTGCGACAAGCGATTGAGCGTCCCGCAGCAGAAATGGCACTTTACTTTGAACAGCTTCCAGGACAGCGAAATCCGGTAGACAAGTTAGTTGATGAAGTCGGGCAGATGCCCGGTGCTTTACCGTTGCTATCTTTTACACTCAGCGAACTTTACATTAAACTTGCTAAAAAGTGGGAAGCTGGGGAGAGTAGCGATCGCGCCCTGATACTTGATGCTGAATTCGACTTTGAAGGAGGCGTCACTGGTTCTCTAACACGGAGAGCGAATAAGGAATATGACTCTTTACCCGATGATGCTCACAGAGCTACCATGCGGCGGGTGATGCTGCGGATGGTGACAATTGAAGGTGGGGAATCAGCACGGCGTCGGGTACCAAAGTCAGAATTAGTGTATGCAGACAAGCATGACCCAAGCAAGCGGGATGACGAAGAAAATAAGCGAGTCGATTTAGTTCTGGAACGTCTGAATAACGCTCGCTTGGTTGTCAGTGGACAGGAAACGGGAGAACCTTATGTAGAGCCCGCTCATGATTTTCTAGTGAGAAGCTGGGATAAGCTACAGAAGTGGCAACAACAGGAGCAGGAAGATTTACCCCTGCAACGGCGACTGACACCTAATGCCCTAGAGTGGAAAACAAGGAACAATCAGCAAGTATTCTTGGAAAAGCTGAACCTGTTCTGAGTTGGTTTGATAAGAAACTTGACTCTACTGAGGACTGGTTTAACGAAATCAAAAAGAATCCTCAAGAACGCCAACGAGAGAAAAAGAGGCAGTTTCTTTGGAATAGAATCCCTACCTTGATGTTTTAAGAAAGAAACTCAAATCTGCCGATTATTGGTTCAACCAAGTAGAAGCCCAGTTCGTGCAGCAAAGCGTTTGGCAAAGACGCAGAAACACTAATTTACGTTGGAGTATTGCGATTGGCGTAACTGTGTCATCGGTCAGTTTAACTGCTTGGGCTTTATTTAATCTGAGACAAACAATAATAGGTGAAATTAGCACTTATAGGCAAGCTTCTGAAGCATTTCTTCTCTCAAATCAAGAACTAGATGCGCTGATTAGTGGTTCACGGGCAAGAAAAAATTTTAGCAATCCACTGTTACAAATATTCCCACCAAACTCTCAACTGCGGGAGCAAGTAGTACAAACCTTGCGAAAAGTTTTCTATGGAATGAAAGAACGCAACCGATGGGAACCCATGCCTGGAATGGAAGTACGGAATATATTTTTTCACCCGAATGGCAAATTATTAATAGCAACCAAGAGCAATAATAATGGCACAGTCCAACTTTGGGATAGGGAAACAAAAGGAAAACCAATTCTCGAATTACCAGGACATAAATTTCAAGCAGGTTATTCTTCTGATAACGTCTTTTTTAGCCCTGATAGAAGCAAGCTAGCTACCGTTGACTCACAAGGCATTGTTCGTCTATGGGACTGGAATGGCAATAAGTTGAAGGAGTTTCAAGCAGGTTACGAAATCAAAAAACTCAGTTTTAGTCCTAATGGTCAGACGCTTGCTACTAAGGGATACGACAATGAGGATGACCAAAAAAACTAGAACAAACTATCAGGTTGTGGAATTTAAAAGGACGTAGCAGAAC
The DNA here is from genome assembly GCA_012031965.1 of Scytonema sp. RU_4_4. Taxonomy (GTDB): domain Bacteria; phylum Cyanobacteriota; class Cyanobacteriia; order Cyanobacteriales; family Nostocaceae; genus Brasilonema. The sequence goes on from JAAUSC010000102.1 coordinate 7,896, forward strand.
ACTAGTAAAAGCCAATCAATTGATTTTGCTTTTAGGAGCGATGGCAGTCTGATTAGGGCTTATGAAAAAGGTTCTGAAACTATAATATTGTTGATACCGGGTTTATCAAACCAAGTAATCCCTGGAAGTCATGTATCTTCTGGGATAGATGTCTCTCTCAGCCCTGATGACAATTACATAGTATTATCCCAGTTCTTTGGGGACTCACCGTCTACCCGAATGTGGAAGCGGGACGGAGGTAAATTGGACAAAGTAGTACCTTACGGTGATAGCAATGCAGCTTATATTAATGAAGCTCAAATAACTAGTTTTAGTTCTGATAGTAAGCTAGTCGCTTTCGCTAATAACAACATTGTTCGCATTTATAACCTATCAACTAGCACAGAACTCAAGGATTGGAAGGAAATTAAATTACCATCCGGCACAATTCAAAATATGGTTTTTAGTCAAGATGGCAAGTATATAGCTACACAACGCGAGAATGGAACTGTGAGCTTGTGGAATTTAGATGTCCCACAACCAGACGAATCAAAGCAATATCAATTTCTGCGAAACGATATCCAAAATATCAGTTTTAGTCCTGACCGTAAGACTATTGCTACTGTAGGTAATAACGGTACCACTATTCGCTTGTTTGACTAAGTTTTGGCAATTAGGAAGCTTTGACGATTTACTTGCAAAAGGTTGCGATAGAATGCGTGATTATCTAGCTACCCTTGATGAGAATCACAGCGATCGCCATCTTTGTGATAGCATCGGCAATTTTCAGAGATGATAAATAGACACGTCCGGAATATTAACTAGGTGTCAAAAAAATGGTAGAACAAAATTTTGACCGCCTACCATCATGAAAAATCCACTTCATTATATTCAAGAATATCCGCACCGCACAAAACAAATACTGGGAATAACATTCGCTCAGAGGTAATAGCTAGTGAAAACTCGTTTTAGAATGTGCCTCATAATTTTGAGACATTCCCTAAGCATCAAACTCAGAACTTTTTATACATTATTCTAAGTGGAAATGATCATTTCATTGACACGGATTTCGCAATAAACCTTAATTTTTATCAACATAGGACTTACGCACTCGCGACGAAAAATAAGGCTTTGCGATTGCTTCCCTCCGGTCGCAATGACTCCAATTGCGTTATTTTTGCGTAAGTCCTGCAACAATTAGGCTACACACCAGGTAAGCGTTCGCGCAGCGTGCCGGAGGCATTCGCTCGTTAGGATATTTTTCGCTCAAACTACACAAACTGTATTTTGTCAAGTCCTATTTAGATTCGTTTGCCCTGAAGCATTAGGCTAATTTTACAGGCGTAGACACGAAGTGGCTTGTCGAAGACATCGCCTGCCCGAATGCATAAACTTTTCATCCTTACCCTATAAAAACTCAGAAGACAAAAAACGAGTTCAAAACGCCCAACTGACTTGGGCGGACAAAGACACGAACCAAAACCAAAACTATTTCATAAGGTAAAGAAAATGATTGTCGTCATCAAATCCCAAACTCCCGCATCTGAAGTTGAAAGAATCATTCAAGAACTGAGTCACTATCCCGTAACAACCGAAAAAGTTGTCGGTAAAGACAAAGTTGTCATCGGCTTGGTGGGTGATACAACTGCGATTCATCCAGAACACGTACAACAAATCAGCCGATTTATCGAACAGGTCATTCGGGTAAAACAGCCTTTTAAACGGGTTTCGTTAGAATATCGCTATGGCGAACCAAGCGAAGTCATTGTTCCAACTCCCAATGGTCTGGTCACTTTTGGTCAAAATCATCCTTTAGTTGTTGTCGCTGGACCCTGTTCAGTCGAAAATGAAGAAATGATTGTCGAAACAGCACAAGTCGTAAAAGCCACAGGTGCTCAGTTTCTCCGGGGAGGAGCCTATAAACCTCGTACCTCACCTTATGCTTTCCAAGGACATGGTGAAAGCGCCTTATCCCTGTTAGCAAAAGCCCGCGAAGTCACAGGTTTAGGGATTATCACAGAAGTCATGGATACAGCGGACTTAGACAAAGTTGCAGAAGTTGCAGATGTGGTGCAAATAGGTGCTCGTAATATGCAGAATTTCTCCCTGCTTAAGAAAGCAGGTGCTACAGGTAAACCAATTCTGCTCAAGCGGGGTCTATCTGCAACAATTGAAGAATGGTTGATGGCAGCTGAATATATTTTGGCAACTGGTAATCCAAATGTGATTTTGTGTGAACGCGGAATCCGCACCTTTGACAAGCAATATACAAGGAATACTCTGGATTTATCTGTCGTACCTGTATTGCGTGGACTCACTCATTTGCCAATTATGATTGACCCCAGTCACGCCACTGGCTACTCTAAGTATGTACCTACAATGGCAAAAGCTTCCGTGGCAGCTGGTACAGATTCCTTGATGATTGAGGTTCACCCCAATCCCTCCAAAGCACTCTCAGATGGTCCTCAGTCTCTGACACCTGAGCAATTCGTGGAACTCATGCAGGAAATAGCTCCTCTTGCTCAATTCTTCGGACGTGGAACAAAATCTACCTTTACAAGCGTAACACCATTTGGTGCCAAAATTCCTTTGACTGTGGGTGTCTAAATTGATCAATCAACAGTGCTTTCTCTAGGGTAGGCAATATCACATTGACAGAAATTCATTCATCGATTTGCCTACCCAAGATTCTTTAATCATCCTGAAATTATTTCGTTAAGGCAATTATGTGTGCATACTATTTTCCCAGTTTGACTATAAATAAATACGCACAAATTAATTTACTGGGATTTTGCTATCCCAAATCCTAAAGCTAAAATAGACACTATTGTTACATTTGAACAAATCTTATACCAACAACAACTTGACAAAATCGCTGAACTTCTTACCAACATTTTGTAGATACCAGAAATGATCATAGGCGCAAGACATAATTTCATGCTAAACGCTCCCAAATCATTTATTTTTCATAACTGCATAAGTCAAATGTTATTGCTTCTATTTAATATCTAGTAGTTGTCGTCAACTTCACAATCACTCACAAACAATAATGGTCAACGTCAGATTTTAACCAGTGTCCTGCACGCAACATAGTTACCAAGTCGCAAAAGCATCCCGGTGAAATAATTTTTTAAGTCAGCTTTAAGAGGGTCATATCTATGTATTTTGACACACAATCTTACACAACGAAAGGTGGAATCTTTGTATCACGCTCTGTCACGAATACTTCCATAGATTCGGCAATTGACGAGGTTTTGATACGTCTAGATTCCCAACGTGGTGGCTTACTAGCAAGTAGCTATGAATACCCAGGACGCTACAAACGATGGGCGATAGGTTTTGTCAATCCACCTTTAGAACTTGTGACCCGTGATCACACTTTTACTATTACGGCGCATAATGAACGAGGCAAGATACTACTAGATTATTTGGCAGAGTGTCTATTGCACCAACCATATCTTGAGGCTGTCAAGAAAGAGAACAACAGTATTATCGGCTCCGTCAAACCAACAGAACGTCTCTTCTCAGAAGAAGAACGCAGCAGACAACCATCTGTTTTCAGTGTTGTTCGCGAGATCTTATCTGTCTTCGATAGTCCTGTAGATGAAAACTTGGGACTTTATGGCGCATTTGGCTATGACTTGGTTTTTCAGTTTGAGCAAATGCCAAAGCGTCTGGAACGTTCATCAGACCAAAGGGATGTGGTACTCTATCTACCTGATGAGTTGTTAGTGATTGACTACCACCTGCAACAGGCATTCAGGGTGCAGTATGATTTTGTCACCAAGAATGGTAGCACTCGGGATTTACCTCGCACGGGTGAAGTTATGGATTACCGAGGTAAGCGTTTGAGTGTGACGCAAAACTCTGATCACGCACCAGGTGAATATGAGCAACAAGTCATCAAAGCACTTGATTACTTCCGTCGCGGCGATTTATTTGAAGTTGTTCCCAGTCAAAGCTTCTTTCAAGCTTGTGAAAAATCCCCAACCGAACTTTTCCGCACCCTTAGGGAGATTAATCCCAGTCCTTATGGATTTCTCTTTAACTTAGGTGGAGAATATCTGATTGGTGCATCGCCAGAAATGTTTGTGCGTGTTGACGGCAGACGTGTTGAAACTTGTCCAATCAGTGGTACAATCCGTCGAGGTGAAACTGCGATTGATGATGCAGCACAAATCCAAAAGCTGTTGAACTCGCGTAAAGATGAATCCGAACTCACCATGTGTACCGATGTAGACCGCAACGATAAGTCGCGGATTTGTGAATCGGGGACTGTGAGAGTGATTGGTCGTCGTCAAATCGAATTGTACAGCCATCTGATTCATACAGTAGACCATGTGGAAGGCATCATGCGACCTGAGTTTGATGCTTTGGATGCATTCCTTACCCATTTGTGGGCAGTTACAGTCACAGGAGCACCAAAACGTTCTGCGATGCAGTTTCTTGAACAAAATGAGCGCAGTCCCAGACGTTGGTATGGTGGAGCAGTCGGATACTTAAATTTTACAGGCAACTTGAATACTGGTCTGATTTTAAGAACTATTCGACTAAAAGACTCAGTTGCACAGGTACGAGTCGGTGCAACAGTTCTTTATGACTCAGAGCCAGAAGCGGAAGCACAAGAAACGATTACTAAAGCTGGTGCTTTATTCCAAACACTTCGCACAGTGGTTCATAAAAGTGCAGATTTGTCAAGTTTGTCAGACCTTGACATTCAAGAAGCGAATCCAGGGGCGGGCAAACGTGTCTTGCTCGTTGACTACGAAGATTCATTTGTTCATACTCTAGCAAATTACATCCGTCAAACTGGTGCCACAGTGACAACACTACGGCATGGTTTTGCAGAATCACTCTTCGATGCAGAAAAACCTGACTTGGTTGTATTATCTCCTGGTCCTGGAAAACCAAGTGACTTTCGTGTTGCAGATACAATTGCAGCTTGCAAAAAACGGCAAATTCCCATCTTTGGCGTGTGTTTAGGATTGCAGGGAATAGTCGAAGCTCACGGTGGAAAGCTAGGAATTCTAAATTATCCCCAGCATGGTAAGGTATCTGAGGTATCTGTTGTTGATACAGATTCTGTTGCCTTTAAAGACTTACCACAATCTTTTGAAGTTGGTAGATACCACTCGTTGTATGCACTACCAGAAAGCTTACCCGCAGAACTCAAAGTGACAGCCATGTCCGCAGATGGTGTGATTATGGGCATTGAACATCAAACATTACCAATTGCTGCTGTTCAGTTCCATCCAGAATCCATCATGACTTTGGCAGGAGGAGTGGGTTTAACAATTGTCACAAATGTAGTCCGTGAATTTACGACTAAATATCCCTCCTCAGTTCTTGCATAATCATCTTTCTTCTAACCCTCTCCCACAAGCAAACAGAGGGTTAAGTTTCCCTTTCTTCAACTGATCACCACTTCTTTAAAAAGATGATAAATTATCCCCAGCAACCAACTCAAGCAACAGCACAGCCTGCCAAACCGCGCCATATTCTCGAAGAGATTGTGTTGCACAAACAGCAAGAAGTCGCCATCATGAAAGAGCAATTACCTCTTGTAGATTTGAAAAATCAGGTTAGTGCTGCCCCTCCTTGCCGAGATTTCCTTCTAGCATTACAGCAAAGTCCTACCAAGCCCAGCTTGATTGCAGAGGTTAAGAAAGCATCACCTAGTAAAGGCGTTATTCGTCCCAACTTTGAACCAGTCGAAATTGCTCAAGCATATGAACGAGGTGGTGCAAGCTGTTTATCAGTGCTAACTGATGAGAAATTTTTCAGGGTAGTTTTGAGAATTTGCGAATTATTAGAAGTAATGTAGAGTTGCCGCTCCTTTGCAAAGAGTTTGTCATAGATCCTTACCAAATTTATCTAGCACGAGTCAATGGTGCAGATGCTATACTGCTGATTGCTGCCATTTTAAGCGATGAAACGCTGCAAAATTTTCTACAAATTGCTCAGCAATTAGGAATGACTGTTCTTATAGAAGTGCATACTTTGGTAGAACTCGATAGGGTACTGGAGTTATCAAATGTACAACTGGTCGGAATTAATAATCGCAATCTGGAAGACTTTACTGTTGACTTAGAAATAACCCAACGCTTACTGGCAGAACGTCAGGAAAGATTAAAAAGTTTAGATATTACAGTCGTGAGTGAGTCTGGTTTATATACATCTTCTGATTTAGCTAAAGTCGCCCAAGCGGGAGCCAAAGCTGTGTTGATTGGAGAATCTTTAGTTAAGCAAGCTGATTTAGAGCAAGCTGTCAAGCAATTAAGAATGTGAAATTGTTCATTTTTTGTTCATTTTTCTCACGCAAATTTTGCATTTTTCATTCTGCTTTTCCCCTATTAACTTGTTGTTCGCTTTCGGTAATTTATTAAGATGACTTCAATTTCTGGACATTTTGAATCTTTACGCGCCAAAAACCAGTGTGCTTTAATTCCTTTTATTACAGCTGGCGATCCTGATTTGGAAACAACAGCAGAAGCTCTACGAGTTTTAGACGCGAATGGTGCTGATTTCATTGAACTGGGAGTTCCTTATTCCGATCCATTGGCTGATGGACCTGTGATTCAAGCGGCTGCGACTCGCGCTCTCAAAGCGGGAACTCGTCTAGCTCAAGTTTTAGAAATGGCGCAGTCAGCTACTCGTAGTTTGCGATCGCCACTCATTCTCTTCACTTACTACAACCCAATTTTAAGTCTGGGTACCCAGCAATTTCTCAAGCAAGTTGCTGATTCTGGAATCAAAGGGTTGGTTGTACCCGATTTGCCCTTAGAGGAAGCAGATGATGTCCTGAAGTCTGCTGATACTGTAGGAGTAGAAGTCACATTGTTAGTGACACCCAACAGTTCAAAACAGAGAATTGAGGCGATCGCCCGTCAATCTCGCGGATTCATCTACTTAGTGAGTGTCACAGGTGTGACAGGTGTACGCTCCCAACTCCAGACACGCGTCAAGGATGTGCTACAGGAAATCCGAAACGTTACGAACAAGCCCATTGGTGTTGGTTTTGGTATCTCTGGACCAGAACAAGCTCGTCAAGTTAAAGACTGGGGCGCAGATGCAGTCATTGTAGGAAGCGCCTTTGTGCAACGCTTAGGAGAAACCACACCATCTCAAGGGCTACGAGCTATTAAAGATTTCTGTGGAGATTTGAAAGCAGCAATGACCCCCACTGTGGGAATGAAAAATTAACAACTAAAAATTAACAACTTAGGACTGATGCATTCTGTGCAAGCGGCGTTGTGTGAAATTGAGATTTTTAACCGACAGCGGTTTTCATATGAATAGATCACAAATCGTAGGGGAGCCAGTGCGTTGGAGAGCCAGTACTGCAGGAGGGTATCCAACGCCAGATGCTCTACTTGGGGAGACACGCCAGGTGCTACAACGGAGGGAACCTCCGCAACGCAGTGGCTCCCCAAGACGAGCCACTGCGTTGGACGGGTTTCCCGGCTTGAAGCATGTGGCGTCCGCACTGGCTCCTCCGTAGGTATCTGGCGTCCGGGTTTCCCGGCTTGTAGACGCCCGGAGGGCGGCTTCCCGGAGGGTAGCATCTGGCGTTGGGCATTGCTCACCAATATCTCAAATGTCTATCACATAGGCTTTTGGTGGCAATGCCCACCTTACAGAAAACCCCTGTAAGTCCTAAAAATACCAAATACCAAATTTCAAAGCAAGGAAATTCCAATGTTAGCAAACAACCAAAACACTCATGTTTCTACTCCACAGACTCCTCGTGTACCAGATACCTTTGGTCGATTTGGTCAATTTGGAGGCAAATACGTACCCGAAACATTAATGCCAGCATTGAGTGAACTAGAAACAGCATATCAAAAATATCGCAATGACCCAGATTTCCAATCAGAACTACAAGCACTCCTACGCGACTACGTAGGACGCGCCACCCCCTTATACTTTGCTGAACGACTCACCCAACACTACGCCAAACCAGATGGCACCGGACCGCAGATTTACTTAAAAAGAGAAGACTTAAATCATACAGGCGCTCACAAAATTAATAACGCCTTGGCTCAAGTCTTACTCGCCAAACGTATGGGCAAACAGCGAATCATCGCCGAAACCGGAGCTGGTCAACATGGTGTTGCAACCGCTACAGTCTGTGCTCGTTTTGGCTTAGAATGCATGATATACATGGGCATCCATGATATGGAAAGACAAGCCTTGAATGTGTTTCGTATGCGCTTGATGGGAGCAGAAGTTCGTCCAGTAGAAGCAGGAACGGGGACTCTCAAGGATGCAACATCTGAGGCGATTCGGGACTGGGTGACGAATGTGGAAACAACTCACTATATCCTGGGATCAGTTGCAGGTCCTCATCCCTACCCGATGATGGTGCGAGATTTTCAAGCAATTATTGGTCAGGAAACTCGTGCTCAGTGTCAGGAGAAATGGGGAGGATTACCAGATATTCTGCTTGCTTGTGTTGGCGGAGGCTCGAATGCAATTGGACTTTTTCATGAATTTGTTGATGAACCATCTGTGCGACTGATTGGAGTAGAAGCAGCGGGTGAAGGGATTGATACTGATAAACATGCAGCAACTTTGACGCTTGGTAGAGTTGGTGTTTTGCATGGGGCGATGAGTTATGTGCTGCAAGATGAGGATGGTCAGATTACAGAAGCACATTCTATCAGTGCTGGGTTAGATTACCCTGGTGTTGGTCCGGAACATAGTTATTTAAAGGATGTTTCACGTGCGGAGTATGAGAGTGTGACTGATGCTCAGGCGTTGGAGGCGTTTGAGCGTTTGTCGCAGTTGGAGGGGATTATTCCGGCTTTGGAAACTTCTCATGCGATCGCTCTATTGGAAACTCTTTGTCCACAGTTGACTGGTAGTCCAAAAATTGTCATCAATTGCTCTGGACGTGGTGACAAGGATGTGCAGACTGTTGCTAAGTTTTTAAATCCTGCGTAAGGAGGATGTTTGTAAGTTTCGTAAGTTTTTGTCGATGAAAGCAATAAATAGGGGGATAGATGAGGAACTCTCGACTTTCCTCCGCTTTTTTTGTCACCTTTATTGGGATAATAAGCTTATGGTTAATACCAATTCTCCATAATGTTGAATTATATTTCCTCTCAGGCTGAAAGCCTAGAGTTACAAGAACAAAGCCTGCGGAAGCAGGCTTATTCAGTGCATCTTAACAGAGAATTGGTAGAAAACACTTTTTTATCTTAAACTCTTCAACGAAAAGAGTTTAGGAAAGTTTTTTTCATCAATCACAAAGTTTAATCTTTAACAAGAAAAAGCAATATGCAGAAGAAAATGTTCCCTAGAAATGCCTCTTTTGCTACCAAAATTCCTCAAAAATTTTTGACAGATATTATAGTAAATGGAGTGAGTCTGCTCACTTTGTCACTCTTAACTATATATCCAGCAAGTGCAGAAACTCCCGTTTCTGTTCCTGGTGTCGCAGCTTCTGGAAACAAACTTCAGGCACAAGGGAGCGCATCTTCTAAGAGTCAGGTCACTAATGTTAATCAGCTTTCTGATGTTCAACCCACTGATTGGGCAGCTCAAGCATTACAATCTTTGGTAGAGCGGTATGGTTGCATAGCAGGCTATCCTAACGGAACTTATCGCGGTAATAGAGCAATGACTCGTTATGAATTTGCCGCTGGGTTAAATGCTTGTTTGGATCGTATCAACGAATTGATTGCTACAGCAACAGCAGATTTGGTGAAAAAAGAAGACTTGGCAACTTTGCAAAAGCTACAGGAAGACTTTGTTGCTGAGTTAGCAACTTTACGAGGTCGGGTAGATACGCTAGAAGCACGTACAGCTGAACTGGAAGCCAATCAGTTTTCCACAACAACCAAGCTCAGTGGTCAAGTCATTGTTTCGGTGAATGCTGGTGGATTTAGTGGCGATCGCATCATTAACCCTGCTCCCAGCGCTGGTAACCCCACAGGTACTGCAATTACCAGTCAACCTAATGCCACAGTGTTGTTTCGAGCAGGTATAGATTTAAACACTAGCTTCAGTGGAACTGACTTACTAAAAATTCGCCTTGAGACTGGAAGTGGTCTTGATGATAATTTAAGTAATGGTGGGAAAGACAATGCTGCAGGTTTGCTTGAGCCAAATTTTGGCAGTGTTACAGACTACTCAGTCAAGCCACCCACAATGGTAATTTAGGTCTCAGCAGATTGTATTACAACTTTCAACTTGCTAAAGACTTAAAAGTCACTCTTGGTCCGACTATTTTGGCAACCGATTTTGTTGACTTCAACAGTTACGCTTACCTTAGCTTTCGGGACTTTAGCACTCTGGCTTTTGCAAATAACTTTATTCTTTTCCCAGTCAGCGGTCCAAGTGCAGGGGCTGCAATTGACTGGAAACCAGGTCAGGGAGCATTGTCCGTGCGGGCGTTGTATGCAGCAGCAGACCCAGCCAATCCTAGCAATGACGGACCGGGAGTACTTCAGAGTGTTTCATCATTCACAAATATCTTATATCCCAGTGCTACTGCCAAAGCTGGTGGCGCTCCTGATGTTAATCCCAATATTACGACGGGCGATCGGGGCTTATTTGGAAGTACCTATCAAACTATGGCAGAAGTAGAATACGCACCATCCAGAGCTTTTGCTTTGCGTCTGCAATACAGTGGTGGCGAAATATTCAGCAACCGCTTTGATGTCTTTGGCGTGAATTTTGAACTGACCCTTGCACAAAAGTTTGGTATTTTTGGTCGCTACGGTTACGGTAGCTACAATGACACCGAAAACTTTGGCGACATTAACCCCAATTACTGGATGGCGGGGATTGGTGCGCGAGACTTGTTTACACGCGGTGCTTTAGCAGGAATTGCTGTCGGTCAGCCATTTATTGCAAGTGAAATTGGCGATTCAACTCAGACTAATTTCGAGGCGTTTTATAACTACCCGTTTAGTCGAAATATCCAGGTCACACCATCTATTCAAGTGATTAGGAATGCTGGAAATCAAGATAGTAACGGCACGATTGTAACAGGTACACTCCGTACTGTATTTTCCTTTTAGTACACCAACAAAGGTGGGTAAAACTTTGTCTCACGCATAGACAAGGGAGTGGCTTCACAGCAGAGTAGGCGCAAAGGCGAGCTTGTACTGCAGGAGAGGAGCCACTCCACCCTTGCGCGTTCGCGAGTGCGACGAGAGCGGTACTAGTCTCCATAGAGGGAGAGTCATATCGATAGTAGGCATGATCCACCTCGCACATTGTATTTCAGACGCACTAGGGCTATCTAGCTGTACGCTCGTACACTAGAGAGAACGCCTTTAGTGCTGCCAGCCATGCTATAAGCACAATGACATGACGGAAGTGATTGAGATTTGCCCACTGCAACGCTGTTGATACAGCCTCCGATTCAGGCAGAGTTCCGCTCATCAGTTTAACCATCGTTGGGACAAAGTATGAGAAGGTAAAAATGCGATCAGCAGCCGCCATTCCAGCCGCACCTAGCCACCAACGCCGCAATATCCCTCGGCTACGCCAAGCTGCGATCGCATTGACCAGAGTTAACAATGTCAGCGGTACCGTCGTGACATAAACCCAAAACCTCAGTCCCGTGTTTGCCTGACGGGCTCCCATAGCATTCCACTGATAGCCAGATTCTGGTAACACTATCAACCATTGCGGCAATTCAATTCTTGCCTCATAGAGTCCAGCACCCAGCGCAATGCCAAGATTGATGACAAACAGCCACAGCAAAATCTGAGTTTGCGTTTGATAGGTTGTCACATTCATGGTTGTTTACCCTTTTCTAAAGTAGTCTTTCCTTAAGACTGATCACGCTGCTTGAGAGACGTAACCAAGTCAGTAACCTGGCGTTGAGCCTCTGCGGGTAGCGAGTCAAAGTCATCCATAAATAACTGCTGTTCTAGCGTTACGATTCGAGAATTTGTAAACTCCACAATCCGCCACTGATCGCCGCGTTTTATGGCAACAAACATCTGCATTGAGTCTCGCCCTGGTGAGGTATCCGATTGTCCAGGCATCTGAGTTCCGCCAACCGCGCGCACAACTGCCAAATCAGGAGCCAGGAAACGCACGCTCTCAACCTCTCCTACGAGGCGCGTTCCCTTGACATACTTGTCGAAAAGCTGTTGATGAGACGAGGCGATTTCCTGTTTCCCCTCGAAGCGCGTCCCATCAAACGCGACGAAATTGGCATCCTCGGCAAATGGAGCAGCGAAAGCATCACCACTACCCTGGCTCCAGCCCTCAATCATCTGCTGCTTGAGAGCACCGATGGCAGTTTCGTCCGCCGTATTCGAGGTAGATAATTGAGTTTCCATAGAATGTGGGGTGGGAGATTGAGTTTGTGTTGACTCAGTTGGAGTACTGCAAGCATTGATTGCAAACGCACTGAGTAGGCTCATTGTTCCAACGGTTAAACGTCGTTTCACTGGCTTTTCTCCTTCTCTAATTCTTGTGATGTCAGAACGATTGATGTCCCAAAAGTCTACTTATAGCGATCCTGCAATTCCAGTTGTTTGAACTGATGCTGAATCTCTAACTCTGCGCTACTGGCGATCGCTTCCAGGTTGGCAATTCGTTCTTCTAGCAATTGCACCTTCTGTTCAGCCGCAAGCCTATGTTTAGAGTGGCGATCTGATCGCCAAACCGCGACCGTACCGGCTCCGGCTCCTAAAGCAACTGCAGCAGGGATGATCGCCGCACCTCTGGTCAGCGCAGCAAGCGGAATACAGAGCGCAAACATTCCGGTGGCAAATCCCCAGATGACATAAGTCACTTTCGTGCGAGGATCTGAGGTGCTTCTGAAATCCCTGTCTAAATCAGTCATGACAACCTCCTGAAATGGTTCTGCGGAAGAACTTGAAGAAATTCTGATGCTAGAATTTCAGTAATTATTATTCTCAGATTTTAAATATCTTAGCTATTAAGATACTAACACACTAAGAGGAGGGATAGAGTTTGTCAAGGAATCGGTCAGAACTGCTGATGGCAAATCTGCAACTGGGGCGTGAACTCAGTGCCCGAACGTTGATGTTTCATGCAGCGATCGCACAAAAGGTTGGGTTAAGTGCCACTGAACACAAAGCTCTAGACCTTTTGAGCAGAGCGGGGGCGCTCACGGCTGGACAATTGGCTGAGTTAACTGGACTAACCACAGGTGCCATTACGGGCTTAATTGACCGATTGGAAAAGGTTGGATTTGTGAAGCGAGAGAAAGACCCAAACGATCGACGGAAAGTCGTGATTCAACCCATGACAGAAAAAATGGAGCGTGAAATGACTCCGCTATTTGCATCAATGGGAGCCAGAATGGAACAATTGCTCTCACGCTACAATGCCCAAGAATTAGCTCTCATCAATGATTTTGTTACCCAAAGCATCACGATCCTGCAAGAGGAGACGACGAAGTTGCAAGAGGCGACATCAAAACCGGAGAATTGATGATCTATTCGATTTACGGGTTCAATCAACGAGAAATAGACGACTGGAAACGCGAGTGCTAAGAAAATTGTTCCAGCCAATGTCCATTGAAAAGCGGGGCGGCGCTTACGAACCAGGAACACCAGTGCGATCGCCGAAATAAGTGCGCCGAGTGTGACAAATGCCCCTGGTCCAGGCATTCCAAAATAGGCATACAGTGTATTCTGAATCGTCACGTAGACTGAACCATCGTATTGCATTTTAGGTGGTAGTTCTAACGCATGGCTGAACTCCAAGCCCATGTACAGTGCAACCAAAATGAGAGTAAGCTGTTGTGCATTAAAAATGCACAACAGCAAGGCAGAAGGCAGAGGAGCCAGTGCGGTGGTGAGGCAGTCGCTCAGAGGGGGTTTCCCCCATGAGGATCTGCCGAAAGGGTTCCCCGGCATATAGACGCCCGGAGGGCGGCTTCCCGCAGGGTAGCATCTGGCGTGGCAGAAGGCAGAAGGAAAGAGGGTTTCAATGATTGATTAGACCAAAATAATATGCAAGTTAAAAGCGCGACAGCTTAATAAAGCGCCAGGTTTTCAAAAACATAATCAACCTCTTAACGTCTGGTGAGTGGTTCAATTTCAGGAGTAGCGCGATCGCGCGATCGCTCCATTACCGGAATCTCAACCAGGACAGAGATCAGCAATGCACCCAGCCCCGTCAATTGCAGGACGAAACGAGCTACATGCGAGTATTCCCACTGGTTCCGTACCCGTGTCCAATCTGCTGGCACTAACTGGGGTGTCCATTGGAAGATTTCACGATTCATCGGTTCTGTGAACACCAGGAAAACAACAAAAAACGCTAACGCCAGACAGACCGTTCCAGCCAGCGTCCATTGGAAAGCAGGTCGCCGCTTACGGACTAAAAACGTCAGCACTGGTGCTGTTAGGAAGACTGTAATGCCTTCAATGGGTCCACCAATATGTCCAAAGCCCCAATATAAGCTTTGTTGGAGTGTCGTCCAGAGTGATGCGTCGTAGTTCATCTTAGCTGGCAGTTCTAGCGCATGAGCGAATGCAGTGCCCATTGTGAGTGCTGCCAGGATGATGGTAATCAAGCGCCAAATTCTCAAAAACATGGTTAATTCTCTCAATACGCGATACTCACTGCTTGTGCAGGTAGGTGTGGTCCGTCATCTGCTTTAGGATCAAATCTGCAACGATTATTGCCTTCGGCACTGCGCTCCCTTGCAATCGCGCTTTGCCAGTCTGCTCTAACCTGGTTGTTCTACGGCGATCGCTACTCGCATTCTTTAACCTCCGAACGATACTTTACTATTCCACTGCAATCCTCCAATGCACCACTTTCTCAAGTGTTCATCTGAGTAGGTTTCGTTTCAGTTGCAGAATTGTTCATATCAACACCTTGTCCTCTTGACTTTTTCACGTTAGTAACCATGCAGATAGTTCTCCACTATCTTTTGGAGTAGTTGTTGTGATGATTTGATGTGATGGGTGGGTGCTGAAATACTTCTTGCTGCATTCTTTGGAAATCACGTTAATGACTTGCAATGCGCTGTAAGTAAAAAGTTAAAAGCAATTCTTTTGACCTTTAACTTTTTACTTTTAACTTTTAACTTTTTACGGTTTCCAACCAGCTAGCAGATTTGGATAAGCAACTGGCGTTGGAAACATTTTTTTGAAACCAGATTGACGTTGTTGTGGTGTTTCACCAGTCATATTCCAAAGGGTTTCGTAGAAAAAGAAGGAAACTCCAGCAAAGTTGCGTTCTCGCACTTTTTGTACTTGTGTCTGTATTTGTTGCATAGGTATGGATTTGCCTTTTAATCCAGCCATAATTCCTATGCTCACTGGTATGTGGCTCCGCGCTGCTTTCACTTCTGGATACTCTAGTTCTTTGATGAAAACACTTAAATCATCACGGTATATCTGTATAATAAGTTCTTCAACAAGTCCGGCTCGTTCCCACGTTTGCCAGTCAGCTAAAAAGGATTCGTAGGAAAAGCGCTGAGGATTAGGTGATACAGAGACAAGACAATTTTTTTTCGTCGCTTTAATTGCCTGGAATACGCGTTTCATGTAGTCAGTTATTTTACTAGCTCTCCAGCGTACCCATTCTGGGTCTTGAGAATTTGTTGAAGGAGCTTGACCAAGATGTTCTTTTTTGTACAATGCTACTGTGTATGCGTCGTATCCCAATTCAGCAGGTAAGCCAAAATGGTCATCAAATTGAATGCCGTCGATATTGTAGTTTTTAACGATTTCAACAATTAAATCTTGTATAAATTGTTGAACTTCAGGGTGAAAGGGATTCAGCCAAACCCGGTTGTGGGTACCTTCTTTCCAGATTTTACTACCATCACGGCGGCTGGTGAGCCATTGCGGACGATTTTTGGCTAATTGTGAGTCAGCAGGTGCCATAAAGCCAAACTCGAACCAGGGAATGACTGTTAAGCCTTTTTGATGCCCAACTGTAACGATTTCTTTGAGTATATCTCGCCTTTGTAATCCAGGGGCTGGGTCAAGCGATCGCCCAACAACTTTTTGTGCGACTTTGCTAGGGTACAGTGTCCAACCCCAATTCCAAACAGTAGGATATACAGTGTTAAAGTTTAGGTTTTTCAGGCTTTGCAATGAGCTTTGGAGACGATTGCGCTCAAACAGCACATTGCTATCTATGTTAGTTAGCCACACCCCTCGTAACTCAGATATCGGCGGACGGGAAGGAGTATTTTGAGCATATAAAGGAAACGAGAGCAGCACTGTACCTACCATGCTCAAAGCGACCAGAAGTGCGAAAAACGCCTGTCTATTCATTGCTAGAACTTCCACAGACAGAAGCCTATTGCACCATTTCACCAATTTTTTCATCATATACTTGTTAAAAAAGTCTCATTGTTTATGAGAAAGCTATCAACAATGACTCAGAGCAATGAGCAGAAGTTGCTCTTCTGCCTGTACATAGCATTCTCACTTAGGAATAGTAGTAATATATATTCTAAGTTTTTCTCTGTCAAAATCACCCAATCAGATGATTCATTAGGGTGAAGTATTTTCACAGAGCCTAAATTTAGTATAAAGACACAAGGAATCATAGATAATTATTGTAGCGTCTATCTTCACATATGCCTCAAAAGACAGGCGCTTTAATTATCCTAAATCCTTCTTCTTATTAGGGATAAGAAACTCTTTTGTTCTATCTCTTTTGTTCTACATAGAGTTGCTAGTTATTAGTTTTAGTCTATTGACTAAAATACAATGTTTCATTTACTGTCTCTTACTATAGCTAACCTTATAACTTTGTTAT
>JAAUSC010000311.1 GCA_012031965.1 Scytonema sp. RU_4_4
AAGTACTACGGCATCAAAAGAATTATCCACTTCTAGTAAAATTAGAAGACCTAGGATTATAGTATTTTGGAGATAGTAAAAATATTGATACTAGTGCCGATAAAGATTTACTGCAAAAATTGCAGAAACGAGCAGCCGAACTCATAGTTCTGACTGAACCAAATCGTTCAGATTTTAACGCGCTCTGGGAAGAAGCTTGTGACATCCTATTTTTTGCTGGTCATAGCGAAACAAAAGGTGATGGTCAAACAGGTATTATAAATATTAATCGTAATGATAGTTTAAGTTTGTCAGAAATCAAAAGAACACTGAGAGCCGCAATTAACAAAGGGTTAAAATTAGCAATTTTCAATTCCTGCGATGGTTTAGGTTTAGCAAGGCAATTAGCAGATTTAAATCTTCCCTACATCATTGTCTGGCGGGAAGAAGTACCAGACAAATTAGCACAAAAATTTCTCAAATATTTTTTAAATTCTTTTGCAGAAGGTCAATCTTTATTTACTGCAGTTAGCGAAGCCAGAGATAAACTCAAAGAACTTGCAGACGACAAAGATATTGCAAAGCAGCTACCGGGGGTGAACTGGTTGCCAATTATCTGTCAAAATACAACTGAGCCTCCACCAAGTTGGGAAGATTTGGGAGGACTTTCTGGTGAACTTCCTGAATGTCCCTATCACGGTTTATCTGCGTTTGGGGAGAAAGATGCGGACTTCTTTTTTGGTAGGGAGAAATTTATTGCAGATTTAGTGGAAGCAGTAAACAGCAAACCGCTAGTTCCTGTAGTTGGTGCTTCTGGGAGTGGAAAGTCTTCTGTGGTGTTTGCAGGATTGATTAAGCGTTTAAGAACTGCTGGGAATGTAGAGATAGTCAGTTTTCGTCCGGGTAAAAATCCGTTTGATGCTTTAGCTGTAGCACTAAGCAAATATTGTCAGTCCCTAGTACAACGACAACCAAAAACATCAGGAGAAGCTAATAGCAGGTTGGCGGAACTAGAATTTGAGGTCAACTTGCGACATGATGAGACAGTATTATGTCATTTTCTCGAAAATATTATTAACTCCTCAGGGTATCAGCGTTTGGTGTTAGTAGCAGACCAGTTTGAAGAACTTTACACTCTTGCTGCCCAGGAAGAACGTCAGAGTTTTTTGAATGTACTGCTTTTGGCTGTAAAATCTATTCCAGCGTTGACGCTGGTGTTGACGCTGCGAGCGGATTTTTGGGAATTGTGCTTGATGATCAACCAATGGGGAAGGCTTTGCAACAATACACTCCATTGTTACTGACTCCAATGGACAAACAGGAATTGCGAGATGCGATTGAAAACCTGCTTTAAAAATGAAGGTGGAATTAGAGGAGGGGTTAACAAGTAAACTCATTAATAATGTGGGCGAACATCCCGGTCGTTTACCTCTTTTGGAATTTGCTTTAACTCAGCTTTGGTCGAAACAGAAAAATTGGTATTTGACTCACAAGGCTTATGAAGAAATTGGCGGTTTAGAAAAAGCTTTAGCAAAACACGCTGATGAAGTTTTAAAAAACCTATCTGAGGAAGAGAAACAACAAGCGCAAAGAGTATTTATTCAGTTAGTGCGTCCAGGGGAAGGGACGGAAGACACTAGGCGTGTGGCGACTCGCAACGAGGTGGGGAATGAAAATTGGGGTTTGGTTCAACGTTTAGCTGATGAACGTTTAGTGGTGACTGGGTGGGATGAAACTGAGAAAATAGAAACAGTAGAAATTGTCCATGAAGCGTTGATTCGGGAATGGGGAAGGTTGCGAGAGTGGGTGAACGCTAACCGTGAGTTTCGCACTTGGCAGGAACGCCTGCGAGGGGCAATGCAACAATGGGAAATTAGCGGTAATGATGAAGGTGCTTTGTTGCGTGGTGCGCCTTTAGCAGAGGCTGAGGATTGGTTGCAGGTGCGACGGTTGGATGTCGGTTCAGATGAGCTAGTTTTTATTCAGTTGAGTTTGGAACTGCGGGATAGAATACAGCAAGAAGAGAAAGAACGCACACAGCGAGAGCTAGAACAGGCAATAAAAGCACAAAAAGCTGCTCAAATGCGGAATAGAGTTGCACTCATCTCTAGTATCGCGCTTTCTGGATTTGCTATCTTTGCCTTTCTTCAGTGGAGTGGCGCACAACAACAAAGCATAGTTGCCTTAAATCAAGCCTCTGAATCGTCCTTACTTTCCAATAAACAGCTTGAGGCTTTGGTTGCTGGTGTACAGGCAGGCAAACAACTTAAAAATGCAATCGTGCAACCAGATGCTGCTCTCAAGCAAACTGTGACCGTAACGCTACACCAGGCAGTTTACGGAGTTCAAGAGCGCAATCGCCTAATAGGGCATCAAAGTTATATTAATGTCGCCACTTTTAGTCCAGATGGTGAGATAATTGCCTCTGGTAGTACTGACGATACCATAAAACTCTGGAGTCGGGAAGGTAAGCTACTTAAAACCCTCAACACAAATCTCAGTGGTACTATTAGTATAAGTTTTAGCCCAGATAGTAAGCTTTTTGTTACTGGAAGTTTTGACAGTGTTATCAGACTATGGAGTCGCGATGGTCAGTTACTTAAAAATTTTCCTCAGAAGCACGCTGACCGTGTAAGTGCTATCAGTTTTAGTCCGGATGGTCAAATGATTGCCTCCGGGAGTCGCGACAAAACCATCAAACTATGGAGTCGCGATGGTCAGTTAATAAAGACTCTTTCTGGACATAACAAATCTGTTATGGGTGTCAGTTTCAGTCCCAATGGTCAGATGATTGCTTCGATTGGTTCGGACGAAACTATCAAACTATGGAGTCGGGATGGTCAGCTGCTTCACACATTATCCGGTTGTGAGCGTCAAGATAAATGTGAACATGAAAATCCTGATAATGATATTGGGAGCGTTGGCTTTAGCCCAGATAATCAAATGATACTCTCTGGTGGTTATGACGGCTCGGTCAAGCTTTGGAGTAAAGAGGGTAAGCGACTTAAAACCTTTCCTGGATGTAACCAAAATGGGCATTGCAGTAATATCGGTAGCGTCAGTTTTAGCCCAGATGGCAAAACTATTGTTTCTGCTGGTCATGACCACAAAATTAAACTCTGGAATAAGAAAGGTCAGTTATCTAAAACCCTTTATGGACATCAAGGTTTTATCAGTAGCGTCAGTTTCAGTCCAGACAGTAAAACAATTGCTTCTGCGAGTTGGGACACAAGCATTAGACTCTGGAATGTCGATGGACAAAAGCTTAAAGTCCTATCTGAACATAAAGCAGATGTCAACAGTGTTAGTTTCAGTCCTGATGGCAAAATGTTAGCCTCTGGTAGTAATGACAAAACCATAAAACTTTGGAATCGCGAAGGTCGGCTAACTTAACACTCTCTCGAAACATAAAGCAGAGGTCAACAGCGTTAGTTTTAGTCCTGATGGCAAAATGTTAGCCTCCGGTAGTAATGACAAAACCATAAAACTTTGGAATCGCGAAGGTCAGCTATTCAAAACCCTTTACGGGCATAGCGATAGCGTCAGAAGTGTCAGTTTCAGTCCTGATGGCAAAATACTGGCCTCTGGTAGTAGTGACAGAAGCATAAAACTTTGGAATCAGGAGGGTCAGCTACTTAAAACCCTGAAGGGACATGCCAATGACGTCAGAAGTATCAGTTTCAGTCCTGATGGCAAAATACTAGCCTCTGCTAGTGGTGACAGAAGCATAAAATTTTGGAATCGGGAAGGTCAGCCATTTAAAAACCTCTTTAAACATAAAAGTCATCTCAAAAGCGTTAGTTTCAACCCAGATGGCGAAATACTTGCCTCTAGTAGTGAAGATACCACTGTCAAACTTTGGAGTCGGGAAGGTAAGGAACTCAAGACATCAACTGGAAACGGCATGTTTGTCAATACCGTTAGTTTCAGCCCAGACGGCAAAATACTTGCTTCTGGGAGTGATAGCGATACTATTACACTCTGGAGTCGGGAAGGTAAGGAACTCAAAACCTTAACTGGGCATCGCAATGATGTTCAAAGTCTCAGTTTCAGCCCGGACGGTAAAATGATTGCTTCTGCTAGTCAAGACGACACTATAATTCTCTGGAATTTGGATCTAGATGATTTATTGGTGCGGGGTTGTGATTGGCTATGTGACTATCTGAAAATAATCCTAATATTAATGAGAGCGATCGCACTTTGTGTGACGGTATCGGCACTCAGAAGCGTTAACCGACATCTTGCACCAGTCGCCGACACCCGTCAAGGGTTATAAATGTAGCTCTTCTTTTCGTTGAGAATTTATATTAACTATTTTAACTAAGTGTATAGGTTGATTGAACCTGAACTTATTTAAAAGTGGAAGCAGAGAAAACAATTACCTTTAGCTGTTCTTTCTGCTCAACAGAAAAATAGAGTGATAAGGATTTTTTTATGATGCTGAAGAAACACCTTTTATGTGGTCTTTTGGCTGTAACAACTGTGACGACAACTATTGCTGTTAATGTTTCTCCATCATATGGACAAGCAACACGAGCAGTAGGAACTGTAGACGATGCTGCAAGAAATGCACCAAGAACTGGACAAAAAATATGGAATGCTGTAAAAGAGGGCGCAACTGTGATTAAGGATGGCGCAACTGCTTGCGCTTTATTTAATGACTGTAGAGATGCTGTAAACAGAAAATTTCAATCACAGCCTCAACAACCACAACAGTCTCAACAACAAAATCAACGTCGTCTACCGACTGCAAAAGAGGTATTGGACTCCTATGATAGACATCGTTAATTAAGTTTGAGCTTAATGCAACACTAGTTGCTGTAAAGAAAAACTGAAAACATTTTAAAACTAAAACCACCAGCTTTAAAAACTGGTGTTTTTTTTGCTCCTTATTCCCCAAAAGTGCATATGTTCCCAAAATCAAACCTATATGTAAATATAGCCCCCAGAAGATGAATTAAAAAATCTCTGGTGCTGCTTCGCTGTGAATATCATGTTTGACCAGGCGTTAAGTAATTTAAATTACTATGGTATCACCAACTAAATATTGGCAAATGCGGATACTTCCAATAGGGGAGAACGTTCAGCTAAAACACCGCAGGGAAATCTCTAGAGCTAAGGAGTTTTTTAAAATACAATTCCCTCACTTAAGCAGCAAACCCACACTATCGACAGAAGAAAATAAACAAGTTCAAACAGTTTTGTGGGAAATTTTTCGTTCAGATGATGACATTTACCAACGGGCGATCGCCGGAGTTTGTTTACGCTGCTATGTCTCACACAGAATTCTCATCACCTGCAAAACCATCCCTCACATCTACAACGTCAGTGCAGAAAATCTTTTTAAGTACACGGATTTACTTCCCTTCGTTTTAAACGACGATGGTAAAGCACTGGTGATTTTAGATAGTGAGGGGAAAACTCAACATATCTTGAACCATCATGATGGCACAACTCGACCAATAGCAAAAGGCGGAGAATTTTTTACCGTTGAAATTTTGCGGAAATTCAATCCCAACCTAGGTTCTAATGAAAGCTTAGATAATTGGACTCACAGACTCACTCGCCAGAATGAAGGAATCAAGTCATTTTTGTGGGGGTTTGGATTAGCGACTCCTAGTGATTGGGGACTACTATGTAAATCTATACCCCGTTCTTTGTCTGGGCTTCTTTCAACAGAAGACTATGAAATTGTAAAAGCTTTTCAAACAGTTTACCAACGAGACAGACTAAATACACGCCAAAGAGGATGCTGTTCTCAACCAACACCAAGCCAACTGCAAGAAATGCTGCATTTGTTGCAGCAACAAATATTATTA
>JAAUSC010000312.1 GCA_012031965.1 Scytonema sp. RU_4_4
TAATTGCTGGACTTGCATTATCTGGTCCCCCATCTTGGGCAGTTATTACGAAAAAAACACCAGAATGGCAGATAACTACCATTTGGAATCTCTTAGATTCACCTTTGGGTAATGCTTTTATCGCTATGCCCGAGGTGAGAAATTTTGCGTGATTTCTCGACTCGCCAACTATTTGACTCAGCCGATGCTGTTGATGCTGAATGGATAAACACCTTGCAACAAGGTGCAGAAAAAACTGCCAGTCGTCATGCAGTGTTTTCTTTCTTGGCTGGTTTTTGGCGCAAAGATTACAGTCAAGCTATTGCTTCTATCAAGCAACCAACGCTGGTTGTTGTGGGGGAAACAGCATCAAGTATTAGCCAAGAAGGTAAACAAGAAAAACCAGATGAACGCTTGGCTGATTACCTCGCTTGTTTACCAAATGGTCGTGGAGTCAAAATTCCTGGTCGGAATGTTTTACCTTATGAGTCAACTGCTGAGTTTGTTAGAGTAATAGCGCCATTTGTGAATGAGAGTTTAAGGTGAGTTCTACTTGCAAATTTTGCCAGAACTAAAGTGTTGGGCAAAGGCGGCGACCGACGGTTTCATGCAAAATTTATAGATGGCGTCTTGCACTTTCCTGGTTTGGTAACAGAACATTAATCCAAAATAAGCCATGACAAAACTCGAATTCAAAAATCATCAAGTATGGCATGATTTGACTGAAATTTTGGAAAATCTAGATAGTAATGCGCTTGTTAAAGAACATCTAGAATTATGTGATTATAAAGTGTGCGGCTACTGGGATGAGCAGGATGAATATTATGAAGAGATTATCTTGCCGCGTACGCTCGCAGCTTCTTTAGTCAGTAGTTCCATTGGCGTTACACATACCAAACGCTTTCTAAAGCTGAAATTTGTTCTACTTGCTTCAACTTCTGCTGCTAACGGTAAGCCAAGTAATAATGATGTGCAGAATATTGGCACTCTTGTTCTCGTCTATGATGAAAATCTGGAATTTGTAGATGAGAATTGGGTTATAGATGTTGATTCTCCTAATGTGGAGGCAAAACGCGCTCTGACTTCAAGCGAAGCTGACAAAAGCTGACGCCACCTAGTTATCGACTCTTAGATATTCTCTGGCATTTTGAATTTGACCCTACTTAAAACCGAGCAAGAAAAAAATAAAGTCTTAAGAAGAACTCAGTAGTCAGAACGGGCTGCGCCCCGCTGCGCGCTCCAGAAGGGAAGAGAAATTTTCATGTGTTCTGGTGTATGCAGTTCATGACGGCTACTTAGAGAGATTTGATTCTGCAATTTCTGGCCAGCTTTCAAAATTGCGCCTAACCCAATCCATTCCTACTTCGTTATTCAGCTTAATTTTCTGGCGTGTATTCGGATAAATTTTTCCCAAAATATCTGTATCTTGCTCAACCGCAACTTTGGCAAAGTTGAGAAACGTCTGTCCCAGAAACTTAAACGCAGGATTTTTAGCTAAGCCATACATCAGTACATAGGTTCGTGTTCGAGTTTTGGACTCTGGGACAAACAAGTGGATTTGAGCAGCTTTACCTAGTCCGTTTTCTGCATGAAATATGACTAAGGATGGAAAGTGATTTTCTAAATGAGCCTTAATAACTTTTGATAGCAACAACACACTTGGATTTTTCAGTTTTTCACCCAAGCTAGTTGCTGCTGTTGGCATATCATAAAACGCATGGGAGTGATGCCCGTTATCAATAAACGACTCAAAATGCACTTCTTCAATCCTAAATAAAGGTCGATGAGTTCCGTTTTGGTGATTGTAGTCGTGCATAATCAGCAGCATACTGAGCAAATCAGTTTCCACGCTCGTATCAGCTGTATGACCGATAAACTCATATTTAGAAGCAATTTCATTAAGGATATTGGGAATCGGTATTTTGGGTTCAAAGCCGCCGTAGGACCAAATAAAATCTTCTTGAATAATCAGTTCTAGCGGTTTTAGTTGTGGCAGAGTTTTCTTGTTGGAACCGGGCAAAATTGTGCAACCTTCACTATCAAACTCAAGTGCATGAAAAGGACAAACGACAGCACTCGTTTTATCTTCACGTTCTTGACACCACCCTTCAGACAACATAGCCCCCATGTGTGGACATGCATTGGGCAGGGCATTCACTTTGCCTGTTCTATCTTGCCAAAGGACATAATCAGTTTCGTAAAGAGATACTTTTTTTGGCTTGTTGACTTCCAACATAGATTTGTGTGCCAATAGCCAGGGCGCACCAGCAAGCATAGACATGGTGTTAAACTCTCCTTATTTCATGAAGTTCACAAATTGCCAACCCAAATATGATGCAAGCAGATTTGACTTGCGGTGGATGTACAGCGTATATCTGACCAATGTTGAAATGCCTTCTACGGCAACTCAACTAAGCTCAGGTGAAATCGTAAAATAAAATGTGACAAATTATTCGCTTTTCTTTTTATTATGAGTAAAAATTCATATTTGTCAAGAGGCAGATTTTGTTGGCGAATGACTGAAAACCTCAAATTGTAGGGTGGGCACTGCATACTGCCTACCAATAACCTCAGAAGGTGAGCAGCAGTGCCCACCCTACGTTGCCTACGTTGAATTAGCCAACAGATTCAGAAGCATGGTGCAAAGGATGTAAAAGTATAGAAAAGATAACTATGAATTCGCCAACAAAGAAAAACGCATCTATGCGCCGTCAGCCTAAGCAAAAGCGCAGTCAGCAACGTGTTGATCGTATTCTAGACGCCGCAGCCGAGGTCTTTGATGAACTGGGTTATGAGGCGGCGACAACTCATGCGATCGCCACTCGTGCTGACACAGCTATAGGTTCGCTGTACCAGTTTTTTCCAGACAAATTGGCGATTTTCCATGCTTTGGAATTGCGTCATGTGGAGCGAGTACACGCTGTATGGGCAAAGCTGAATCAACCAGAAATCATTCAACTTCCATTTGAGACATTTATCCGCACTTTGGGAGCAACATTCCAGCAACTTTTTGAACAACCCACATCTCGGATGGTCTTTGTGCAATATTTTACTTCCCGAGCAATCTTTCAAAACATCGATGATAGCTTTACCGAGGAAGCGATTAACTTTATGGCGAAACTATTGCAAGGGCGTAATCCAAACTTGAGTCATGAACAATCACATTTACTGGCCCAAGTCTGTACCCATGCCTGTAATACCTTGCTACTCCATGCACTACGCAGCGATGAAACTCACCGCCAGCAGATTTTTGCTCAAATCGAAGCGTTACTGATAGCATACTTACGCCCTCACGTGGGGGATGAAGTTTTGCACAATGAGGTAATGAATGTAATGAAATGTCCCCACTGTGATGGAGAGAGTATTTCTAAAAATGGGCATCGTCATGGCAAGCAGCGTTACATCTGCAAAGACTGCGGTAAGCAATTCCCTGAAGCTTATTCATTGCAAGGATATGGAGATGAAATGAAGAAGCAATGCTTAGAACTGTATTGCAATGGCGTTGGTTTTCGGGAAATTGAAAGAAGAACCGGAGTCTCTCATAATACGGTGATTTATTGGGTGAAGCAGACTGGCACAGTTCTTCGTAACCTATGAATATAGCGGTTTTCAATTGGGTGCTATACATTAGACCTGCCTTGAAAATAGAGGCTGAAACCACGCAAAATCGTTCTGGCATTTTCATTGTTCCTTGTGAGCACCGCTCATGGGGTCTCTTGCAAAAATGCTTGAATTGTTACGCTATTTAGGGTTGAATGAAATCCTAATTCGCTAGCGTGACAGCATATGAGTTAAAAGATCTTACGATATCAAATTATGATATCATAAATAGAGTGGTGTTATTTGTTTGGGTAATAAATGCTGAACAGTAAACAACAAAAAACCTTGGAGGAAATATTTGAAACACCTACTCGCTCTAATATTTTATGGACAGATGTGGAAAGTTTGTTTTTATCGCTAGGCGCTACTGTTCAGCAAGGAAAAGGCTCTCGTGTTCGAGTAGCACTAAACGGTGTTAAAGCGGTTTTTCATGAACCACATCCTCAAAAAGAAGTGTCTAAATGTACGGTTAAAGACATTAAAGAATTCTTAATAAACGCTAATGTCACTCCGTAAGGCAATTTAAAAACTGTTCTTATACCTTAAACAAAAACACCACTAACAATCATTTACAAACAGAAAAAACCACAAAAACTTTTGTGGGTGCGAGACGAAAGGAGTAGTAATTAGACCTATGTTTCAATATAAAGGGTATACAGGCGAAATTGAAATTGATATAGAAAGTGGAATGCTTTCTGGGCGAGTAATTGATATTAAAGACGTTGTGTCTTTTAGAGGGAAAACTGTTGAAGAAACTCATCAAGCATTTGAAGAATCTGTAGATGATTACTTAGAATTTTGCGATGAATTAGGAGAAGAACCAGATAAGCCTTTTTCAGGTAAACTTCCTTTTCGCACATCTCCTGAACATCACAGAAAAATTTTTATAGCTTCTAGAAAAGTTGGAAAGAGTATTAATGCATGGATGGATGAAACATTAATCAAAGCGGCTGAAGAAATCATTCACGCTTGAGATAAAATCCAAACGGAAACCACTATATTCACTCCATCAAAATCAGCCGTGAGGAGTCTAAACGCACATACCAAGGCATCGGTTTGTCTTTGAGAGTTGTCCATTTCTCCTTGAAGACCTCTGCTTGCAGGTGGTAATCATTGTTGTTGGTAGGTGGATGATGGAGCTTGAGAAACAGCGTTATTCGGTGTGGAGTTTCACTCGTTCTCGCCAGCCAACACAGAAAGGTATTTTCCTGATTCGGATTGTCCGTAAAAATGATTTGATGAGCACGAATTCCTATATTGGACAAAGCTTCTGGGATAGGTTCAATGACACTCAGCTTACAATCCCAATCAATTGCTTGGACTTGGTTTTGTGTGACAGCAACAGCACTTGAGAAGTTTTTACATCCTGTTAATTGGGCAACACTAACAGTAGCGGGGTGTTCAAAAATATCGTATTTGGTACCGTAATGAACTGCTTTTCCTTTTTCTAGAACAAGCAAATCAGGACAAATTCGGTAAGCCTCCTCCATATTATGGGTGACAAATAAAGTCACACCTTTATAATCCGCTAATGTTCCTACCATTTGCTGCTCTAGTTGGCTTCGCAGGTGAGTATCTAATGCAGAAAATGGCTCATCTAACAGCAGTGCTTCTGGTTGACTTGCTAAAGCTCTTGCTAATGCGACTCGTTGCTGCTGTCCGCCGGAAAGTTGATGCGGGTAACGCTGGGAATATCCTTCCAACTGTACTGCGATGAGTTGAGTTTCAACAAGTTGTCGAATAGCTGTGGGAGAAAGTCCTTTGGGTAGACCAAAGGCAATGTTCTGCGCTACTGTCATATGCGGGAAGAGAGCGTAATTTTGTATTAAAAAACCAATGTGCGATCGCGTGATGGCAAATTAATTCCCTGTTGTGAGTCAAACAACACCCGCCCATTAAGCACAATGCGACCAAAACTTGGAGTTTCTATCCCAGCAATGCAGCGCAGAATGATGCTCTTACCAGCCCCAGAGCCTCCCAATAATCCCAAGGGTTGCTCCAGAGCACTGAAAGACACTTTCAAGCTGAAGCCAGGAAGCTGTTTTTCAATGTCAACAAACAATCCTGAACTTGGAGAATGATAAGTAGGTAAATGTGTAGATGAAATAGTATTTTCTCCCCATCTCCCCCATCACCCCACTCCTCCCCCTCTCTCCCATCACCCCA
>JAAUSC010000103.1 GCA_012031965.1 Scytonema sp. RU_4_4
TTTAATTTATCAAAGTCTATCTTTCCATTCTTCATGTCTAATTGAGCTTGTCTTAGCGCCTGGGCTTTAGTCATCCCTTGGCTTAAATTCCGATAAACTCACTCATTAATATCAATGAGCCTGGGTCACTCACTTCCCATAAACTTGCCAATGTCGATTTCACACCCAGCTTGGCAGATAAACCAACGAATATTTTTTCGCTACCCGCTATTCCCTGTTGAGTATCACAAGCACTCAAGACAAGTAAATCAACTCTAAAATCGCTCCATCTTAACTCCTTTGGAAAATTTTCTTTTGGTGGATTTAACTTATCTTGTAAATTTTGTAGTGTTTTTCGAGAATCCTCGAATTGAATATAAAATTCAGCTTTTTGTTTTTGTTTTTGATTATCATCTTGTTGAAATCCAGCATGAGTTGCTAAATGAACAATCCGAAATGGTCGTTTTTTACTTTCATTATTCAGATTATCCATATCGAATTCACTGTCTTTTATAACCGAACCTTCAGCTTCCCAAAAGTCTTTATTATTAAATATGGCTAACTCTGCTGGAACAGCAGCTAAGGTCGAAAGTTGTCTTGACTCTTCTGTTCCAGCAGCTAAGGTCGAGGACTGACTTGATTTTGAAAAATCTGATGCTCCCATAGCTAGAACTTTATACTTTGTGGGACTTGTATAAGTAATGTCCGTATAACTGAGACTGGGAATAAGGCTAATAGCATACTTGTCAATCAAAAACTCCTCTTTATTTTTCTGCAATGCTGCTAATGGAATTAGGCGCAGTTCTTTCTCCATTGAGAAAAGTAATGTATTAATGCCTTGTCTATCTAAAACCTTTTCTATATCCTTCATCAACCAATGATAAAGTTTTTTTGCATGTACGCTATGGTCATCAGCATTATACTCAGCACCTAAAACTTTGCGGCAATCTAATTCTGTTTCAATTTTTTTCTTGCTAAGAAGTTGACGTAGTAATTCAGAGCGACACTTTAGTTGCTCGAATTTAGCGTCTGGCACATCTGTAACAAATTCACCTTGAGATGTTTCCAATACTATTTGCAAGTAATCTCTTTTTTTGACTGTATAAATTACTGCAATTTTTGGCGTTTCTTTATGATTTTTATTCTGCTGATTGTTAATTTCTTGAAATTGATTTTCTACTGCATGTAAGGCATATCTGATATCTTTAGCATCAGTGAACTTTTCCGGAAAACCGTTTCCTAAAAAATCTTCAAACTCTTTTTGCCTTGTTATTTCAATCGATTCTGCTGTAATCTCTGGCTTCCTAGATTGTTCGGGTAAGTTGTCAGAAGGAATATTAGAAGGAATGTTGGAGGACGAATTTTTAGTAGATTGGTTGGTAGAACTTTGGCTAACTGTAGAAATAACAGTAGTGTTGGTGGAGTTGGTATTAACCCTGCCAGAAATTGAAATAATGCCTGCGTTCCCCGTTCCAGAAGAGGTATTTATCGAACCAGTGTCAATAGTGCCTGAGTTAGAAGAAAAGTTCACCGTCCCACCATTTTCTGTTCCAGAAGAGGTATTTATCGAACCAGTGTTAATGCTACCTGAGCTAGAAGAAACGGTCACTGTTCCACCATTTCCGGTTCCAGAAGAGCTATCAATCGAACCAGTGTCAATGATGCCTGAGCTAGAATTTATGGAAATTGTTCCTCCGTTTCTTCGCGAAGAGGAACTATTAATTGAATCAGCACGTATATCACCAGGAGCGTTCAAAATAACCGAGCCACCTTCTACATCTTCTTGACTGGAAGCAGAAGTCCTGATATCTTTCGCTGTGATGCTGGCTGGAGATGATGGACCGCCTGGAGAGGTAAAGGAGGTTCCCTGCTGAGACTGAGGCATGTTGGCAGGGTTCTCTAGTGTATTCAAGCCAGCCCGTAGAATTAAGGATCGGCTACTAGTCAACGTTGAAATATCCGGATCTGAGCCAGTAAGTGATGTATCTGGACCTGTGATAGTGATATTTCCAGCGCTAATACTTCCCAATGCTTCTACCTTAAGGGCTACCCCAGTGTAATCACCAAAAGAAACATCTCCATTAGAACTAATAATGGGGTCATAAAGACTGACAAAATTTCCTGGTTGACCTGATAAATTAAGGATTGAAAAATTACCCTTACTGGCAAAGTGAGAATCACCGGAAACAACACCATCACTGACCAAGCTAAGATTTCCACCACTTTGAAAGGGGGTTTCTGGGTGGTTGAGTGCCAAGATATCTATACTTTGATTACCTTGGATGTAGAGGTTCCCTTGAGAGTGAGCAGTGAAAGGATTGGTGATACTATCGCGCATTTGCACGGTGTTCCCAGCTAGTAAATTTAAGTCTCCAGTGGTATTAAGTTGGCTCTCTACTAAAGTTAGGTTACGGTTGGCTGACAATGTAGCTGTTTGAGTTGTCACCTGCTTTGCTGTAACATCTCCAGCTTCTACAGGCAGATTTGACCCTGCCAGGTTTACCTGACCATTATTATTAACACTTACACCGCTAACGTACTGCCCTCCTTTACCAGTCAACAGTTCGGGGAGAGAGGCTATTGGGATAGTCCAAGTGTTTGGTTGACTCTCAGTCGCTGAAGGTGGACGAATTTCCAGACTGACAACCTGCCCCGGTGGACTGATACGCACCCAGTTTCCACCTGGAACTGCGGACACCATAATTTGTCCTTGGGGTGCTGAAAGCTGCCCGGTACTAATGACAGTACCGCCAATTAAAGTTAAATTTTGTCCCTGTGTCACCGACAGGTTACCTGCATTAATGATACCGCCTGGTTGTGACATTGTGAAGGCAAATGTACCGGGATTACCCACTAGGGACGAGTAGTCGTTAAGACCAGTGGCATGAAACCAATTTGAGCCAAAACCAATACCGTTGGATGTTGTTGCAGTAAAACTACCTGGTAGATTTAGGCTGGCGTTGGTGCCAAACACAATCCCCGCAGGA
The DNA here is from genome assembly GCA_012031965.1 of Scytonema sp. RU_4_4. GTDB lineage: Bacteria > Cyanobacteriota > Cyanobacteriia > Cyanobacteriales > Nostocaceae > Brasilonema. The sequence continues at coordinate 2,967 of JAAUSC010000103.1, forward strand.
TTCATGAGGAAGAGGTTAGAATTACCACCACTGATTTGAAGTAACCCATTAATAATTGAAACATCCCCACCTGTAACCCTTCCCAAGATATTTTGAATTTTGGGATTGGAAAGAAAATTCGCAATTTCGCCTTGGCTTAAGTTTAGTTGGATGAAACTGTGGAAGAGATTTGCGCCATCTCTCGAAAGTTGTCCGCCCCCGATGTCTAAGCGATTACCGTTAGGAGTGACGATAGTACCTGTACCGTCAGAGGCTGGAAGTATAGATTGTGCATTTGATGGTACTGAGACTGCTATTGAAGACAATACTCCTAGTACGAAGAAATACTCATATTTATTTTGAGACCGTCGCATTTTTATATCCTGATATAAAATACCTAGTGAATTTTCTGATGAAAGTAATATACCTCAAGACCTAGATATTTCATCATCTCTTGTCCTATTCAAGACAAACTTTTATACTAATAAATCTCTTTGGAACTAAACGGTAAGGTAGCAGAAGCTAGTTAGCCTCTATACATCCTTTATCTAAGGCTTAGTCTCATTATGAGTACAGATGACGTTTTTGAAAACCAGGATAGATTCGTTTTTATTAGCTACTGTCGTGACGATAATGGGTTTCCCGCTCAAAGTAGCGGATGGGTAACCACTTTCGATAAAAATTTGGACACCTACGTTAGAAAGCGCCTTAAAGGTGGTGGAAAACTAAAGTGTTGGCGAGATGAAAGGTATCTATCACCTCATGAAGTATTAGATGAAGCTCTTGAAAGGCAAGTAAAAAGTTCTGATTTTATGGTTTGTGTCGTATCAGATAACTACATGGAATCAAAATATTGCATGATGGAGGTTTCGCTATTTCATCAACACTTAGGTCAAAGGCTCTATGTTGGTGAAAAAATGCGGATATTTAAAGCGCTTATAAATAACATACCTCTTAAGGAACAGAAGCCAGAAATTTTACAGCGATCTACAGGCTATAATTTTTATGATGAAGGGGAAAGAGATCGTAGATATCCAACACAATTTAGATTAGAATTTGGTGGTAATTATAGTAACCTTCTTTATCAAAATATAGATAAATTAGCTCGTGACATTAAAGAACTTTTTAACATTATAGAACAAAATGCTAGGACTCAACTTCCACCAAATAATTCTCCTCCCAAAACCAAATGTGTCTATCTAGCGGAGACAACTTCTGATCTTAATGAGGAACGAGAACTTATTCGTCATAAACTTGAACAAAGCGGCTATCAAGTCTTTCCAAGTAGAGATAAACTATTACCGAGAGATAGTAGTCTTGATGACACCATCGGAACTTATTTAGAGCAATGCATCTTTTCAATACATTTAGTAGGTCATTTATATGGATTTATACCGGAAGCTAATACGCACTCCGTTATGGAAATTGAAGGTAGATTGGCAGCAAAACATAGCCAAAGCTATAGAGACTTCTCTTGGTTAGTCTGTATGAAAGAGGGCTTAGATATCAAAGATGAACGCCAAAAACAGTTTGTTGAGTTTTTGCAAAACACAGCTTACGTGATAGAAACAAATTTAGTGGAAAATTGGGAAACTGAAATTTATAGAAGGTTAAATCCAACGAATATAATTAACTTACAGCCAATAAATATTACAGGTTATAATCAGCGGCAGGTTTATTTAGTCTACGATAATACAGATATTGATAATGTTAATGTAGTTAGAAATTATCTTGGGCAACAGCAAAGATTAAAAGTCTTAGAGTTTCCATTTCCAAGAGACGACTCTGATAATATTTTTCAACTTAGACGAAATCACAAGGAGTATTTGAAATCATGTGATGCTCTCATCATTTATTGGGGAAATGCGGAAGAAAGCTGGGTAACAGCAAAGCTTAGAGAGCTACTCAAAGAGCATGGATTTCGTTCGTCTCCCATCCCAAATGTAGCTCTTTGCTTGAGTGAGCCTTCACTAGCCTTGAAGAGGAATTATCAAACTGAGTACGTTTCCTCAGTCATTTCAGGTTTTGAGGTAGTTTCATCAGCTGATCTTGCCACATTTATAGGTAGGATCGTTTGATGGTTAGCACTGGTACTTCCTTTAATCCCTTTCCCGGACTACGCTCCTTTGAAACGGAGGAAAGCTATTTATTCTTTGGGCGGGAAACCCAGGTGGAAGAACTGCTGCAAAAACTACAAGAGCATCGATTTATTGCAGTTTTTGGGGTGTCAGGAAGCGGAAAGTCATCTCTTGTGAAAGCAGGGCTTCTGCCTGAACTCTATGGTGGAGGTATGATTAGGGCAGGTTCAAGATGGCGGGTAGCTTTATTGCGTCCCGGCAATGCTCCAATTAATACATTAGCAAAGGTACTCAACGAGCATAATGTTCTTGGTAATGAACTAGGAGAATATTCGAGTAAGCAGTTTTCAATTCTCTTTACCGAAACTATGTTGAGGCGCGGTCGTCTGGGTTTAATCGAGACTGTTGAGTATGCTGAACTACCTACCGATGTTAACTTGTTAGTTGTTATCGATCAGTTTGAAGAAATATTTCGATATAAAGCTACACATCAACAGACAAATGCAGCAGATGAGTCAGCAGCATTTGTGAAACTCCTTCTTGAAGCAATAAAAACAGAGCAACCTCCTATATATATTCTGCTGACAATGCGATCTGATTATTTAGGAGAATGCTCTCAATTTGAGGGGTTGGCTGAAGAAATTAATCAAAGTCACTACTTGGTTCCTCGCATGACTCGCGATCAGCTACGAGAAGCTATTCTGGGTCCTATCACAGTTGCATCTGCGAGAGTTGGAGGAGCAAACATTACACCTCAACTGCTCAACCGTTTACTCAATGATGTGGGTGACGATCCCGACCAATTACCTATTTTGCAGCACGCTTTAATGCGAACTTGGAATAATTGGATGCAGGATGAGTCCGCCGCAAGCCTTGATAAATCTATAGACCTCAAGCATTACATAAATATTGGTAGTATGCGCGAGGCATTATCTCAACATGGAGATGAAATTTATAACGAACTATCTCCTCTTCAAAAAGAAATTGCTAAAACTCTCTTCAAATGTTTGACTACAAAAGAAGATGGTCGGTATATTCGTCGTCACACGAAATTAGAAACAATCTGTGCCATTGTAAAAGCAAGCAAAGAGGATGTTACCGAAGAGCATGTTCTTCAGGTTATTGAGCAATTTCGCCGTGAAGGTCGCTCGTTTTTAATGCCATATACCGGAGAAATAAATTCTAAGGATGTGATTGATATTTCTCATGAAAGCTTGATACGAGTTTGGCAAAAATTGAAAGATTGGAGCGATGAAGAAGCAGAGAAAGCTGAAGATTATCATCGATTAGTGGAAGACTGGAAGTTCAAAAAGGATGGAAAAGGCGGTTTCCTGCGCGATCGCCAACTAGCAGTCGCTTTAAAGTGGCGCGATAAGTATAATCCTCATGAAGCTTGGGCTGCAATGTATGCTGACAAATCTGGAAACGCTATTGACTTTAATGCCGTGATGCGCTTTTTAGAAGATAGCGAAGAAAAAGATGAAAAAGAGAAAGCACAGAAAGAGCGTCAGCAGCAGGAAAAAATTAGAATTAGAAATCTAATAATTGCTATTATTACAATATTATTAATTTGTGTACTAGGCAGTTTTGTTTTTGCTTTATGGTGGGCTAGAGAAGCAAAAAAAAGTGAGTTAAAAGCCATTAGTTCTTCTGCAAGAGCTTCTTTTGCTTCAGACCAACAGCTTGAGGCATTAATAGAGAGTTTGAAAGTTGGTAGGGAACTGAAACAATGGTATTCTCAGACGATAGATTCAGAAACAAAATTGCAAGTATTAGCTGTACTTAGAGAAATGGTTTATAAAGTCAATGAACGCAATAGACTAGAAAAAGATACCTATTGGGTTCGTTGTTTATCATTTACTAAAGATGGAAAATTACTGGCATCGGGCAGTAAAGATAAAACGATTAAACTTTGGAGACGTGATGGTCGTCTTTTCAAAAACATGGATAACAAGAGTCCTGTTAAAAGTTTGGCTTTTAGTCCAGATGGAGAAGTTCTTGTTTCTGGAGATGACGAGAACACTATAAAACTTTGGAGCATACACAAAACTCATCCTATTATGGAGCTACCAAAACAGGAAGGTTTAGTTACAAGTGTTGACTTTAGTCCGGATGGAAAGAGATTTGTTTCAGCTTCTGAACGTATAATTACACTTTGGGAACGTAATGGAAAACTGATTAAAAAATTTCCTAATCTGCATACTGCATTGGTAAATAGTGTAAAGTTTATAGATAATAATACAATAGCTTCAGGAAGTAACGATAAAACCATCAAAATTTGGAGAATTGATGGTAAAGAAATTGCGTCTAGGAAAGATAGTAATCAGGTTGTAGATATAGCATTCAATCCAAAACGGCAATTAATAGCGTCAGCTAGTGGAGACGAAATAAAGCTTTGGAGTCGAGACGGAAAACAACAAGGAGAACCCCTTAAAAAACAAGGAGAACCCCTTAAAAAACACAAGAGCAAAATCTTCACATTGAGTTTTAGTCATGATGGACAATCACTTGCCTCAGCCGATAACAGTGGTAGGGTTATAATTTGGAACTGGAACACTGAAACTTTTGAGCCAATTGAAGATATTAGAAGTCATAATGCTGCTGTTTCCAGTGTAAGGTTTAGTCCTGATGATAGAATACTTGCTTCGGCAAGTTACGATCAAACCGTCAAATTTTGGAGCCGTGATGGTAAAGAAGCGCTAACTATACTTGACAAGCATACAAATACTGTGAATGAAGTTAGCTTTAGTCTTGATGGGCAGAAAATTGCTTCGGCTAGTACTGATAACACAGTTAAACTTTGGAGCAGTGATGGTAAAGAACTTAAAACACTAAAGGAGCATAGTAATCCGGTTTATAGTGTCAAGTTTAGCCCTGATGGTCAAAGAATTGCCTCAGCTAGTGAAGATAAGACTGTTAGACTTTGGGATAGTGAGGGAAATTTACTTAAAATCCTTGATAAACATACAGATGCAGTTCGTCGTGTCAGCTTTAGCCCTGATGGCAGCATACTTGCTTCAGCTAGCTCAGATGGTAAAATCATACTTTGGAATCGAGATGGTAATTTTCTCAAAACTTTGGAGGGAAACGACGGTGCTGTTTTTGGAGTAAATTTTAGCCTAGATGGACAGAGACTTGTTTCAAATCATGAGAAAACAATCAAAATTTGGAATCGAGAAGGAACTTTGCAGAAGAGTTTTCCGGTAGCTGAAAAGGTACGTAGTGTAAATTTTAGTCATGACGGACGAATAATTGTCTTAGTTGATAATGGTGGAGCCATAAAACTCTGGAATAATGATGGGACAAATCTTAGTTCCCCACGAATACAGGATAAAGATGTTTGGGACTTAAGTTTTAACCGTGATGGACAGATGATCGCCTCAGTCAGTTCAGATAATACTACAAAGCTATGGGACCGCAACGGGAAGCTTCTTAATAGCTTTAAGGGACATACAAACACTGCTTTCAGTGTTGTCTTTAGTCCAGATAACAAGCTTCTAGCTTCAGCAGGCAGCGATAATAGTGTGATTATATGGCATTTGTCACTAGATGAATTACTTGTTAGAGGGTGCAACAAAATCCATGATTATTTAACTCACACTGATATTAAACAATATAGTTATCTCTGTAATAAATAAGAGCTAATTATCTAAAGAATGTGAGACGAGCATCTCTTCATTAACCATTCATAAAAAGTTCTATACCTATTGAAGTCAGATAGGCACAAAGAAATATAGCTAAAAAAATTTTTATTGATTGTTAAAATCCCCTACCATTGACTCATTCCACTACGTTCTAATCACAATGAAATATTTGTAAGTTTCATTGCTGACTAATTGCTCTTCAATAAACATGAGGTTTTTTTAATGAACAATAGTTCAATGTATTTTAATTGTTTATTTTGTCTAGCCATAATAAGTTTTAATATACTGGCTTTACTACCTATAAAATCTAGGGCTGAATTATTGCAAACGGATACAAACCAATCAAGCAATGAATGCTTTTCTCTATCAGGAGAAACTGATATAGATAATAGCTTTAAACACTATTTTCAAAGTAGTGACTATTATGAACAAGGAAAACTCTCAGAAGCAGTTGAGAGCCGAAAAATAGCGATAAGACTTGCTCCTGACTACTGGTTATGTGAATTACAACGTGATCGTGGTCTCGGAGAAGAGGAGGAAGGAAAAAGATATTACGAAAGCGGTTTAAATGAATATAAAGCTCCAAATGGAGATAGAAAGAAGGGAAAAACAGACCTTATGAGTGCTTCCAAAAAGTTTGAAAGTATAGGAAATACAGAGTGTAAAAACGAAGTTAAGAGTTTACTTGATAGTATACTAAAAAATCCATCACCGAATAATCCTAAATTAAAAAAACCACCTAGCTCCAAGTGTAGCCGGCGATAAAAATCAAAGGACTCGAATTATACTCTGGACTGCTATAACTTACGCTTTTACTAAATAACTAGGTATCCGATGGAACGATTGTGGTAAATTCAATTGCCTTCACCGCTCTCCATTCCTTCATCAGGCGTTAAGCGTAGCTCTGCCGTAGGCGATCGCCTACTCCCCATCACCCCACCACAGGCATTAAAATTACCACAACAGCGTTTGGGAGCAAAGCGATCGCCTCCCCTCCTAAGTCGTAAACTGTGAGCCAACAAGCATTGTACCGATCCCAACATCAGTAAAGATTTCCAGCAGCAGTGCGTGTGGAATGCGACCATCGATGATATGAGCTGCACGAACTCCTTGAGCAAGCGATCGCACACAACAGTTCACCTTGGGAATCATCCCACCACTGACAACACCTGTTGTAATTAACTCGCGGGCTTCTTGAATGTCTACTCTTTGAATCAAGGTAGAAGGGTCTTTATAATCTTTGAGAATTCCTCTGGTATCCGTCAGCAAAATCAACTTTTCCGCCCCTATTGCTGCTGCTATTTCTCCAGCGACAGTATCTGCATTAATGTTGTAAGGTTGTCCTGTCTCGTCTGCTGCAACGCTAGAAACGACAGGAATATAACCATTATTGACGAGCGTCTCCAAAATTTTGGTATCAACAGAGCAAACTTCTCCCACAAAACCGATACCTTCTTCACCTTGAGGTCGAGCTCTAATTAAGTTACCATCTTTGCCGCACATTCCTACTGCTGAACCACCAGCTTTGCTAATGAGGGTAACTATTTCTTTATTCACTCGACCAACTAGCACCATTTCCACGACATCCATTGTGGGCGCATCAGTCACTCGCAAACCATTTTTAAATTGTGCCTCAATTCCCAGCTTACCCAACCAACTATTAATTTCTGGTCCACCACCATGTACGAGAATCGGTCGTAAACCAACACAAGATAAAAATACGATGTCGCAGATGACTTTATCTTTGAGATTACTATCTTTCATTGCCGCACCACCGTATTTGACGACAATGGTTCGACCACTAAATTGTTGAATGTACGGTAGTGCTTCGCTTAGCACTTGTACGCGGGTGGCGGCATCCTGCCTTATCATGTACTCAGTTTCGCTGACTATCATGGGAGCTATTGTATAGATATCGCGGTTTTCGTCTGGATCAATGACAATTACGGAAAAGGAAAAGTCTGTAATCTGATAGCAAAGAGTTATATCTATATTAATAATCCCTATTAGGGACTAAAGGTGAATAAAATTCTATATGTAGTGAAAACTTTTTCTACATACAAAGTAGAAATTTTTCATTTTTACTAACAATTGTTAATTTTTTATTAGGATTCAGCAGGAGATACTCCGGGTTTCAAGACGCTAGGAATCTGCTCTATAATCCGTGTGGCAGTTTGTTCTGGTGTTTCTCCTTCGCTCACGGTGATTCGCAGATCGGCTTGTGCGTAAAGATGTTGTCGTTGTTCGAGGAGAAATTGCAGCTTTGCTTTGCGATCAACATTTTGTAGCAGTGGTCTTGTTGTATCCTCTGCTAATCGAGCACAAAGTATTTCCACTGGTACATCTAACCAGACAATTAAACCGTGGTGCAGGTAACTCCAATTTTCTCGCTGTACGACAATACCTCCACCCGTTGCGATGACAAGCTTGGTAAAAGCACAAACTTGTGACAGTACCTTACTTTCTAACTGGCGAAACGCTGCTTCTCCTTCTTCAGCAAATAGCTGGGTTATCGGTTTATCACCAGCGGCTTTTTCAATCACAGTGTCAATATCAACAAATCCGTAACCCAAATGCTGTGCCAAGAAGCGTCCTACAGTCGTCTTGCCAACGCCCATCATGCCAATTAGGTACAGATTAACTCCTTTCAACAAGTCAATAGTCATTAGGCTTGTAGTTGCGCTTCAGCGTTAACACACACTACTTCTCACTCTACTTTAAATCAGTACGCAAAGAAACCCGGTTTCTACCAAACATCGTCTGTTTTGCAACCAAATACAAACGAAGAAACCGGGTTTCTAGCAGATGGTGCGTAAGTCCTATACTTCTCACTTTACTTTAAATCAGTACACAGTAAACAGTTTGCAACAAATACTCTTTACTGATAACTGTTAAATCTCGTTGTTTAAACGCAAATCTCTGATGTAATTTTTGATTTGTGCTTCAAAAACTGTCTGGAGCATCAGTATTGAACTTGGTTTCTCTGCCATTAATTTAAAATTTTCCTCAATTAATCGTTCAGCAACGTATTCCATTAAGACTGGTGTTTGGGAAAAACTGGATACTTGCCACTCTATGAGAGAGCGCCTCTGCAATAACTCTATTGCTTCCAATATTAATCTTTGCGAGACTCGTGGAACAATGTCTTTTTGCAACTTACGCATTGAGCCTAAATCTTGATTGAAAGCTAACCAGTACATAACTAGCTTTTCTAAATAAGACACACGATTAAACTGTTGGTCTAAAATTGCTCGAATTTCTCCAAAGACTATAGTGCCTTGTTCTAAAAACTTATAGATATTGCCTCCAAATAATTCCTGAATAGCAGTAGCAGCTAATTTAATAAATAAAGGATTGCCCGCATACCAATCAATTAATAATTTGCATTCTTCTTCTGTAGAATGGCGAAATCCCTTATTATAGATAATTTGGCTGCTTTCAGTATTGCCTAAACCCATTAATTTTAAACAACGAACAGGTAATCTTTCTCCTTCTAGAACAGCAACTTCTTGAGGTTTTTCCCGACTTGTCACAAGTAGACAGCTTTGATGTTGAGAGTCACCTACTCGTCTAATGAGTTCTCCATAACCTTCATATCCTGAGCGATAACGAATATGAGGGAGATGGTATGCAGAAGAATTTTTGATACTGGAGTGATTTGTTGAAGAAGTAGAATATATGTCTGAGTCGCTAGTCGAATATTCGTTGCACAAAATAGAATCAAAATTATCTAATACAATAAGACAACGTGAAGAACGTAAAGAATCAATTAATATTGAAATAAGACTATTGATATCTTCTACACCTGTTGTTTCCTGTGTGGGTGACAAAATGTGAATGAGTTGATTCAATAGGACTTCTGGGGGAGGAGCAAGGTGTAGCGTAGACGCGGAGCTGCTTGTCGTCAGACATCGCCAAATCACATAATCAAATTTATCCTTTATTTGTTCTGCCTGCTTAATCGACAAAGCTGTTTTCCCAACTCCTGCCATACCTAAGATAACAACAAGCCGACAGTGTTCTTCGATAATCCATTCTGTCATCTGAGCGAGTTCTGTTGTCCTTCCGTAGAAAAGACTAACATCAACTGCTTCACCCCAATCTTCTGTTTTGACTGCTTCTAGAATGGTCAATTCGGTTGTTTTTGTCTTGATTTGGTTGCTGGTGAATTCCATTTGAAGTAAAGCTTTTTTATAACCGGCTTTTTCTAGCAAATGAGTCACCCGACTCCAATTTTTTACTTCAACTGAGTATCCTACTTGGTTACTCAACATTTCTTCTATATATTTATACAATCCATTGGAAAGATAAACCCTAACAGTACTGCTACTACGATTCTGATAAACTGTATTGGCGATTTCTGCAGGACTAAACCCGCAAAGCAAACCTCGCAAGAATTTTTTTTCAACAGGAGTGAGAGATTTTCCTTTTGCAGAACCTAAATCAATGTATAATTTTTCTAACTCCCAATGATTTTTAGCTTCTGTAAATTCCTTATCTACTTTATTTAAATCAGATACCTTCATTACTGTTATTTAATTAAAGTCATCTCAGGAAATATGATAACTATTTTTTTATTAAGTCAAATTAAATACACTATAAAATTCTAACGAATTTAGTAACATTTGTTAGGTGACTTGCCTCTTCTTACTTAGGTATCTTTGAGCTTATATGGAAATTTAAGAAATCTTGACTGAAACTTTATTTCGACTATGTCGGTCAACATAAATGAACGTGACGACGACTTGATGGGGCAATTTTGTGTATTCAAGAACATTGCGTTTCTGACGACACCATATTAGTGTCTCAGCAATGAGTTACAGCAAGTTGTAGTTAGCAAATCAGTGTTTTTGTTCAAGGTGTAAAATATGACGATTTACCGGAACAGGTGCAAAAAAGCTCTGCCAACTAAGCGGTTGAGCCATAAAGCCATCGCATATTTTATCTTGAACAGCCTGAGAAATAAGTGTGCCATAAGTGTGGTCCTTTGAGGTTTCAATCATGACTCGGATTCGAGATGTTGTGCAAAAAGTTTTAGCAACTGGTTATTTAACCGTTGAGGCAGAAAATCAACTGCGACAACTGCTGACAACCAGGTATGATGTGGAAGACTTAAATGCTTTCATGACCTTGCAGGAAGCTGCTATGAGCGGAAAAGTCAAGCAGGAGTCCCGTGAGCGTTGTGAAATTTAGTAAAACAGACTTAACGACGAGGGCGCTTATCCTCTTCTTCAAAATCGTCATCTAGAAATCCCCAATCGTCATCCTTGGTTTGATTGGTTTGGGCTTGAGGAGTTGTTGGTGGTTCATAAGGGGGGATAATAACTCGGTAATCAGCATCGTAAACGGATTCAGTTTTCCCCACTCCAGAGTTTTTTGGTTCACGGTAGCTGTAGGAGTAAACAGAATCAGACTTATAGCTGCTTTTGGGTTCTTGTTGACGTTCGTAAGTGCTAGAGTCTCTAACCTGTGTGTTTTGAGAATTGGGTGTAGGTGCTTGTTCTTTTTTTTCTTCAAAGTCCCAATCATCTGTGCTATCGTTTGTTTCCCAATCATCAGGTGCATCACTAGTTTGTGTTGACTCAGTTTTACGATCTGATGGTGGAGGAGAAGGACGGGGTGTTGGTTCTTCGGTGCGAGTTTGGCTCCTACGCGTTGCAGTTGCGGGTGATCTCAGAGGGGTTTGACGTTGTTGTCCCGCAAAATAATTAGACAAATTAAATAAGCTTGTGACGAAGATAGTTGTAAAAGCACCAGCAGCAGTACTGAACAAAATCCAAATCGCTAGTGGTAATGGTTTGGATTTCATTCCCAAAAATATCAGTGGGAGGACAGGTGACCAGTTTTGCACTAGTAAAAGGGCTAGTCCTCCTAGCACTGTCACTAACAAAATTAAACGAAATACAGCCATAGTTATTAGTCATTAGTTATTAGTCATTAGTTATTAGTTATTAGTCATTAGTCATTAGTCATTAGTCATTAGTCACGAGTCAAAGATTATTCTCTCCTGCTCCCCATCTCCCCTGCTCGCTATCTCCTCAGCTCTCTATCTCCTTATTTTGACTAATCTTGACGACCTTGCCATCTTTGAATTGGTATACAATCAACATCTAACTGATCCAATGCACGGGCAACTACAAAATCAACTAAATCCTCTATGGTTTTGGGATTGTGATACCAGGCAGGAATGGCAGGAACAATTCTGGCTCCGGCTTCGGCTAAAGTCGTTAAGTTACGAAGGTGAATTAAGCTAAAGGGAGTCTCACGAGGAACGAGAATCAACTTTCGTCCCTCCTTAAGCTGGACATCTGCTGCCCGTTCGAGTAAGTCGGAACTTAAACCAGCTGCTAGTTTGGCTACTGTAGCCATACTGCATGGCATAATAACCATTCCTAGGGTGCGAAAGGAACCACTGGCAATGTTTGCCCCAACATCACCCCAAGAATGACAACACAATTTGCCTAATTCTTCTACTCCAGCTTGCTGTCGCCAAAATTGCTCTTGTTGAGTCGCTTCTACTGGCATACGAAGATTCTGCTCAGCTTGCCAGACCATGTAAGTTGACTTGGAAGCAACCAATTCAATTTTATAGTTGGCTTCTAGCAGAAATTTGAGAGCGCGAACAGCGTAAATCAGACCAGATGCACCTGAGACGCCTAAATCAGTGGCTTTGTATTAATGGACACGTAATTATCTGGGAAAGTTATCGAAGAGTGGTGATATAGGAATTGTTAGAGGATGTTTGTAAAGTATCCATTAATACTAGACCTTGCGACTGTAAGTCGCGGCTACACGAGACTTTACCCGACTACGCGGGTTTAAAACCCTTAATTTTTGGTTAGTCCGCGCAGGCGGACTTTGCTTGTGTAGTAGCGAATAGAATTATATTCGCCCAAAACTTTTAAAACATCCTCTTAGTTGTTAGTTGTTAGTTGTTGATTCATGAAGTAACTTCTGTACTAAGCACCACTGAATCACAACCAACCACTAACCGTTAACTGCTAACTCATCTCTTCATTCATCGTCAGAATACAGATCTAAATCATCAGGATCAATATCCTCATCCTCACGTGATAAGTAGAGTTCAGTGTCTTCTCCATTCGGGATATTGATATCCTTACTAAAAACTGTACCATCACTGCCAACAGTGACTAAATCGATTTGCTGGCGGTAATAATCAACGCTCTTAACCTGTACGGCTACGCGATCGCCTAATCTATAGGAAGCACGATTTTTGCGACCAAACAACGCCTGCTGTCTGGCGCGATACTCATACCAGTCGTCTTTGAGAGAACTGACGTGGACGAGTCCTTCTACCCGTAAAGGTACGCGAGGATTACCTACTGAGTCTGACTGGGCAGGTGAAACTTCAATTTCTACAAAGAACCCGTAAGATTGAACACCTGTAATGACACCAGTGAAAACTTCGCCGATGCGCTGTTTCATGAGTGAAGCTCTTTGCAATCCTGCTAAATCAGCTTCTGCTTCTTGAACTTCTTTTTCTCTATCGTTGAGCTGAATAATGACCCTCATCAAATCGCTTTGAAGTTCTTGTTGCAATTCTGGCGGTAGGACATTCCAGTTGATTTCACTCTGGCTGGAAGAATGGCGCAGGTTGACACGTTCTTTGACACGGGTGTTGCGGCGATCGCGTCCGTGTTCAAGTAACGTATAAAACACCCTTTGCATGAGCAAATCCGGGTAACGCCGCAAAGGGGCAGTGAAATGAATGTACTGTGGTAGTGACAACCCAAAGTGTGGTCCTTTGGTTGTACTATACGCAGCTGGCTTGAGTGTGTCTTGCAACAAGTAGGTAAGAACTTGCTCGGATGCTGATTCTGCAAAAACTCTGGTCAACTGTTGATAGTCGAGCGGTTGGATATCTATTTCTGGATCGACTGACAATTCGACGCCTAAGTTAATTGCTAATTTTAGCATCTCTTGCACATCTTCAGAATCAGGTGTACCTTGAACTCGCCAAATAGCAGGGATACCCAGAGCGTTAAAGTGAGTCGCTATGAGTTGATTAACGAGTAGTACAAACTCAGTCAAGAGCGAGTGTACAGGTAAATCATTCACCACCACACACCCCATAGCCCCCTCATCGTAGTATGGGTTTTGGTTTGGTGGCAGATTAAGGTGCAAGCACCCGCGACCTAAACGGACCTGTCTTAACAAAAGCCGCAAATTATCGAGTTGTTGCACGATTTCTACGACTTCTGATGAGAGTTTAGTAGATTTCTTGGTCAGAATTGCCTCTGCTTGTTGTTCACTCAGTGAGGTGTCTACTTTGACAACGCTGGGTTGAGCCTCCCATTCCAGGACTTGTCCTGATTTTGAATCAATCGTTATTAAGAAAGAAATGGCTAAGCGATCGCTTTTCGGTAATAAAGCACAGCGTTCAGCAACAGCTTCTGGCAACATTGACAACACCAATTCACCCAGATACACTGACCGACCCCGCTTGAGTGCTTCTCGGTCGAGAGCTTCGTCTGGTTGAATATAATGAGAAAGGTCAGCAATATGAAAGCCTAGCTGCCAATGTCCTTCGCCTGTTTTTTCTAGGGTGAAAGCATTGTCTAGCACCATAGAGTCATTGCTGTTAGCAATAATTGTCAAAGTCAATTTCTGACGCAAATCCAGCCGATTTTTCAAATCTGCTTTTAGCAGTTTTTTGGGTAATTTTGAGGCTGCTTCTTGTATGTTTTCTGGGAAAGTACGAGAAAGATCGTGCTTACAGGTGACTAAATCTATGTCCGCCGCTGCTTCAGCATCACTCCCAAGAATTTGCACAACCCGACCAACTGGAGGATATTGTGCTAACGGATAACGTAGAACTTCGACATGAGCAAGGTGGTCAACCGCTTGTTCCAAGGTAGCGCCGTTTGCTTGCAGTTTGAGCTCAAATAGTAACCTGTCATCCAAAGGTACAGCACGATATCCACTTTCTACCTGCTTAATCCGCGCTAATAAAGTGTGATTGGAGCGTTCTAGGATTAATTTAACCTCTCCTTCTGGGGAGCGGCGACGACTCCCTTCTTTGAGCACCCTGACCAAAACGCGATCGCCATTCCACGCATTACTGAGATGACTTTCGCGGATGTAAATATCTTCGGCTCCTTCCACATCTTGAATTGCAAAGCAAAAGCCTTTACTGGAACAACGGAGTTTTGCTTCAATCAGCCCTTCTTCTGTGACTCGACGATACTTGCCACGTTCTTTAATTAAAACCCCGATTCTTTCCAGTATCTCCAAAGCAATATGAAGTTTTTGTAAACTGACTTCATCTTCGCAACCAAGTTTCTTTTCTAAGAGTTTACGAGCCACCAATTTATCATCAGTAAAATTGGCAAGAAGTGTAGCGATTGAAAATTCCATGCAGTGAACCGGCCTTTGGTCAAAACATCATTTTTTTTTAATTTGGTTCTTTGTTGTGTACCCTCACGACTATAGCCACGCATCGGGAAACAAATTACCCATAATAGAGGACACGACACGAACACCTCAGAGTGTTGGTAAGTTCAAGTTCCTTCTGTCAGACAATTTCTCAAAGTACGCCCGTTTTAGATGTTGCCCCCTCGGTAATTACGTAACGGCTTTTTGATTGACGTACATTTGAGAACTCTCCACGCTGCCCAAAAGCTCTCTTTAGGGAAACCGCAGGTGTTAGATTGTCTTGGAGTGAAGGTACTTTTACGCCATGCTACTCTGATTTTGAACTAGGAGAAACTGCTGACAAATCTAATTGACCCATATGTTGGATCGGAAACAATTAGGTCAGCAGCTAATAAGCTGTGAGGATGAACCATTACTTCATTATTGTAGATATAGAGCGTACTTACAGAAAATACTTCGAGAATACTTATTAGGTAATTAGTATAGCAACGACGATTCAATGACTCTTGCTCAACAAGGAGTCGCCAAAAATTTGCTCCAAAAACCTCATGCTACAATCAGGGCACGGATTAAATCAGTCATCAGTCATCAGTTATGAGTGAGTAAGCGAATGAAACTGATAACTGGTCACTGATAACTGGTAACTGTTTTAGATTGGTGGCAGTATTATGTTGGCTCAATTTCAGAGCAAATATCCCCAGGGCAGTCTTATTTCTGAATTGGTGCAAATTTATCACGGCAAATATATTGTTCGGGCAAGTGTACAAATTGATGGCGTCACACGCGCCACTGGAATGGCTGCAGCTGAAATACTAGAGGAAGCAGAAGATCGAGCGAGGAATAGAGCGCTCGTTGTTTTGGGAATGAGCACTTCGTCAGACTCGGTTGTCATTTCCCCAGAACCTGTGAAGCCAGTTCAGTCAACTCTCACAACAACCAGCAGATTAAATGAGTCTGCATATTCCCCTGCTCTCAACACTTTTCCTCAAACAGAAGTCATCCCAACACCCCCACTCGTCTCATCTGAGGTCGATAAAAACGAGACCACAAACCAGGACATAACTGAACGCTTTTCTACGACTGACAAACAAGAAACCCAATTTTTCGATACCTCATTAAAAAAATTAGAAAAATTAGAAAAATTAGAAAATTTGGGGATGATGTCTGGGAACCAAGTAGAAAATAATACGATACCGGATATTGCTCCGAGTAATGTCACACCCTTTGTGTCACGCAATTACAGCAGTTCATTAGAGGATGTACCTACACAGACAGCTACGGCGAGGAAAAAGAAGAAGAGCGAACCTGTGGATCAGTCCGATGATATCGCGAAAATAGGTGTTGAAATGCAGCGCTTAGGTTGGACAACGGAACAGGGGCGGGATTATCTGATTAAAACTTACGCCAAGCGATCGCGTCATTTGCTCACTGACGAAGAATTGCACGATTTTCTCAGATACCTAGAATCTCAACCCACACCTCCCGACCCATTAGCAGGATTTTGAAAAGTCAAAAGTCAAAAGTCAAAAGTCAAAAGTCAAAAGTCAAAAGTCAAAAGTCCAGAGTCCAGAGTCCAGAGTCCAGAGTCCAGAGTCCAGAGTCCAGAGTCAAACACTTTTTGACTAATGACTAATGACTAATGACTAATGACTAATGACTAATGACTAATGACTAATGACTAATGACTACACCACAGCCATTGGACGGCTACCAGTAGCGTGACGGTCAATCACCTGGTCGATTAATCCATAATCCCTTGCTTCGTCAGGCGACATAAAGAAGTCTCTCTCTGTATCCTCAGCAATTTTGTCATATGGCTGACCAGTGTGTTCAGCTAAATAATCATTTAGCTTGCGCTTATGGTAGAGAATTTCACGTGCTTGAATTTCGATATCAGTCGCTTGTCCTTGAGCGCCACCCAAAGGTTGATGAATCATTATCCGAGAGTGAGGTAAACTCATCCGTTTACCCTTGGTTCCAGCGCTGAGCAGAAAAGCGCCCATACTCGCTGCTAATCCTGTACAAATTGTACAGACATTTGGGCGGATGTGCTTCATAGTATCGAATATCCCCATACCTGCCGTTACCGAACCCCCGGGAGAGTTGATATACATATAAATGTCTTTCTCTGAATCTTCTGCATCCAAGAACAGCAACTGGGCAACAATCAAGTTAGCTACGTTGCTATCAATCGGTTGTCCTAAAAAAAGGATGCGTTCACGTAACAGGCGTGAGTAAATATCAAAGGCGCGTTCGCCACGACCTGATTGTTCAATAACGATAGGAATCATGCTGAGTGCTTGTCACTAATGTACATACATTTTATCGATTGCAACGGCTGATTGTTTTGCAGCAATCACATACCCCATTTCTCCAAAAAACCAAATTGATTGAGAAGGTTTCATTTTGTGACTTTTCTATAAATTTGTCAGCATTTTTACTAGCCTTTTCCGGAATTTAACTACTTCCTTAGGTAGAGGAATTATATTAGGGAGCAATCGGTATAACCAATTCTACTTAAGATGTCAGTCACCTAGAGTTAGAGGAAGTTGCCATGCTAGAAAAATTTGTGCAAGCCGCCATCATCACCTTTTTACTCCATCTGATAGTGGGTCTTACTCCAACAACTATCAAGACGGGGACGACACAACCTTCAAATACGCAGCCAGTACCCATTGCTAGAGCGCTGTTTAACACTTTTGAATAAAATTCTCTTGTCTAATATAAAGAAAGTGTTAGCTTCTTAACTTTAGCTTCTTAACTTTAGCTTCTTAACTTTAGCTTCTTAACTTTAGCTTCTTAACTTATAAGTCAGTTCAACTACGGAGTACTTAGAGGCTTTGCAGTCAATATTTCTGTAACAAGATAGACTGAGCTAAAGAAGGCTGTCGTCGAGTATCTTATCATGACTAATCGTTTAGCTCAAGCTAAAAGCCTCTACCTCCGCAAACATGCCGAAAACCCCATTGATTGGTGGTCTTGGTCTGACGAAGCACTCACAACGGCAAAGGCGCAGAATCAACCAATATTTCTTTCCATTGGTTACTCCAGTTGTCACTGGTGTACTGTGATGGAAGGTGAGGCTTTTTCCAACCTGGCTATTGCTGAGTACATGAATACCAATTTTCTTCCGATCAAAGTAGATAGAGAAGAAAGACCAGACCTTGATAGCATTTATATGCAAGCTTTGCAGATGATGAGCGGTCAAGGGGGTTGGCCTTTGAACGTTTTTCTCACCCCAGATGATTTAATACCATTCTATGCAGGTACTTACTTCCCGGTTGAACCACGTTATGGTCGTCCTGGGTTTTTACAAGTCCTGCAAGCAATTCGTCACTACTACGACACAGAAAAAGAAAATTTAAGTGAGCGCAAAGCAGCTATTCTTGAGTCCCTCCTCACCTCCGCAGTGTTGGAACACGAAGGAATCACAGAATCGCAAGATAAGGAATTATTGCACAAAGGCTGGGAAACATCCACTGGCATCATTACACCTAGTCAACACGGTAACAGCTTCCCGATGATTCCCTACGCGGAACTTGCATTAAGGGGAGGTAGATTCTTGTTCCCAGGTTCAGCCTGGGAACAATCTCGATATGATAGCAAGCAAGTTTGTAAGCAACGAGGACTAGACCTGGCACTGGGCGGGATTTACGATCATGCGGGTGGTGGGTTTCATCGCTACACCGTTGATCACACTTGGACAGTACCGCACTTTGAAAAAATGCTCTACGATAACGGACAAATTGTAGAGTATCTCGCAAATGTGTGGAGCACAGGCGTACAAGAACCAGCTTTTGAAAGAGCGATGCTCCAGCAGGGAGCCGCCCAAAGGGCGATCGCCCTAACCGTCCAATGGCTAAAGCGAGAAATGACAGCGCCATCTGGATACTTTTATGCGGCTCAAGACGCAGATAGTTTCACCACTCCCACAGAAGCAGAACCAGAGGAAGGCGCGTTTTACGTCTGGAGTTACAGCGAATTGGAACAACTCTTGACTCCAGAAGAACTAACAGAATTACAACAACAGTTTACAGTAACGCCTGACGGTAACTTTGAGAAGAAGAACGTGTTGCAAAGGCGTTATCCAGGACAACTCAGTGAAACACTGGAAAACTCATTAGCAAAACTGTTTGCAGTTCGCTATGGTGCAGCACCTGAATTTGTAGAAACTTTCCCCCCAGCTCGCAATAACCAAGAAGCAAAAACAGGAAACTGGAAAGGACGCATTCCCGCAGTGACAGATGCAAAGATGATTGTCGCTTGGAATAGCTTGATGATTTCCGGTTTAGCAAGAGCATATGCAGTCTTCCAACAACCAGAGTACTTGGAACTTGCAGCAGGAGCGGCGAACTTTATATTAGATAATCAATTTGTCGATGGGCGTTTTTACCGATTGAATTATGAGGGACAAGTGACTGTCCTAGCTCAATCTGAAGATTACGCCTTTTTTATCAAAGCGCTACTGGATTTACATGCTTGTTCTCCTGAAGAAAAAAACTGGTTAGAAAAGGCGATCGCCATTCAAGAAGAATTCCACGAATATCTATGGAGTGTAGAACTTGGCGGATACTACAACACATCAAGTGACGCAAGTCAAGACTTAATTGTGCGAGAACGCAGCTATGCAGATAACGCCACACCTTCAGCAAATGGAGTGGCGATCGCCAACCTTGTGCGTCTTGCTCTTGTCACCGATAATCTAGATTATTTAGATTTAGCCGAGCAAGGCTTAAAAGCATTTAGAAGCGTCATGAGCCGTGCTCCCCAAGCTTGTCCCAGTTTGTTTACAGCCTTAGATTGGTATCGTAACTGTACCTTAATCCGCACGAGCGCAGAGCAGATACAAACTCTCAACTCCATGTATTTACCGTGTACTGCGTTTGTTGCAGTGTCGAAGTTACCAGAGAGTAGTGTCGGGTTAGTTTGCCAAGGTTTGAAGTGTCTTGCACCAGCGGAAAGTTTGGAGAAGTTATTGCAGCAAGTGCAGCAGAGTCAAGTGAGGGGATAAAAAACCTCACCCCGCTTTTGGCGTAGCCAAAGTTCCCCTCCCCTTAGTAAGGGGAGGGGTTTTGCGTGATTTCCTCGTTCCCTGGCTCTGCCGGGGAATGCATAACTTGAGGCTCTGCCTCAATATATAGCGCTTCTTTATTCAAACTTGCAATGGCTTGAAAATTCATAGACGGCGATACCAGCTTACCTTTCACCATAATAATGCCTCCGCCACCCTTATTATAGACTCGCTCACGAGTCCCAAACACTCGCCGACGAGTCTCAAACACTCGCCGACGAGTCCTAAAGACTCTCCGGCGAGTCTCAAACACTCTCCGACGAGTTGTAAACACTCTCCAACGAGTTGTAAACACTCGCCCACGCAGAAATTACAGAGATTATGATAAAGGAAAGTCTTTGACTGCTAAAATATCTTCCCCCTTTATCTCAACTCGCTTAACATGCTCGATTGGAGTAGCTATCTCAACTCAGTTTGCCAAGCATACGCCCAGTGGTGGGAAACCTACACTTTCACGGATGTCCTTGGACGCAAGAAAACTGAATCAAAATCGGATATTCCCCTGTGGGATTTTGATTTAATGGTACAAACAGTTGAGCGCGACAATGAGCGAGGGGAGAAGCAGGAGAAAATTGAGCGTTTCAGCGTCTTGGAAGGTTTGCGGCAATATGCACCAAACCATGTACTATTAGTAGGACGTCCTGGTTCAGGAAAATCCACAGCGTTAGCGCGGTTGTTGTTGGAAGAAGCGAATGTAGAGACGCGTCATAGTAAGTCGCCTATTCCCGTACTAGTAGAGTTGAGGTATTACCAGAAATCAGTACTGGAGTTGCTCCAGAATTTTTTCAAACGGTATAACTTATTCTTAGAGATTACCGAAATTGAAAAGTTGCTGTTTGATGGGCAATTGTTGCTGTTAGTCGATGGTATCAATGAATTACCATCAGAAGAAGCACGGCGAGATTTGAAAGCATTCCGCCAGAACCACCCCCAAACACAAATGATATTCACCACACGGGATTTGGGTATAGGTGGCGACTTGGACATTGCCAAAAAACTGGAAATGCAACCCCTGACGGAAGAACAGATGCAGCAATTTATCCGCGCTTATCTCTCGGAACAGGGAGAGGAGATGTTGAGACAGTTGGGAGATAGGTTGCGGGGAGTTTGGGGAAACGCCACTATTATTATGGATGCTGTGTTCACTGTTTCAT